>CAXBPH010000464.1:0-1732 GCA_963977445.1 uncultured bacterium | reverse complement strand
GGGGGACGGCCCCGACTGTCTTAACCTCCCCGCCAACCCAACGACACGAAGTCCGCCAAAACAACAACAACCCACAACGCGATGGACAATGTCGGTGCAGTCCCCGGGGTGCTACAATCCCACGATGAAAAAACTTTCCCTATCATGTCCCCAAACGCCCACCCCGGCGCACAGTATAGGCAAACACCAACGCAATAACGGAAAGGGAATCCAATGTTTGCCTTATTGAAACAATCGGACGCGCGCCTGGTCCGCCAGGTACTGTCTGGCAGGCGAGAGCGCTTCGACACCCTCGTGGAACGCTATCTCCCGGCGGTCTACGCCGTCTCCTACGCACAACTCCATAATCACGCCGACGCGGAGGATGCCACCCAGGAGGCCTTCCTCTCGGCCTTTACGACCCTGCACACCTTGCGAGAGCCCGGCAAATTCGAAGGATGGGTCGTTACGATTGCCCGACGCATCGCCGTGAAACTTCGCCAGAAAAGGCAACGGGAACACCCGATAGAAGGGGAGACCACGACGGTACAAGCCACCGTGCCGGACGCCTCCCGAGAAGAGCTCCGTCAACTCCTGCGGAGCGAGATCGCGCAACTTTCGGAGGATGATCGGGAAATTCTGTTGCTTCACTACTTCACGGGGAAGAGCACGGGAGAGATTGCCATGACGCTGGACATCAATCGGGAAGCGGCGAAGAAACGGCTCCAGCGGGCACGTCAGACCTTGAGCGACAATCTGTTGCAGCATCTGGAAGAAGAATCAAAACCTGCACGGGAATTCAGCGGACAAAAAAAGGCGATCATGGGACTGGTGGCCACCGCAACGGTCACCTGGGGAAATCGGGCTGCGGCAGCGGGAATAAGCGGAGGCACCACTTCACTCTGGGCGAAAGGTGCCCTGGTGACCGTACCATTGACCATCGTGGCGGGGAGCGCTATTTATTGGATAGCGGGTTCTCATGGGGAAACGAATTCGGCGGGGACGCCCCTTCCCGTGTCAGTGACCTCGGCCGAAATGCCGACGGCTTCTCCGGCCTTGGTGGAAACAAGTGAAGCCGCTGCAACAACGGCGCTTCCCGTCTCCGTGGAAAACACAGAAATCGTTGATGACCTTGTCAGCACAAACATGAACGGACTCTGGAAAGTTTGCGACGATCTGGGGCTACTTGCCGATATGAACATCATGGCCCTCGACGTCAACGACGGCCAGGTTGTACTCCGTAGCACGAAATTTGGAAAACCCAAGTCCTCGGTCGCGGTCGGTACCATCGAAGATGGGGAAATTCGTGTGGTCGTGGGTGTGTGGGGAGGTAGTGAACTTTCCGGAACGATTACGGAAGCAACAACGTTTGTCTTAACTGGCGACATTTTGGCCGATAACACACCGATGTCAATCGTAATCACCCTGACGCGGCTGACGGAGCGGGAAGAGGCGACGCTGGAGATATTGGGGCGTCGCTCAGAGGAGATGACCATACTGGTGCGTGCGATTCGTGATTACGCCGCTGACCACGACAAGAAGTTGCCTGAATCCCTGGCCCTGCTGGACGATCCCTATCTATTGCAGCCCCAACTGGCAACATCGATTCCCAGCCGCCTGATCACCTACACGCCCCATGGGCTGCCTTCGCTCAAGGATCGCAATCCCTATCCCGACCTCCAGAGCCATCAGGAAAGGCTCTTGAAGCAGGAGGCAGATTATCGAGCGGCCTGGCCCACCTTTCCCGCTTGGC
>CAXBPH010000463.1:0-1765 GCA_963977445.1 uncultured bacterium | reverse complement strand
GGCTGTTGCATTGACGGGTTCTGCGATATCCTGACCGAGGCCGAATGTATGGAATTCGGTGGCAAATACGCGGGCAATGACCAGGATTGTGTCGATTGTGTTGAGGAAACCTGCGACCAGCTGTGGATCCAGGCAAACGGCGGCAACCTGAGCACAGCGGCAAACTGGAATCCTGCCCAGGCACCGAAAGATGAAGGCGATGGCTGCAAGAACCTTTTCCTGAATTTGGCGGGCGAATATTCGGTAACTATGGGTACCAACGCGGCCAATGCCCTATTTGTGCGCAACGGCAATGTGGCGCTGTCGGGCACCCGGCTGGCCCTCTCCGGTCGGCCCGGTGGGCGCAGTGGTTCCGGGCCCCTTCCGCCAGCCCTTGGCATAGGCAATGGGGGCACGCTCTTCCTCAGTGGGGGAGAGATTGTAGCCGATACGGCGGTAATTGGCGATATCGACGCGTCTGGTTCCAGTACGTCGAGTCGGATAACCGTGAGCGGGAATGGAGCCCGACTGAATGTGACCGACGATATCGTCATCGGCGGCGAAACGGACGGTACACTCACGGTGACGGATTTCGGCAGGGTCAATAGTGGAAATGCGGTCGTCGGTTCTCTGGAGGTAGTGAATAGCGTTGGATCCGACGTAACTGTCCGTAATGGCGCTGAGTGGACGAATGACAACCTCACGGTGGGCTCCTTTTCACCGGGTGTGGTCACCCTACGCGATAATGGTGTCATGTTGTCCAACGGAGCCACCCTCGGTGTCAATACCAATGTGGAAGGGGAGGTGCGGGTCGTCGATAAGGACTCAAGCTGGCGTGTCGCGGGGAACGCGATCATTGGCGAAGACGGTGTGGGGTCCCTGAACATCGAAGATTTGGGCGTCGTTTCCGTCGATTCTATGACCATTGGAGCCACAGAAGGTGGCTCGGGGTCCGTCATTGTCCGTGGTGCTACGACGATTCTGGAGAGATCCAGCTTAAATGTAGAAGAAGGCGACTTAACCCTCGGTAGTGGTGGCACAGGAACGCTCGCCCTGTTGGAAGGGGGCTCACTACGCACCGTTGGCGATTTTGTCGTGGGCGTTTCCGGAACCCTGGCTTCCTTCGTGGTGGATGGCGCGCAGAACGACGTGACTTCGGGTATGGCCATTGCAGGTCATCTGCGCGTTGGCGCGGGTTCCGATGTGGCTCAGGCGGCCTTCGACAACGGTGGTACAGGTGCTGCGGGCACCGCCACCATTGGCGACGGGGCCCCTGGCCAATTGGTCATCAGTAATTCGGGTCGTTTTGCCACCATGTCGAATGAAGACGAGACCCAATTTGGCATTCTGACCGTAGGCAATAATGCTGCGGGCACGGTGGTCGTTGAATCTGGCGGCGAACTCCAAGCAGATGGTGTACTTCTCGGCGCCGGTGGTACGGGCGTCGGCACGCTCACCCTCAGCAATGCCATGGTCGTCACGACACGTCTTGGCATCACCGTCGGCAACGGCGGCAACAGCGCAAGTATGACGGTCGAAGGTGCCAGTACGGTACGCAGTGATTCAATCTTCTTTATCGGCGCTTCCGGGGGGAAAAGCACCGTGACCCTGGCAGGTGAAACCCCGGAATCACCGGCACAACTCATCGTCTCCGATCTCCTTGGCATTGGTATCCTGGCGACGGAATCCTCCCTGATCTTAACTCGGAACGCCACCGTCACGGCGGGCGAAATCGTCGTTGGTGGTCTCGCTCCCGGGTTGCTGGCCATCCTTGAAAACTCGGTCG
>CAXBPH010000462.1:0-1971 GCA_963977445.1 uncultured bacterium | reverse complement strand
CCCGACGTGCGGGTGGTCGTAATTCGCGGTACGGAGGATTGTTTCACCAGCGGCAATGACCTCATGGATTTCATGCAAAATCCACCGACCGGTGAGGATTCTTCCGTCGGACAATTCCTGAAAGCCGTGTCCACCACGAAAAAGCCCCTGGTGGCTATCGTCGATGGACTGGCGATTGGCATTGGGACCACCTTGTTACTCCATTGTGATCTGCTCAATGGAAATCACCGGACTGAGGCCGTTGATCTTGTCTACATCGGGGCCAATGCGCGACTGAAACTGCCTTTCGTGAATCTTGGCCTGTGCCCCGAAGCGGCCTCCAGTTATCTCCTGCCCCGGCTGATTGGCACGGCGAAGGCTTCGGAGCTCTTGTTGTTGGGTTCTGAGTTTAGTGGGGCCGACGCGGTCGCCATGGGGCTTGCCAACGCCGAATTTCCGTCCGAGGAATTGATCGCGTCGGGTATGGCCAGGGTGGCCCAATTGGTGGCTCAGCCTCCGGAAGCCGTGCGCATCAGCAAGGAGCTGATTCGCGGTCGGGACCGGGAGTCCATTGCGGAGGTAATGCAAATGGAATTTGAACAGTTTATGGGTAGACTGATGTCGCCCGAGGCGGGCGAAGCTTTCCAGGCCTTCGCCGAAAAGCGAGTACCTGATTTTTCGGCCTTCCGCTGAATTGTCAGGCCTGCCTCGCAGGAGTATAGAAAATTCGGCACTCAAATCGTTACGGCTTTACCTTGATCGAACTACTCGTTGTCATCGCCATCATTGGCATTTTGGCGGCTATTTTGTTACCTGCCCTCGCGCGGGCCCGTGAAGCCGCCCGCCGAGTCACCTGCGCCAACAATCTCAAGCAGATGGGCCTCTCGCTCCATATGTATGCTTCGGAGAACCGGGGGCTTTTTCCTTCCCGCCAGTTGACCACCATCACTGGGGCCCTCAGTGTGGAGATGATGTTCAATGGTCCGGCCACGATTCCAGAATATATCAGTGACATCGACGTCATCTGGTGTCCATCCTGGCGTGCCACCTCGGACAATGTTGAGCGATACGACGTCGGTAAGGGAGATGGAGACGGCATCATCGAACCGGAAGAAATTGGCCAGGAACCCTATCACTATACGGGGTGGCTCATTCTGGACGACGTCAATATTCTCGGTCCCCTCGTGGGCACGGAAGGAACGGGGATAAACGGACGTCACGAAGAGCCGGAATTTGCGAACATGCCCTGGGGCGAGCTGGCGCTGGCGAACGTGGCAAGCAATGGTAGTGCGAGCCAGGCAGATTTTCAGGTGTCAGCGGCATTTTCCGGAACGCAGGTGGGTGGCGGCAATACGCTGTTTCGCCTGCGGGATGGGATTGAGCGTTTTCTTATTACGGATATCAACAATGCCGCTGCCAGTTCGCAGGCCAGCTCCACCATTCCCCTCATGTGGGATCATGCGACGACCAAGACCATCGATTTTTCCCACACACCAGGTGGCGGTAACGTGCTCTATCTGGACGGGCATGTGGACTACCTGCGCTATCCCCACGAGCGTTTCCCTATGTCCAAGGACAGCGCCCGAACCCTCGGTCGCTATGGGAAGCCTTTCGACGGCATATAGTCTCCTTCTGGTCGTGGTGTTGCACTATCCGCCTTCACCGGTACGATGGATTGAAACAGGTTCTCAGAGGGTGGGGAGGGGACGTTTTGCACCTTGCGCCCACCGAGATGGGCCCGAATTATTCCGCTATACCCACTTCAGTGATGTGTAGGTGTTTTCGGGCCGCTACCCGGGCGAGACCGACGAGTCGGGGGCTCACACTCACGCAGGTGATGCCGAGCTCGATGAGGCGGGGTATGAATTGGGGTTGCCCCCCAATTTCACCGCAGATAGACAGGGGTTTGTTTGCACTGCGCGCGGCGGTGGCAATCTCCCCGATTAATTTCCAGAAGACCGGTTTGTCCGGATCATAGTCTGCGGCCACCCG
>CAXBPH010000461.1:0-2092 GCA_963977445.1 uncultured bacterium | reverse complement strand
CGACGAGAAGTAGACCGATAAATATTGGAATGAACCAGGGCATGGGTTAGAATAAGAGACTGGACTTACCGAGGTTTACTAGTGGCATCGATAGAAGCAGACGCACGTATTCGCGAACTTGAAGCGCAAGTGGCCCATTTGTCCGGCGTAGTGGACGAACTGTCGGCCCGTCGCCCGGGCGAAGGCGAACATGAGCATCATCTCGTTGATGATGTTCGTCGCCGGGTGGATCAGGTAATTCTGGCCGATGTGGATGAGGCCATCGAGACCCACGTGGGTGCGGTCTGGATTAGTCGACTCGCCGCCGTCGTTATTATGATGGCCCTCGCCCTGGCCGCACGTACCACCTTTGCCTCCCAGGAAATCGAGGAGTTTGGCAAAGCGCTCATCGGCTATGCGATTGCCGGCACCTTCATTGGCTATGGACTCTTTTTTGAGCGCCGTCGTGACCTTTTTGCCCAGTCCATCCTTGGATGTGGCCTTGCGGTACTCTATTTCACGACCTACGCCATCTTTTTTATTCCCCAGATGCAACTCCAGGCGGAACCTTACTGGGGCATCCCCATTACCATGGCCTGCCTCATTACCCTGGTTATCATGGCCCATGTGCGCTCCAGTGAAACGGTGGCGGGCGTGGGGCTCTTTCTGGCGTATTACACGGTGTATTTGAGTTGTTCCCAGACCCCCACCATGAGCAGCCACTTCCACGCCATTGCGACATGCAGCATATTGGCCGTCACCGCGCTGATTTTTCAGATCAGCCACCGCTGGCTCCTGTTTACCTGGGTCGTCATGTGCGCAACCTATGGGCTTCATGGTTATTTCCACATGGAACAACCCCCAAGCCTTCCGTTGCCCGCCGATGTCTATTTCTGGGGCTCCAACGGCTTCCTGTCGGCCTGTTTCCTGTTGTTCACCGTGGCCGCCATTGTGGAAGGTCGCCGGCGCGCCTATCGCCCCATGGTGGCCCCCCTCGCCGCCGCCAACATTATTGTGTACTACGTTCTGGCCTCCCGCTCCCTCGAGGCCCACTATCCCGACCACCTGTGGATCTTTCAGGTGAGCCTGGGCGTGATTCTCCTCGCATGCGCCTTACTCTCGGAAACCCGGGGCCAGCGGAGCAACTATCTCTTCCAGGTCTTTGCGCTGTCCGCTATCGTCGTGTTTACCCTTTCTCTCCGCGCGGCCCTGGCAACGGAGGTCTTCCTGATTGCCATGGCACTGGAATGTACCGCCCTGAGCCTCTTTTACCTCTACTCCGGTGTAATCGGCTTCAAGGTCATCGAACTCGTCCTCCTCATGGTCACGGGCGTTGCCGTGCTCGCCACCGCCGGCATGACCGACCCCATCCATCTATGGGGCTGGACCGTGCCCACCAATCGTTTTTGTGGCACCGCGGTGTCGCTGCTTTTTCTGGTCAATGCCTGGCTCTATGAAAAGTTCGCCGCCGCACGGGGGCCCAAATCGCGGACCCGAAGCGGTCATTGGTTTCTTGCCGATTCCCGGCTGGATTGGTCTGGCTCGGCCATGGCCATGGCCCACGCGGCGGTAGGCAGCTTTGTCATTCTCACCCTCACCATCCTGGAGTTGAGCGAGGCCCCCGAATTGCCCTTTGTCCTCGCAGCCGAAGCCATGGTCATCTGCCTCTTGGGGCTGGTATTGCTCACGCCCCAGATTTGTGTAGGGGCCGTGATGATGCTGGTCGCGGCCCACGTGTGCTACCACGTATTTATCTGGCTGCCCCTGGCGGGATTTGAATCGCAACAGAATTACATGGTGTATACGGTTTCCTTGTCGGCCTTAACCCTCCTCGGGGCCCACGTGTGGGAGCGCTATCTCAATCGCTTCCGACAAGTGGGGATTGATTGGGAACACCACCTCATCGCCGCCGTTCCCTTCCTTATTGGCACCTACTTACTCACGGACCTCCTCTTTCGCGAATTGGCCCCCCTCCACGTGGCCGCCGCCCAGGGCGGCCTGGGTCTGGGACTCCTTCTCATTGGCAGTTTCAGTCGCTATACGGGCGTGAAGGCTTCCGGAATTCTGGCCATGATGTTCGCCGTCCGCAGCTTCTATGAGGGCCTCAACGACC
>CAXBPH010000460.1:0-2126 GCA_963977445.1 uncultured bacterium | reverse complement strand
GCCGTTACCAGCGCTATTTCCCGGAGAAATATCGACAGCCACCCATTAAAGTGGCCCGCGACATTTTTAATGCGCTGTCACCCCGTGGCGGCGTGGCCCACATATCCATCTGGCAAAACTACAGCAAGAACCTGGCACAGGCCGAAATCGACATGGACGGCGAATCAGCCGAGGCGATCCGGGCCATCACGGCCTATCTGACCCTGGGAAGTTATGGTCATCAGAGGCGGATTCAGGCGTTGGTGGAAACGCACTATGCCATCTCGTTGGACCTCAGCCTTTACACCGCCAACGCAGAGACCGATCTGGGGCCGGATCGCGATCCGAATCGAGATAGAATACAAAACATAGATGAATGGATGGCGACCCCCGTGTCGATCCTCAATGATCCCAGCGAGAATGCAATCAGAGTGACCACCTATGCAGGTTATGCCGTGAACAATACGTTCCCTTCCGCACCGTCGGGTGCCAAAGCTACCCTCAATAAGCAGGCCGAGGGCGAGCAGGAGGGCGGAGAGTGTGATTGCAGTAACGACGGTTGTGCCGTTCACGGTACCTTGACTATCCAGGAAAACGGTGCGGAAGTCGCGGCGACGGTGGACTGCATCGACCCCTTCCCGTTGAATGAGGCGGTAAATGTCCGCTTGGGAAAAGAGGTGTCGGCCTCGGTTGACGAGTCTGTCACCGACGACTTCAGCCACTGGTCGGCACCCAACACCCTGGCCCATGGCAGCACGAAGCCTGCTATTGGATTCACCCATGTCAATGGTTCCCAGATTGTAAAGCCCGTCATGGGTGCTTCTGACGAAATGACGGTAATTGTGTATAGCAATAGCGGCTCTTTTTCCTTCGAGGGAGAAATTGTCTCTTCTGTTATCATGCCCGGTGGGGAAACGTGGATAAAGGGGAAGCGGGGCGACCCGGTCACCTTGATTAATAACCTGGGGGGCGGATGGAAAATTGGTCTGAACTGGTATAGTAACCGTGCGACCCGGGCCACGGTATATTTCGGCATCGGTGCCCCGGATTTTTATTTGGGTCCGGGGGGCGAAGGGGCGGCGCTCGTTGGCACCTGTTCAGGCGGTGGACAAGTCTATGTATCCTATCTCGGCGACTATGGCGAAGACAGTCCCTTTCGCAGCCTGGCCATCGGCCCCAAAGGGGATTGCAGTGGGTCGGGGAACCCCAAGCCCAAGTATGCCTATTTTCATGCCGTAGCCAATCTGGGCTGGGCGAACGCTGGGTGGAACGGTGGGGCTTTGGGCTCAGATACGGTGGTCCCCTATTTCTGCGGCGGCGGCGGTGCCACGGCGAACTTCATTAAACTGGCCAACCTCAATCTCAAGGTAACCATAGAAGGGGAGTCGAACGACGATCCAAGCTGTGCCGGCTACGTGAAAGCCACCACCGCAAAGGCCTACTACGGCGGCAACGAAATCGTCCAGGTGAACGCCATCCCCCAGCCCGGCTACTCTTTTTCACACTGGGAAGGCGTCGGAAAGGCCTGGGTGGGGGACACCAGCGGTGCCCCCAATGCGGACATCAAAGAGTTGACCGAAAACCCCATATCAATCAAAATGGGAGATGACGACGGCGTCCCCGAAAGCCGGACGCTGACGGCGGTGTTTCGTAGGATGGTAAAGCCGAGAATACGAGCGGAACTCGGGTCGGCCAATGTAGTTGTAGCCAACTTGGACGCTCTAAGCGGTACGTGGGGAGTTACTATCAAGTTGCTCTTCGAAGATACTCCCAATTGGTATGTTAAGGAGTGCGTTGAGTATTTGGACACGGGATGTGACCCGTTTCCCCCTCCACTTATTATTCAAGCTGAGCCTCAAGATCTCCAGCCTGATCCCGACCTCGTTGGATGGTATTTTATATACGATGGATTGAATCAACACTTTGGTATACCTCCGCGTTATCTGATCGGTTCTCAGCTCGTATTTAGCCCCTTGCCTTGTACGTTTTCCACGTTACAGAAAACCTATATAAGTCCGACAGCAGCTCATATTGCACCTTTAATTGTGGGCGGGGAGGTTGTGGAATGCCTCGATCCTTCAATAACGTGTACTGCGGACGTATTTGAGTATGTAATTGTGGCAAGCCCCCCGTCTTTGGTCCAGGGC
>CAXBPH010000459.1:0-2139 GCA_963977445.1 uncultured bacterium | reverse complement strand
TCGGGGCCGTCCCCCTGAGTGCCAATCTACCCTCGGGGGGACGGCCCCGACTATCCAATCCCGCCACACTACCCCCAATCCACTTCGGCACCAAGACGTGCTCCTCGCTACCTCAAAATCACCATGTCGGTGCAGTCCCCGTGCACTCCCCACGCCATCCCCGAACCGCCCCTCATTTCCGGTGTCTCACCATGTAGAATAACCGCTCTCAGAAAAAAACTTTAAACACACCCTCTCTTCCATTCGTTATAGGGGTAGCTACTCGCGGAGAGCGCGGCATTGGACGGAATTCCGGAGCAATCGATGAGCAATGAAGACGAACGCAATGCAGATCGGGTACGGGCGGCCCTGAACCGGTATGAAGCCCCCCTCATTCGCTATGCAACGCGATTAACGGGCAACAGCGAAGTCGCACGGGACGTCGTGCAGGATACCTTCCTAAAGCTGTGTACGGCGGATTGGGCAAAAATTGAGGCCCACCTCGCCCCCTGGCTTTACCGGGTCTGCCGAAACCGGGCCTTCGATGTCCTCAAAAAGGAAAATCGTATGCAACCCCTGTTAGAAGGACAAGCGGAAGCCCGACCGGACACCAAGCCGCGACCGGGCGACGTAGCAGAAGGCCATGAGGCGGAGGCATTGGTCCACGCCGTATTGGCGGGACTCCCGGAGAAAAATCAGGAGGTCTTCCGCCTCAAATTCCAACATGAACTTTCCTACAAAGAAATCAGCGAGGTCACAGGGCAGCCGGTGAACAGCGTCCGCTATATCATCCACACCACCCTCAAGACCCTCCGCCAACAACTCCAGGGCCGCCTCGATCCGGCCCTGGGACAGTAAAGGAGTCTCCCCATGCGACTCGAACATGACGATCCCCGCCTGATGGACTATGTCCTCGGCGAATTGGAAGACGGCGAAGCCCTGGAATTGGCCGCCGCCCTCAAAGAAGAAGAAAACGCGGAAGCGCGCGTAATCGTAGAGGAATTGCGTGGTGTCGCGGAGACGACACGCCGGATTCTGCTGGAGGATGAAGACAAACCCGCGTTGAGTGATGAACAGCGGGCGGCCATTGTGGGCCAGGCGGAACAATCGCCGGATAACGTTGTGCCCATGCCGACGCCACGAAGCTTTCGTAGGTCGCTCGATGGGATTCTCGCCGTGGCGGCCATCATCACCGTGGTTGTAGGCCTTTCAATTTTTGTGCAGCTTCGGGGCAAATTGGGTCTGCCAAATTCGCCGATGGCCTTAAATGTCCCGGCGGAGGAAAAGTCATTATCTGGGGATTCTTATGGATACTCGGTAAGTGGAAAACGCATCACCGCGTTGGAAAGCGCCATCGAAGGTGAGCGCGCCGCCGCGGCACCCGCTAAGCCACTTCGGCCGGGACTGGAAGTGCACGACATGTCGATCACATACAGCACGAATAACCTTTATTCAAAGGACAGCAAAAGTGGCGAAGATGGGCGCAATGTGGCCATGACTGACGTTGGCGGAGACCAATATGGCATACCCGGAAATGGCGGATTTGACCCTCTTGTCGGTCTTGCGAATGAAGAAACAACCATTACGGCAGGTCAGGAAATACCTTTCATTACCGGCTCAAGTACCCCGGCCACAATACCCTCAGCCTCCGGAGATGAGGCTCCCATGGTAGAGGCACGAAACCGGCTGAATATTAATGCCAATATCAATAACGGATTAACGCTTACCTACGAAAGCGACAAGGGCGACGTCGAAATGAAGGCCGAAGTCATGCCCGAGGAAGAACACTGGGCCGAATACAACGTGGGCAACCTGACGGGCCAACAAGAATTGCCGGAACTGACCGCATCAAATATGCCCGGCGATGAACAGGATGATCTGCCCGTTGCGGAGTTTTCACGCCCGCGCTGGCAATGGAACAGCCCCGACCCCAAAAACACCCAAATCGTGGGTGGACCCGGCTCGGAGACCTACGTCAAGGTAGCTGGTGTGAAGCCCTTCATCGAAACGAAAGCCGAGCCCCTTTCCACCTTCAGCATTGACGTGGACACGGCGGCTTACAGCAACGTGCGGCGCTTCCTGACGAATGGCCAGATGCCCCCCCAGGATGCGGTGCGTATTGAGGAAATGGTGAATTATTTCGATTATGATTACGCATTA
>CAXBPH010000458.1:0-2151 GCA_963977445.1 uncultured bacterium | reverse complement strand
TCTATTGACGACGCCTATCAGGAGCTCTATCTAGCCCCGCTCCTGGGGCCCTTTGGTGCGTTGATGCACGGTAAGATACTTCGTGCGATTCATGACAAAAAGGGGAACCTCGCCAATGTGCCCGACTTTAAGGCGCGGGTCGATGATTTCCTGGATGCCTTGGCTACGCGCCTGGATATTGAGATTGATCCCGAGCCCTTTATCGCCGAGATTCAGCAGGATTTAGACGCCATCTACAGCTGCCAGGGCCACCTGAAAAAGGGAACGCCTTATCCAGAAGTGGCGACCCTCCTCCATGAGCAGTTTGCTCCGACCAAAGATAAGTCGTTGCCGGCCTATCGTATGCTGATTGCCTGGGCGCTGGTGCGCCATCTCGGCGGGGTTCTGTTGGAGGAAGACACGGAAGACCCAACGTGGCGCGCCCACAAGGTTGCTGCAACGAGTGGGGCATGGATTCGGGAATGGTTCCTGCGCAAACATATCGCCCAGGCCTTTTGCGACCTGGGTGCCGATGCGGAAGCCGCTGCGCTCGATGCCTGTCTGGTGCGCATCTGCGTTACCCACGCCCACCACTTCCAGGCGCTGGAAACGGAAATATGGGGTCCGTTGATCCACACCATATTCCGCGACAACGATGTGGAATTCTATCTCGGCGTAAACTTCTGGCAGGGTCGTGAATGGCTCAGCAAAGAGCGACTGGGGCAGCTGGTAAACACCATGTTGCTTACCATGCTGGTGCAGTCCGTCGGCGAAGATGATGTGGACTGGGATCGACTCGCCACGGCACGGGACACGATGGAGACCCTCGAGGAAGCAGCAGCAGGCACGAACTACGATTTCGGCTGGATGCTTTCCAGCATTAAATAAGACAACACGGTATTCAATGAGGTTATGAGGTGAAATGATGAAACAAAACGTATGGAAGCGGTTTACAGCCGCAGCGCTTATTGTGGTTATTGCGGGTATTGCCCATGGGGCGAGTCCGATTGTTATCGCGCACCGCGGGGCCAGCGGCTACCTGCCGGAACACACCCTGGAAGCCTATGCCATGGCCCATGCCATGGGGGCCGATTACATTGAGCAGGATGTGGTGTTGACGAAGGATGGCCACTTTATTGCGCTCCACGATATTCACCTCGAAGGTACGACCGATGTGGAACAACGTTTTCCAGACCGCCATCGGGAGGACGGTAAGTGGTATGCCGCCGATTTTACCCTGGCCGAGGTAAAGGCCCTTTCCGTTCATGAGCGAGTTGCCAAACGATTTCCCGTCGGTAAGTCCCATTTTGAAGTGCCTACCTTCGAAGAGGCCATCGAACTGATTCAGGGACTCAACAAGACCACCGGCCGGGAGGTGGGCATCTATCCCGAGCTGAAGGGCCCGACTTTTCACCGCGAATCGGGTTTTGATGCCGAGGTCCAGTTGTTGAAGGTGCTGGGTGACTATGGCTATAAAGGCCCCGAAGCCCGCGTATATATTCAATGTTTCGAGGCCGAAAGCCTGAAACGCATTCGCAACGAACTGAAATCGGAATTGCCGTTGGTGCAGTTAATTTCAGGCCATAAACTTCAGGCAGAACAACGGACTGAGGCGGGATTGGCTGAGGTGGCCACCTACGCCAATGGTGTAGGACCCGACAAGAACCTTATCGAGAAGAATCCTGCGTTTGTTACCTGGGCCCATAAAGCAGGCCTGGTGGTCCATCCGTACACGGTCCGCAATGACGACATACCGGAGAAATATGCCTCCACGAATGCCGAATTGACGCAGCTATTCGGTACCTATGGTATTGATGGTGTCTTTACGGACTTCCCCGATACGGTCCGTCACTTTCTCGATGGCCAGACGGGAAAGTAGTCAGGCGCCCATGGGGCGAAGGATGTGGTCCGAGGTTTCGCGGAGTAGGGTGCGTGCCCGCGCGCTCCCCGTGTGATGGGCCTTCAGATGGACATGACCGGCCCGCCCAATAGCGGCACATTCATCTGGATGTGCCAGGTAGTGCGCCACCTTCCCTTCGAAATCTACCAGGTCGTCAAAGAAGACGGCATGGGTGCCATCGACGAAGTTTTCTGCGATTTCGATGGGAGGACGTTCCGCCAGCAGGAGGGCGCCGTGGGCGGGGATTTCCCAGTAGCGCACCGTGTCAAAAC
>CAXBPH010000457.1:0-2173 GCA_963977445.1 uncultured bacterium | reverse complement strand
CCCCAAGGGTGCCACCTATACGCGCGGGAGCCCCAGCGACCAAGCTTATGGGTGAGGTCGCAAGCAAGGTGTTCCTTGATGGCCCGTAATCAATTTCGCGACGGGAAGTCACTACACCCATAAAGCCGCTCGTCCCTCGCGTCTGTATAGGTGGCGCCCTTTCGTGCTCCGGGCCAAACCCTACCGTGTCTATCCGTGACACCTAGCGTTAAGCTGAACTGATTCAGGTTCCCTGATTCGACAACGTATCCGAAATTACGGCGTCCAGGTTGTTGCGGCGATAAAATGCTGGGGATGTTCCTCAGTGGACCAGTAGTACATGGCGACCAGCTTGCCGTCGCTTCGTTGCACAAGGCGGGGATAGCCCATGTCGGCCCAGCCATCGAGGCTCTTGTAGTCATCCCGCAGGATGAATTCTTCGCCCCAGGTCTTGCCCTGATCGTCGCTATATTTACCGCAAAGTTTTGCCGTGTCCCGGTCGCCGTAGATGGAGCAGATGCGGCCATCGGCGAGTTGCACGGTGGCAGGGGGATTGGAGTTCTCGCGAATCTTCGTGATGGCGCTCTGGTATCGCCAGGTGTGGCCCCGGTCTTCGGAAATATAGGCCTCAATGGTGCTCTCCAGCACGCTCTTGTCCACATAGATCTTGCGGAAGGTACACAGGAAGGTGTCCTTGGAGAGACGGATGGTCTGGGGCATGATGGCGCGGTATTCTTCCGTGTCGGCCGTGACCCAGCTCACAAAGTCGAAGCTCACTCCGCCGTCCGTGGTCCGCACGCAGGCCACCTGGCTGGTCTTGGATTCGCCCCGGCCATTGGCGGTGACGAAGAGGTAGGCTTCGTGTTTGCCTGTAATGAAGTAGTCGGTGCGTGGAGTGAGATTCCTTCCCAGGAATTCCGGCTGCTCGTGGAGGTCGCCGAGGTACCAGGGGCCCTTCCAGGTGGCGCCCCGGTCGTAAGAATAATAGAAGCCGGCCTCCGGGTCGTCGTTCCCATGGTAGCCCGTGGCGAAGACCCGGAGGGCGAAGCCTTCGTGTTCGAAATCCAGGGTCTTCGTCTGCTTCATCTTGCCCTTCGGGAGCCACTTGACGTTTTCGTCGTCGAGGAAGTTCTCCGGGTCGAAAGTGTTCCACGTTTCGCCCCCATCGAGACTTCGGGCAAATTGACTGGACTCGATGCCCGTAATGTTGTGACTATCCCGGACCACAATATCGCCCTGGGTAAAGCCCACAAGGATTTCGTCGCCCCATTGCCACACGCCGTTGTTGGCGGGCCAGCCGTGAAATTTGTCCTTCTCAATGGCGGCAATGTGGTGTTCGAGGTCCGCCGGTTGCTGGGCGAAGGCAATATTGGAGAGTAAGATGGCGATAGTGATCGAGAGCGTTTTCATGAATTCCCTTCAAACTTGGCATGCGATTTTCGATAGAAAAAATAGTACCACGGGCGCGGTGCCCAATAGGATCTTGGACATTCCTGTCCGAGGCAAAGCAACCGAAGAGACTACAACAGAACGACGGATTTTATGGAAAATGGACTTTACTGTCACCGCACTTTTTCACCCAAAGTGGTTTTCAAAAATTGAAATTGGCTGCAACACTCGTAGCACGCTTTGTCTCGGACAAGAATGTCCAAGATCCTTATGCCGGCGCGACCAAAGTTTATAAAGCTAAGGTTCTTACAGATTCGGGGCCAGCACGTTAGGGTGTTCCGCCAATTCCAGCAGGGCATAGAGTAGAAACCCGACACCGTCCGTCGATTCATAGTAGGGTTTCGCGGGGTGGCCTTTTACCCAGCCATCCACCACCAGTTTGTCGATAGCCTCGGCGGCAAGTTCTTGCGCCAGGGAAAGGTCAGCTTCATCTTTCGTAGCGCGGTAGAGGTGCAAGAAAAAAGAAATCGCCCGACCATAGTTCTCTGCGTAGGTACCACCAAGCGCCCGTGAACCCGGCATGGCCTCTTCCAATTCCTTCGCCCAGCGACGTCCATCGGCCACAGGCAGCGCACCGCGAATATTCCGCCCCCAATTGCGGGCGCTCTGGAGGGCATCGCCATCCCCGGTCACTTCCCAGGCGTAAATACTCGATTGGGCCGCGAGGAGGGGGAATTCATAAGAGAACATGACCGTCCGCCAGATATCGATATAGCCCGTGGGTTTCCACACATCATAGGCATCG
>CAXBPH010000456.1:0-2222 GCA_963977445.1 uncultured bacterium | reverse complement strand
AGAAAACGTCGACAGGCACCCTTTGTGCTCTCTGCGTTCTTTGTGGTTAAAAAATAAAATCAGTGGTTCCCGTTTAAAATCAAACTATATAAAACACACTAACAGAGGAAATGGTCATGGAAAAACACAACCGCTGCCCGGGCTACGCCGTCAAAACCGGTTCCCGCCGTGAGTTCCTCTGGCAGCTCGGCGGAGGACTTGGTGGTGTTGCGCTGGCCTCCCTCCTCAACGACGGCGGCTATCTTGGCTCCCCCGCCCAGGCCAACCCCCTCAATGACCCGCTGGCACTGCGCCCTCCCCACTTTGCACCGAAGGCCAAGGCGGTCATCCAGATATTTTGTCCCGGCGGCTTGAGCCATGTGGACACGTGGGACTATAAGCCCGAGTTGGAAAAACGCACGGGCAAGCCTTTTGACACCACCGGCGATCTCGAATTTTTCGCATCCAAACCGGGCAACTGTCAGGGCAGTTTCTGGAAATTCCGCCAACACGGCGAATGCGGCAAATGGATGAGCGATCTCTTTCCCCACCTCTCCACCTGTGTAGACGACATGGCCTTCATCCATTCCATGACCAACAAGACGGCCCTCCACGGCCCCGCGTGTTTCATGATGAACTCCGGCTTCACCATGCCCGGCTTCCCTGCCATGGGCGCGTGGGTCACCTATGGGCTCGGCACGGAGACGCGCAATTTGCCCTCCTTTGTCGTGCTGCCCGATGTACGTGGACTTCCCCCGGGTGGCCCCGTCAATTGGGGCGCAGGCTTCCTTCCGGCGGTCCACCAGGCGACGACCCTCAACAGTGACCCGACGAAACCAGCGATTGCAGACCTCTTTCCGCCAGAAGGCTACGACAAGATCACGAAAGCCTACGAAGCCCAGAGTCTCGACGTTCTCGAAGCCCTGAATCATCAACACGCCGAGGCCCGCGCGGAACATTCCGAACTGGAAGCCCGCATCGCCTCCTACGAACTCGCCGCCCGCCTCCAGCTCAGTGCGCCGGAAGTCACGGACATTGCGTCGGAAAGCGATGCGATTCGTCGCCTCTATGCCCTCGAAGACAAAGACATCGGTTCCTTCGGACGTCAGTGTCTCATGGCCCGCCGTCTCGTCGAACGGGGCACCCGATTCGTACAGATTTATTGCGGTGCCGAGAACACCCAGGCCAAAGAGATCCGCCCCAACTGGGACAGCCACGAAGACCTTCCCCGTGACCACGGTTATTGGGGTCCCATTTTAGATACAGGTAGCGCCGCCCTGTTGAAAGACCTGAAGAGCCAGGGCATGCTCGACGACACCCTTGTCATGTGTACGACCGAGTTTGGCCGTCAGCCCGGTGCCCAGGGCGGCAAGGGACGGGACCACAACCCCGGCACCTTCACCATGTGGATGGCCGGCGGCGGGGTAAAGCCCGGCGTAAGCTACGGCCAGAGCGACGACCTGGGCTTCCAGGTCGCGGAGAACCCGACCTACAGCTACGATTTGCATGCCACTGCGTTGCACCTGCTGGGGATCGACCACGAGCGCCTGACCTATTACCACAACGGCATCGAGCGGCGGTTGACTGATGTGCACGGGCATGTGATTAGGGAGTTGTTGGCTTGACGAACAACCTTGTCTTTGCTAGAGTTGGATTATAGTCGCACTGCAGCCTTTCCCCCTCGTTCCCAAGCTCTGCTTGGGAATGCAGTCCCCGGAGCTCTGCTCCGAACCCACACCTGATAGTACCAGTCTGACTTGTGTCGCTTTCTTCCGTAGGTCAGCGGTAAAGTGTGGAATGAACTGGCGTACGCGGCGGGCCTATGCCGCCCCGTTGGGACTTGATGGGAATCGGGCCGCGTTACCCAGGACTCGCTTCGCTCGCCGCTGGGCTACGATATATCGCCGCTTCGCGACTAAAAAACGTTCGCTGCGGATCTGTGTGCTGATGTCCGCGAAGTCGGGTCCGCGGCGGCAAATGGCTAACGCTTCACGACTTAATTTCATGTTCATTTGGTCGTCATGCCTTTCTGCGTCCGCGATTGGCACCAGCCCCTGCCTTTGAAACCCTGCCTGCGAATCGCAACTTCGCCTAAACAGGCTACCGGAATCCTTTCGAACACTCAACAGCAGGAGTTATTCAGTCGCGAAGCGGCGACATACCGTAGCCCAGCGGCGAGCGAAGCGAGTCCTGGGTTAGGGCCCATCCCCCATTCCTGAGTCCCGAAGGGGCGACATCGGCCC
>CAXBPH010000455.1:0-2233 GCA_963977445.1 uncultured bacterium | reverse complement strand
ACCCTTAACTTTAATTCAGGAGAATTTCCCTATGCACGTTACTGCCCTTTTGTTGGTGCTGACCGCCACCCTCGGCGCAAACGATGTCGATTATTCCACCGCCATAAGCCAGGCACTGGGTGGCACCGAGCCGCAGCAGATGATGTCGCTCTATCTCGACCGCGACACGACGGCGAATATCGAGGCCCGTAAGGTCCGCTATGAGGCCCTGAAAACGCCCGAGGAAATCGCCGCCTACCAAACGGCCATGCGCGCCTTTTTTGTGGAGAATCTGGGGGGCTTCCCCGAGCGAACCCCCTTGAATGCCCAGGTCCTGGGCGGTGGAGATGGTGAGGGCTTCCGCTATGAACGAATCATCTATGAAAGTCGCCCCCAGTTCTATGTAACCGCGTTGCTTTTTCTGCCGACAACGGCGGGGCCGTACCCCGGTGTGATTATGCCCTGTGGCCACACCCCCGAAGGCAAAGGAGGCACAGATAGCTATCAGTGGGTCGCGATCCTCCTGGCACGTCACGGTATCGCCACCTTGATCTATGACCCCATTGGACAAGGCGAACGGGCCTTGTATCGCAACGAAGACGGCTCCTCCGAAGTGGGCTCAACGGCAGAACATACCCTATTGGATGTTGGGGCCATCCTCACGGGCACGTCCATCGCCCAGTACCGCATCTGGGACGGCATGCGCGGCATTGACTACCTCCAGTCTCGCCCGGAAATCGATGGCGAGCGCATCGGTGCCACGGGCATTTCGGGCGGCGGCACGCTCACGAGTTATTTGATGGCGCTGGACGACCGGGTGGATGTGGCCGCGCCCACCTGCTTCATTACTTCCATGGAATGGTTGGTCCCCAACATGGGCCCCCAAGATGGAGAGCAAAACACCTATGGCCAGTTGAAATACGGTATGGAGCACGCTGACTTTATTCACATGCGCGCGCCCAAGCCCACCCTGTTGCTCACCACCACACGGGATGCCTTCCATATCTCGGGGGCGTGGGATTCCTTCCGGGAAGCCAAGCGCCTATTCACCCGACTGGGTTATCCCGAGCGCATCGAACTCATCGAAGCAGACGATGTGCACACCTACAGTCTACGCCTCCGGGAGGGTATGGTAAGCTGGATGCAACGGTGGCTCCTCGGGGTGGATGGCCCGGTGCGGGAAGGCGAAACGGTAAGCCTCACGCCGGAAGAGTATTTGTGCACGCCCGAAGGCCAGGTCTATCGGATAGAAGGCGCCAAGTCGGTCATCGACTACAATGTGGCCCGAGGCGCGCAGCTTGTGGAAGGGCGCACCAAATTCTGGTCCGAAAATGACTGGGATACGACCCTGGCGAAGGTTCGCGAGGTGGCGGTGATTCGTCCCATGAGCGAACTTCCGCCCGTCACGCGCACGGCGATTTCGGAGGGTGAGGAAAATGGGCGCACGGCCTATTACCTCCTGCTGAACACAGACGATGGTATTGCCCTGCCGACCAAGGTGCTTATGCCCGTGCAGGCGGGTGCCGACACGGCGGTACACCTCATTTTTCCGGGCGAGGGTCTCTCCGAGTGTGATGCGCTCTTCGCAGCCCACCCGGAGAAAGACAATCCGGCCCATGCTTTCATTTTCGTGGCCTTGCGCGGCACCGGGCTGACCCAGTCCCAGAAATATGCGTCGGGCGGCTGGAATCACGTGGGCTCCGACTTCCAGGATATCTTCCGCGCCTATCTCAACGCCCGCTCCTATGTGGGCATGCGCACCGAAGAGATTTTGCAGATTGTGGCCCACTTCCGGGCCGATCCTGATGTGGGCGACGCCATGCCCCTCTTTCTCTACGCCACGGGCGAAGCCACGGTGCCCGCGCTCCATGCCGCCGCACTGGCTCCGGATACCATCAACAGCACAACCCTGGTCCGGGGTATACCCAGTTGGGAAGCGGTTGTTGCGGCCCCCCGGGCAACCGGCCAACTCGTCAATGCCGTCCACAACGCATTGACGTGGTATGACCTGCCCAATCTGGTCGCATCGCTACCTGAGGGGAAGGTAATGCAGGTCGAGATGGCCGTGCCGTTGTTTTGAGAGACGAAAGGGACTACAGGGACATCAGGGACGGTACGCCCTGTGAAGCGTTTATCAAGAATCGTGGTTTATCGTATGCTATATACCATAGTTGAGACTTAGGCGAACACCGACCAGCACAGGGCAATCGCATTAAAACCGGTGTCCAGTTGCATGACCACCAACTCGTAGTCT
>CAXBPH010000454.1:0-2298 GCA_963977445.1 uncultured bacterium | reverse complement strand
TATGCCTCGAATTGGAGGAGCGCGTTGTTTACGTCCCCTTGGCCTAAGTAGATTTGCCCCAAGTTTTTTCGGGCCATCGCGTAGTCCGGTGCCAGCTCAATACACTGTTTGTAGTACTCCATCGCTTTTTCTGTGAGTCCATACTCTGCACAGGCGCTGCCCAGGTTGTTCATCGTCTCTTTGGACTCTGGCCCAAGTTTGGCGGCGATATCGAAGGCCAGAAGTGCCTTCTTTTGGTCGCCTTCCTGGAGCCAGGAGCGACCGCGCATGTAGTGCCCATCAGCCAATATGCTGTCGGCTGTTAATTCTCCCTGGGTCTCATCGGGATCGAGGCTATACCAACGATAGTTATCCCACGGCGGGGTCAGTTCCGTAGGGTCGTCCTTTTTCCGCACGGCAAAAATCAATCCATGCTCCACAATCTCATAGTCGGGAAGATCGCGCATGTCACGCTTGCGGGTAAAGTACACAGGCCGGTCGGTATGCTCGATAATCCACTTTTCGATGAAATGCTCCTGTCCGGCATTAGGGATGGGGCCGAAACCTTGGCGAATGTCTTCGGGCATATCGGCGTAGAGAGATTCTTCGGGATAGCCGTAGATGTTTGCGAGGGCAATATCGGGTCGCATGCCTTCGACAGCCTGGTAATAGAGGACTGGGAAGGTAGCATGGTCGGCGGTAGGAAAGTAGATGGCATTCTCGTCCATTGAAAGGAGGGTGTTCTTCCCAAAATCGTGGGCGTAGAAGTAGTACCTTTTGCTATTGTGGGCAAAGTTCAGGAGAAAGGGACTGGCAACCATGGCTAAGGCAAGGCCCCAGACCACGCGCTTGGCCGGAATGCGAGGCCATTGCTGACCTTCAATCCAATCAAGTCCAATGCCTGCTCCGATAGCGGCCATAATATAGGCAGGAATCCAAAAGACATTGTTGAGCCAGAGGGACTGACGGTCAATATCAAAATTCGTTGCCCAGATGATTCCCAGGCTCGTGACCAGGCCAATGGTAAACAAGAAAGCCAGGATCGTCTTCTCTCGTTTCCACAGCGCTACCACACCGAGAAGGGGCATCCAGCAGAGCCAGGGGCCAAACTCCCAGGCGTAGAGTTTCACAAAAGCCCAAAGTTGACCAAGTAATCGCGATGCCGTGTGTGGATTCTCCTTGGTGGCAAAGGAATATTGAGCACGGGTCACGTGATCTCGGAATCCATCCCAGGTTTCTGGATTGCCCCAGTCCACAGGGGGATTGACAGCCGAGCGTATAGGGAGATAGGCGTATATCGCTAGACATGAGACCGCGATAATCGTGCAGGTGAGATAGAGCTTCCAGCGGAACCAGAATTTGGGGTCAATGAACAGCACAAACCCCAGAAAAACGGGCCCCAAAAGCATCATGGTGTTGTGGTTACAAAGACCGAGCCCGAAGACCAGTGCAAAAGCCATTAGGGGTTTTGGACGTCGATGTTGATACCATAGAAGCAATAGAAACACAGCCAAAACCACAAGAAAACTGTTGAGGCCGTAGACCTCCGCGATTATGCTCTGTTCCCAAAATTCCGAGGAAAAGGCCAGAAATAGCGCTCCCGCAAAACCCGCCAGCCGGTTCTTCGTCGTTTTAATGATGATGAGGCTGACCACAAAGACGGCCAAGGCGGCAAAGAAGGCGGACATGAAGTTTACGCGCGCCGCTACGGTGCCTATGGGGACCAGAGTAAACAGCTTGCCCAGTAAGCACCACAAGGGATATCCAGGGGGATGCGCCACACCTAAGGTGTAGGCGGCTGTGATTAATTCGCCACTATCTTCGCCGGACACGGTGGGGGCGAGGGTAATGACGTATATTGCAAGAGCACATAGTGCAGCGAAGGCGCTCACCCAGAAATCAGCCTTCACCAGGGATGTTAATCCCGAGGGCCTGCCAGCTTCTGCAGTATAGGGCGGTGGCGGACTTTCTGACAGGCGGTCTTTATCCTTTTTTCTTCGCCTTATTCCTAAATCGGACAGAATGACTTGTACGTCCTTTTCCGATATGTTGAGTCGATCCGCCAATTGCTTATTGGAATAGAGCTGGAAATTCGCCTCGATATAGGCGTGCCTGCGTGATAAAAAAATCATCGAGAAATCCCCCGTAAGGTCTGTGCCCCGTGTTGGACGCTATTACGTTTACAACGGCCCTGCAATAACCTGAAATATAGAACGGTCCGCGTCGGGATTGCAATCTCTCGATATATAAGCGATCCGGGCTGACAACCTCCATGATGGTAGCAAAAGTATACCAGCAGGGCATAACATGCGCCATGTC
>CAXBPH010000453.1:0-2391 GCA_963977445.1 uncultured bacterium | reverse complement strand
AGATGCCCCTGGATCGGGAGCCCCTCTTCCTCCTCTACTTCGGTATTTTCCTCGGCACCTGTATGGGCGCTGAACGGCTCTTCGCCCTGCTCAAACGGGGTGCCAGCGAAGCAAGCAATCGCATCGAGGATGCCTTGCGCACAGTCCTGGTGTTTATGGCCATGGTGTTGGGTCTCCTTGGACTCTATCGTTGGAGTCCCGAACAACATCTGGTCTTCTACCTCCTGGCCTATGCCGTTATTGTGCTGGTGCTCGGTGTGGTCTTTCGTGAAAGCCGCTATCGCTGGGGTGCGCTGTTCCTTTTGGGCTTTATTACCTACCGTACCTTTACCCGGTTCCAGGAACTCCAACCCCTCTATCAGGTACTCGTCTTCGGTGCCTCCGGGGTGGTGTTGGTCGTAATTTCCTGGGCCTACTCCCGTCGAATCGTCCGGGCCCGCACCGCGTCGTCTGAGGGCGAGCCCCCCGCAACCGATGGATAGCCCCGAGGCGAATGCCCGCACTATCTGCGCCACCTTGCGCGCGGCGGGCCATCGGGCACTCTTTGCCGGCGGTTGCGTGCGGGATCGACTCCGGGGGGTGACGCCCAAAGACTTCGACATCGCCACCAGCGCGGGGCCCGACGTGGTGCTGGAACTTTTCCCCAAGACCATCGCGGTTGGGGTCGCCTTTGGCGTCGTCATCGTGGTGATGGAGGGGGAACACTTCGAGGTCGCCACCTTTCGCAAAGATGGGCCCTACCTCGATGGCAGGCGGCCCAGTCACGTCGCCTTCACCGATGAAATCGAAGACGCGGAGCGGCGGGATTTCACCATCAACGCCCTCTTCTTCGACCCCGAATCCGACACGGTGTTGGACTATGTGGGCGGACAACAGGATTTACGCGACCAGGTCGTGCGCTGTGTAGGCGATGCCCGGGCGCGCTTTGGCGAAGACCATTTGCGGCTGCTGCGGGCGGTTCGTTTTGCTGCCCGATTCGGATTTTCTCTCGATGAGGCAACCCGGTCCGCCGTAATCGACTGCGGCGCGGATATCCTCAAGACCAGTCCCGAGCGCATCCGGGAAGAGCTGGTGAAAATGTTGACGGAGGGCTATGGAGATGAAAGCCTCCGCCTCCTCGATACCACGGGACTCCTCTCCCACGTGCTGCCCGATGTAGACGCCATGAAAGGGGTGGAACAGCCCGAGGAGTTCCATCCCGAAGGCGACGTCTTCGTACACACCCTCTTGCTCATCAAGAACCTGCCCGTGCCCTGCTCCCCGACGCTGGCCTTCGGTGCCCTGCTCCACGATGTGGGCAAACCACCCACCCAGACCTTCGAAGACCGCATCCGGTTCAACCAGCACGACAAAGTAGGCGCAACGATGGCCCGGACCATTTGTCGGCGGCTGCGTTTTTCCAATGAGGCCACGGACCGCATCGTGTGGCACGTGGCCCAGCACATGCGTCTTGCTGCCATTCCTCAGATGAAGGAGAGCAAACGAAAACGATTTGTCCGCGAAGAAGGCTTTGGAGAATTGATGTAGCTTTGCCGCCTCGATTGCCAGGCAAGCCACGGCTCCCTCGATACCATCGAATGGATTCGCGACTATTGCGCCAACATGCCCGCGGAATCCTTACGGCCCGAACCCCTGCTTACGGGCAAAGATCTCATTGCCATGGGCTACACGCCGGGACCGCCATTCAAAGGAGCCTTACAGGCCCTGGAAGACGCCCAACTCGACGGCACCGTGACCACACGGGAAGACGCCTGCACGTTGATTTCTAAAACGCTCAGTCCGCTGGTGTAGGCGCGGTCAACGGAAAAAAGTAGCGGTGATTATAGCCCAGTAGACTCAACACACCAATCACGCCCACGCTCGTCCCAAGCACGGCAGACCATGCCCCCCGTTGCAGTTGCTGCGCTTGTCCCATAATTTCCAGTTGTTCCGGGGGCAAATTCATTTTCTCATAGAACACCATCATATCCACCGTCCCGTAGGTAATCACGGAAGAGAGACCGAGAGCGACAATCATAACCACCCCACTCCACCATGCGACCGGTTTCAATCGGTAGGACCCAAAGGCAAGCCAGACGCCCACACCGCCAAAAAGCAGCGCACACACGGCCCCGGCAGCACCGCTCAGCACGAACCCAAAAAAGGGAAACATCCAATTATAGGCCCCAAAGCTGAGCACCGATAGGGGCCAAATACCAAAGACCATCGCTTGCGCCAGCACGGATGTGGGGCACGTGTCGGTCCACGCCGGTTGGGGGTTCCGCATCTCGCAGGTTTCCCGGACGGATAGAGACTTATAAAATCGGATGAATGCTGTGGGTAACAGAACCATGAAGATTGCCATGAACCCTATTACTACAATGTAAAACCCTTGAAAAAGGCCTGGCGGCA
>CAXBPH010000452.1:0-2399 GCA_963977445.1 uncultured bacterium | reverse complement strand
GCTCCTTGATGGGCTTGGCAGAATCAATCACCTATGGTCATGCACCTTCTGCTGGATTTATCGTCTCACTTGGCCTCGTCTGGCTGGTTGCGATCCTATTAACCGGTCTGATAGGGTGGAAACTCTCCCTACGCCAAAAGGGGTTGGTCAATACGGGCCTTGTCATCTCCATCCCATTCCTGGCCCTCTATCTGAGCGCGGCCTACCCTTCTTCTACCGACCTGATGGTGAAATTATCCCCCCTCCTTATCGTCACGACCGTGATTGGCGGACTCCTCTGGAGTTGGTGGCGTGGTTTGGTGCCGAAGAACCATTTCCTCGGCGCCATTGTGGTATGGGCACTCGTCGCACTGTTCTTTTACCCCTTTGGAAAGTGGGAACTCTCAGGAATCGACATCATGGGGTTCTATCTCTCCTTGGCCGCCGGGGCGCTGGTTGTCTTACCCTATCCCGCGTTGTTGATAGATTTGCACCGTTCCCGTCACGACGAGGATTCCGTAGTGTGCCCTGGCACCGCTGACCCCGTGAGCACCTGGAATCTATCACGCACGCAACGTATGGTCCTGTTGAGCACGGTGGGCACCTTCGCCCTCGCAGCCCTTTGGTTTGCATGGCCGGCAAAACCAATCTACATCGAGGCCCTGCGAAGCCAGGGAAAACCCGCTACTGCGGCCGATCTTGCCGAAGCCTATCGCCCCGGCCCCCCGGAGATAAATGCTGCGCCACACTATCTTGCTATCATGAAAGAACTTTCGGAGCTGGAAGAGACGTGGGAGCAGGTTGTCGCAGAAGGAAATCCCAACGAAGACCCCGACCGTGCACGCGCCCTACATAGCAAGGCAAACCCCTTGGTCATCGGACAGGTAGACGTATCTGCCACCGAAGCGATTTGGCGGCCCAATTGGGAGGTGGCCCAAGAACGGTATTCAATGGTCGAAGCGCCCATTGTCGCTGCCCTGGCGGAATTAAATCAGACCGATTATGAACAATGCCGTTTTCCCGTCGACTATGGTTCGGGTTCAGAAATGGGCATGTACCATCTGAGTCCAGTTCGAAAACTTGCACGGGTCCAGGCCTACGCCATTTGGTACGCAGCCATGGAAGGACGTTCTCAGGATATCGTCGCACTTGTCGGTGCCATCGCCCCCTTGGACGGCACCCTCCGCGATGCCCCCATGCTTATGGACCAGCTGGTACGTGTCGCCATATTTTCGTTGCATGCGGATGCGATGGAGCAAGCTATAAACCGAACGATTTTTTCCAACGACCAATTGGCGGCTATCCAGACAAACTACTCGAGTCTGCTTCCATCTGATCCTTCCTATGGGCTTGTCGAATCGGCATTTTTCGCGGAGCAAGTATACATGTGGTCCTACACGTCCTCTTTTGTTGACGCGGACTGGTACCTATTCAACAAAGCCTATCAATACTGTCTCGATTTCTCCCGTCCCGTGGCCTTTCGCGCGATGGCCGCCGTGAAACCCGCCCCGGTAGCGCCTTACTGGCCACGCACTACGCTGGAGACGACTATTGAGAATTCCCAAAACACTCTTTTAATAATTCCGAATTATTCCAGGGCCTACGAAACGGTATGGCGCTGCCAGGTAGTAAACACCATGGTGGCCACCGCCTGTGCCATCGAACGCTATCGGTTGGCTGAGGGCAGCCTGCCAGACGCCCTGGATGATCTGGTTCCCACCTATCTGGAAAGCCTTCCCATTGATCCGTTCCGGGGGAATGGGCTGCCACTTTCCTATATCGTCCACGAGGACCAAAGCTATGTTCTATACAGTTGGGCACAAAACAGGAAAGACGATGGCGGTATTGCTTTGCCAAGCGTGCGGGACTGGACCGAAGGTGACTTGACCTTTCGCGTTGCCCCCCTCGACTTCCGAATGGGGCCGCAAGTGACCGACGTCGCCCCCGTTGCGCATCCGGTGGAAGCGCCTGAGAAAGCAAATGCGCGTCGAGGGCGTGGCGAGGAAAATTAGGCTGGCGCTACTTTGGGTTGAGGTTTCTGGGTAGGTCGTCATTCCCGCGAACGCGGGAACCCAGTGGGCATGCACGGTTTCTGTGTTCGCGTTTCTGGATCCCCACATTCGCGAGGATGACGGAGCGGCGAGGAGCGCTCGTTGGGTACAGTTACCGAATAATTAACGACGCGTTTCCAATACCCGGACACACGATGCATTCGGAAACTGTCCCCCGCCTTCGCGGAGATGACGGCAACGTGCTTTCATTCCGTGCGGTAGGAGGCGTTGAGTAAATCAGCAGTCCCGTTCGCGAGGATGACGGAGCGGGCGAGCAGCGCTCGTTGGGTACAGTTACCGAATAATTAACGACACGTTTCCAATACCCGGACACACGATGCATTCGGAAACTGTCCCCCGCCCACGCGG
>CAXBPH010000451.1:0-2484 GCA_963977445.1 uncultured bacterium | reverse complement strand
CTGTCGCTATTTCGGCCGACGTGTCAGTCTGCCTCGAATTCGGCAGCTGGCCCACACGGCCCTGGACGGCACCAGCCTCAAATCCATCGTGGGTGCGGCCAACGAACTGGGCCTTTCCTCCCGCGCCGTAAAGGTCGGGCCCGATGATCTGGACAATCTCTCCATACCCGCCGTGGCCCACTGGGAGGGGAACCATTGGGTTGTGGTCTCCCGGATTGGTAAGCGACATGTCCATATCGTTAACCCGGCGTCGGGGCCAGAGCGGGTAACGCGGACGGAGTTCCTGGAAAAATGGAGTGGCTACGCGGCACTCTTCGACTACACCCCGGCCTTCGAAGACGCCCCCGAAGGGCAACGGACCTGGGGCTGGGCTATGGACTTCGTAAAGCCCTTCCGGTGGACCCTGGCGCAGATTCTGCTCCTCTCGGTTGTCACCAGCGCACTCCAACTCCTGTTGCCCGTGTTCACCCAGGTGATTGTAGACCGGGTTGTCGTCGATCGTGATCTGGAGACCCTCCACGTCATGGTGGGGGCCATGATCGTGGCCCTCGTGTTTATGCTCGGCGCCAACGTGCTCCAGCGATTCATGTTGAGTTTCGCCGCCGTACACATTGACGCCTCTATCCTCGACCATCTCACCCGAAGCATGCTCGCTCTGCCCATGAGCTATTTCAACAACCGACGTATCGGTGATATTCAACGTCGCCTGGCCGGAGCACGACAGGTTCGTGAGTTTATCGTCCACAGCGGGCTTATGGGCCTCTTGTCGGTGGTTCAACTTGTTGCCTATCTTTCCCTGATGGGCACCTACAGCGCGACCTTGCTCCTCGTGTTCCTGGCCACGGTTCCCTTCTATATGGGCCTCATGTTTTTCTCCCGTCGTGTGCTGCGGCCCCTCTTTACCCGCATAGAAGAGAGTTTCGGCCGCTACCAATCCCATCAGATAGATTCCATTCGCGGAATTGAAGCGGTAAAGGCGAGCGCGGGGGAGCAGCAGTTTCGCGATCGCATGTTAAACGAATTCCTCGGCCTGGCGCGCACCCAGTTCAAAAGCAATTTCACCATCATGTTCTATGAGAGTGCCGTGCAGGCCGTGGGCTACCTTTCCACCGTGCTTTTCCTCTGGGCCGGTGCCCACATGGTGATGGAAGGTAAGATCACCATCGGTGGTTTTGTGGCCTTCAACGCCCTGGTGGCCATGACCTATTCGCCCATCCTCACCGTGCTTGGTCTGTGGGACGAATTCCAGATGTCTGGCGTGTTGATGAACCGGCTCAACGATATCTTTGAATTTGAGCCGGAGCAGGGCCGGGATAGAAGTCATCTCCAGCCTGTTACGACGTTAGAAGGGCGGGTGGAGTTACGGGGTGTCTCCTTTCATTATGGCGGCGAGGGCAGTCCGCTCATATTGAAGAATATCAATCTGGAGATTCCTCCGGGCCGTACCCTGGCGGTGGTGGGGCGGAGTGGTTCCGGCAAGACGACCCTGGTCAAACTACTCTCCGGGTTGCTGGAGCCCACGTCAGGTACGTTGCTGTTTGATGGGGTGGACATGAAGTCCCTCAATTATCGCGAGCTCCGCCAGCATATCGGGGTGGTCTTGCAGGACAACTACATCTTCGACGGCACGATTCTGGAGAATATAGCGTTGGGGGATGCCGAGCCCGATGTCCACCGTGCGGCGTGGGCCGCCGATGCGGCCAATGCCCATGACTTTATCGCCCGCTTTCCCCTGGGTTATGAGACCCGGGTCGGCGAAACAGGAATTGCGATTTCTGGTGGTCAGAAGCAACGGGTTGCCATTGCGCGGGCCATATACAACAACCCACCTATACTTATTTTTGATGAGGCGACCAGTGCGCTGGATAGCGAATCGGAGCGGGCCATTCAGGAGAATCTGGACCGAATCCTCTCCAATCGTACCGCCGTAGTTATTGCCCACCGACTCAGTACCATTCGTAATGCCGATTGTATCGTCGTTCTGGAGAAGGGCGAAGTGGTGGAGACGGGTAATCACGATGAACTGATGGCACGCAAGGGACTCTATTTCTACTTGCACGGCCAGCAGATGGGGTTTTAAGCCATGAGCAAAAACGCCACCACCTTACAGATGCCGAAATCAGGGCGGGTAACCGAACTGTTTCCCTATGAAATGCCCTTCCATGCTGCCCGCGTAATCGCCTGTTTTCTCATCCTCGTTTTTGCTATTCTCCTGGCCGGTACCATCTTTATTGATTACCCCGAGACGGTGACCGCGCCCTTTGTGCTCCTCCCTGAATCGGGTGCCGATCCCATGCAATCCCCCTTCGATGGGGTGGTCGAAGAAGTGCGGGTCGTGACGGGGGCGGTGGTGTCCAAAGGAGATATTCTCTACGTGCTCCGTTCGCCCCGAATTCTCGAACTTGTGGCCGAGCTCCGTGGCCTGGAAAAAGATCTCGCGTCCATCGATCAGGAGCAGGGGGCGGCCGAAGCGACTTATCGCAT
>CAXBPH010000450.1:0-2495 GCA_963977445.1 uncultured bacterium | reverse complement strand
GGACCAGCGAAGATTTCGGCACCCAAACGGAAATGCCAACCCATCCGGCCCTCCTCGATTGGCTGGCCGCGAGTTTTGTGGAAGATCATCGCTGGAGCACCAAGTCGTTCATCAAGATGATCCTCCTGTCGGAAACCTACCGCCAGTCCTCCCATATTCGTGAGGATGCTTACACCATCGATCCCACCAACCGCCTGCTGGCCCGACAAAACCGCTTTCGGGTAGAGGCTGAAATTACGCGGGACCTCTTTCTCGCCGCCAGTGGACTCCTCACCGATTCTATCGGCGGCCCGAGCGTTCATCCCCCCGTGCCCGAAGGGGTCATGAATCTGGGCTATGCCAACTCCATCAAATGGAATGAGAGTAAAGGAGCAGACCGCTATCGCCGCGGCCTCTATATCTTCTTCCAGCGTACCGTGGCCTACCCCATGCTCATGACCTTCGACTGTCCTGACTCTAACGTGGCCACCCTGGCCCGAAACCGGTCCAATACGCCCCTCCAATCCCTGACGCTGTTGAATGACCCTGTCTTTGTGGAAGCGGCACAGGCCCTCGGAAAACGACTCCTCACCACCGGGCCGAAAGATCTTAACGACCGGGTGGCCCAGGCATTTAAGTTATGCATGGGACGAGATCCAAAACCGGCAGAGCAAGACATGCTGGTCAATCTGGTCACCTCCCAGGAAGCCGTCTTTGCCGCCCTTCCCGAAGAAGCCAAAGCCCTCGTGGGACCCTATATGCCGGAAGACGTGTCCCCCGAAACGGCGGCGGCCCACACCGTGCTGGCCCGGTCTCTGATGAACCTGGATGAGTTTGTAACGCGCGAGTGATTCGGGGCAGACCCGGAACACGCCAATGGAGTAAGGTATTTCAATGCATCCTATCGAAGAATCCATTCACCAGTCGCGCCGAGAGTTTCTGACGACTGCCGCAGGCGGTGTGGGCGGCCTCGCCCTGTCGGCACTCCTGCAACGGGAATCCCAGGCGAAGGGCAACGCACCGGGCATCAACCCCCTGGAGCCCAAAGCGAATCATATCGTCCCCAAGGCAAAAGCCTGCATCTTTATCTTCATGGCGGGTGCCCCCAGTCAGGTGGATCTCTTCGACCCCAAGCCCCTGCTCAACAAACTCGACGGACAAGCCCTGCCGGACTCCCTCACCAAAGACATGCGCTTTGCCTTTATTCAAAAAGACTCCGCCGTGGTCATGGGAAGTAACCAGCGCTTCAAAAAATATGGCGAGTCCGGCCTGGAAATGTCTTCGTGGTTGCCCCACATCGGGGACTGCGCCGACGACATCTGCATGGTCCGCTCCATGCACACCGAGGCCTTCAACCACCACCCCGGCCAGCTCATGATGAATACGGGCGTGCCCACCTTTGGCCGACCGTCCATGGGCTCATGGATCAATTACGGCCTGGGCTCCGAATCGGATAACCTGCCGGGCTACGTCGTCCTTACGGCAGGGCGGGGTGCCACGGGCGGCGTTTCCAACTGGTCCAGCGGCTTTCTCCCCTCCACCTATCAGGGGGTCCTCTTCCGCAACCAGGGCGAGCCCGTCCTCCATTTATCGAATCCCGCCGGATTGCCCCACGAGTGTCAACGGCTGGGCCTGGATACCGTGCGCGATCTCAATCAGATGCACTACGAAGCCACCCGCGACCCGGAAATCCTGTCGCGCATTTCCTCCTATGAACTGGCCTATCGCATGCAATCGGCCGCACCCGAATTAATAGATCTTTCCGGCGAAAGCCAGGCCACCCTCGACATGTATGGCGTGGGCCGCGATGAATTGGGCCTCAAAGCCTCCCGGGGTGGCCCTGCCGGCACCTTTGACGCCTTTTCCCGGAACTGCCTCCTGGCCCGCCGCATGGTGGAACGGGGCGTACGCTTTATTAACATCTACCACGCGAGCTGGGACCACCACAGCGACCTGGACCGGGAGCTCCGCTTCACCACGGCCATGTGTGACCAGCCCATCGGTGCCCTGCTCAAAGATCTCAAGCAGCGGGGACTCCTGGAAGACACCATGGTCGTCTGGGGCGCGGAATTTGGCCGAACGGCCCTCGGCGAGAATCGCGCCGGGTTCCGCCAGGCCAACACGGGCCGCGACCACCATCCCAACGCCTTTTCCATGTGGATGGCCGGTGGCGGCGTAAAAGGCGGCCAGGTCATCGGTGAAACCGACGAAATCGGCTGGAATATCACCAAAGACCCCGTCCATGTAAACGATCTTCACGCCACCATGCTCCACCTCTTCGGGCTGAACCACCTTGACCTGACCTATCGCTTCAGCGGACGTGACTATCGCCTCACCGACGTAGCCGGCGAACTGGTGCCCCAGATTTACACCTGACGAAAAACACCAACAGGGGGTTGACCATTCCTGGTCGACATACGGCCCACGCAAATTTTCAGAGGGCACTCAATGTTGGCCAGGGAGCCAATCATCCCAACGTGTTTTTCTTGGGCTTCCGACGTCGCCTTGCCACGACA
>CAXBPH010000449.1:0-2517 GCA_963977445.1 uncultured bacterium | reverse complement strand
GCCTGGCGGAATCGATTGGCCCTGGTAGTTGCCCAAACGCTTGGCGAGGGCTTCGGACTCTTCGTGCCGGGACCCAACCCCCTTGGTATTGGCCACAAACAGGGTATTCGTCGCCGGGTCCATGGTTACGGCTCCCGGATACCAGCCCGTCGGGATAAGTCCCTGCACAGCCCCGTTAGACGTATTCATGACGGCGACACAGTTGTTGCCCCCTAAAGCGGCATACAAGGTTGTGCCGTCAGGTGAAACAACCAGTGCGTTGGGTGCGCTGCCAAAGGGGAGGGTCGGAGCGGGCTTAGCAACCCAGGTGGCCACGACCTGCACCCCATCGGGGCTAATGACCGCCGTATCGAGCACCGAAACAGTATCGCTGTTCGCGTTGGCCACGAAAAGACGATTTCCATCGGGGGCAAAGGCCATGCCGCTGGGATGGAGCCCCACCGGTACGGAAAAGTGGCTCCAGCCCCGCGCGGCGTTCATGGGCGTGACGTGGTTATCCATCTCCGCGATAACATCCGCGCTCTCGCCATCCTTCAACTTGACGGCGGCGAGTTGCTGCAGTTGAATAATTGACACCGAACCCTGATTGGCGATACCCCGTTCGTCTACAGAAACGGCCGTGCCCGAACTGAGACTGGTGGGCGTGCCCTCGGCGGGCCGGTCCCCACCCCAGTTGGTGACAAAGGCGAAGTCACGATGGATTTTTACATCAAAAGGGGCCACCCCCACGGGGATTTCCTCCACGACTTTTTTGGCCGCGATGTCTACCACGCCGACGCTGTTGTTCCGGCTGAGACATACATAGACCAGACCCCGGGATTCATCCAGGGCCAGACCACCCGGGGCGGAGTCGCCTTTGCCGCCAGGGCCGGGAAGTTCGATTTCCAGGTTCCAGGCGTAGGCGCCATCGGGTTGGCGCGTCGCGCGATGGAGATATCGGTTCGACGTGGCCACCCAAAAATCGTTGCCGTCGTCGGAAAAGACAAGACCACAATAATTGCCTCCATCGCGGGGATAGGGCAAGGTCTGTTTGATGTCCAGTGTGGTGGAATCGAGAAAAAGGACGTCCGCCTTGTTCTTCACGGCGAGCAGGGCTTCCGAAGGATGGCGCACCACCGCCACGGGCCGACCCGGAAACAACACCGTCGTTCCTGCCGGGTCAATCAATTGATTGGTGGGCACCACATAGGTGCCGTCACCCAAGGGGCCCACGACGGCTTTCTCCAGGAAATCCGAGGGACGCTCGGAGACGTGATCAACGTCATCGGCGTCATAATCACCGGTCGTAACGCAGCCAGACAGGGCGGGGAGGGCAAGGGCGAATAGATAGAGCCAGCGCATGGGTTTTCCTTCCGATTGTAGGGTTGGAAAACAGGATAGCATAGAACGAGCAAAATCGTTGTACTATCGGAGGCGTTGCCGTTGGTAGAGGCCACATCGGCGAAAGTTCCGAGGCTAACAAACCACAAATAGCGGGCTCAATACTGCCAATGGAATTAGGATACAGGCGAGTGTCGATACAGGCTCGAAGGTTAGAAACCAGGACACATAGTGGGTAACTTGGACCCGTTCCCTAACGACCAGACTATCGGCCCATTCCTTGAGCTGCTTGAGCTTCGTCGGATTTGCGAGCAGGTATCGCCGGTAATCTACGGTCCAAATATTAACCACGTATTCCCCGCCTCCCCAGCTTTCTGCGATTTCTATTTTGCGTATCGTGGCGTTCGGAATGACGGTTTCTTTATTAATCGTCTTTAAGGAAACGGAGTCGCCAGCGATTCGTAGGCGAAATTGAAGTCGCGCGGGCGGTCTGACGTGGTAAAGGATGGCCAGGCCTATCAAAAAGGCAACAACGATCGAAAGATAGACCCGCCATTCTGTGTCCGTCCTGGACCCGCCATTGGAGAACATTCGTATGAACCATACCAGCAATAGAGAACCATAGCACTGGGTGCGCATGCAGTAGCGTCTAACCCCATCCAGCGTGGAAGTAAATTCCAGCCCCTCATTATCAAGGTCCGCCTCGTCCAATTTGCCTCCAATTGCCCATTAATTCGGACAGGTGACGTCTACGAAGTGGATAATATGCGACGGCCCTGTGTAAAAACAATTGGCGTTGCCGTTGCCAATAGGTGGTACGCGGCAATGGTGTGCGTATGTAGCGAGTCGGGTGAAAGTCGATCTTCTGCTTCTGCTGCGATATGCTAAGCCCGACTCGATTCGTCTATTGATCGCCGGGATAGCGGCCTCCTGATTCCTCACCCACCATGGAAAGTAAGAACCGATGAAAAACTTCATAGCGCTTGTGCTGTTGTTGTCTGTTTGCCTTGGCGCAGATGCACTGGATGTCCATGACGCCGTCCTTGTCGTGCGTCCCGGTGATGTGGCTCCCGCTGAATCCGCTGCTGCTACCGTGCTCGTGGAAGAGTTTGAAAAACGTACGGGTAGCCACCTTGAAACCGTGACAACGTGGCCGACGGACAAGACCGTCATTGCCCTCAGCACCGAGGCGGCCTG
>CAXBPH010000448.1:0-2555 GCA_963977445.1 uncultured bacterium | reverse complement strand
CTGCCGTTAACAATTGCACTTCCCGCAAGAAGTGCCGAGCCAGCGGTCGATATCAAGCAACTACGCTACGAGGCGGCACATAAAGACCGGCGAATTATTTTCGACAATGACGGCAACGAAGTCGTCTATTACATGGACGAAGCAACCCCCGAAGCCCTGCTCAAGAAACGTACCACGGGCGTGCTCAACACCCAGGTCGACACCATAATCTATTGCACCTGGAGCTCCGGGTTCAGTTACTTTACCCACAACACCAAGGCCGGTGTGCCCTTTGTTTCAACGGCTGAAGAGCCCGGAAAAGGGCCAAATTCAGGCTTCTCCAACAACAAAACGCAGGCCCTCTTCGACGTGGGTCTGGATCCGCTGACAATCGTCACGGATTATTGTCGCAAGAACGAGATCGAAATCCTCTGGTCCATGCGCATGAACGACATCCACGATGCATGGGGTGCGTGGTATTCCCCTGTCCTCTTTCCGCCGGTAAAGAAAGAACACCCGGAATGGCTCATCGGCACGAAAGACAACCGCCCTCCGAATGGCTCCTGGACTTCCGTCGACTACGCCGTCCCGGAAATACGAGATATGGCCTTCAGTTATTTTGAGGAAGTGTGTAACAACTACGACGTAGACGGCGTGGAACTCGATTTCTTTCGACACCCTGTTTACTTCAAGCGCTTTGCCTTTGAAGGCACGACCACCCCGGAAGAACGCCAGATGATGACCGACCTCATCACACGCATCCGGGTTATGGCCGATGAAGTCGGCACCCGGCGGGGCCGCCCCATACTCATCACGGTGCGCGTCCCCGATTCGGTGGACTACTGTCGCGATATGGGGCTCGACATTGAGCGCTGGATGAAGGATGATCTGATAGACATCATGGTCGTAAGCGGCTACTTCCGACTCAACCCCTGGGAAGAAAGTGTGGCCCTGGGGAAAAAGTATGATGTACCGATCTACCCCTCCCTCAGTGAATCCCGCCACCGTGACGCGGAGGCCAAAAAAATTCGCTCATCGATAGAGAGTTATCGGGCCCGCGCCATGGATGTATGGCAGTCCGGTGCGGCAGGGGTCTATATGTTCAATTTCTTTGCGTCTCCCCACCCACTATGGAGTGAACTGGGTGATCCAAAGGCCCTGACCCGGCTCGACAAGGTATACACCACGGGTGCCCGCGGTCTGGAAGAATTGAACTACTGGAACAAAAAAGGAAAACAATATCTCCACCGAGAACACCTCTCCCCCGAGGAACCTCGTACGGTGGCCCCTGGAGAAACAGCGAACGTAGTCCTCCGGGTCGATCAGCCCGAACCCGACGCCGTGGTAACGCTCAGCCTCCGTATCAAAGACAACGTGGCTACCGACTCACTCGCGGTGGTCTATAAAGACATCACCCTCGAACAAATCGCTTCGGAAGGTAACTGGCGGACCTACAAGGTCATCCCATCGGCCATCCACACCGGTATGAATCGCATTGCCTTCACCAACGAGCACACCGCGCCCAACGCCATTATTATCGACGATATGAATTTGCGCGTAAGCTACCCGAAGAAATAGTGGGTGGCAGAGCAGAATAACGTATAAATTAAAACCAGCGTGCTGTGTCCATTACAGGGTGGCACCCTTCACTGATTCCAATTCGGGTGCCGCCTTTCCGAAAATGCGGCCAGGCCTTCCATTGCTTCGTCGCTCACGCGCATTTGAGCATGAATCGCCTGCGCCGCATCCAGGTCGGCGGATAAAGGATGGTGCCACAGTGCGTCCAATAATGCTTTCGTGTCTCGGATTGCCCCCGGGGCCCCGCTGAATATTGCGTCGATATGACGTTCCACGGCTTCGTCCAGCATATCCGTCGGCACGGCTCGTGTAATTAATCCCATTTCTGCCGCCCGTTCCGCACCAATGATCTCACCCAACAATAACAACTCCCGCACATGACGCTCGTGAAGTTGTCGGCGCAAAAATGTCATGATCAGCCCCGCCACCAGACCTCGTTGGACCTCGGGAAACCCGAAGGTAGCGTCCATATCTGCGAGGACGATGTCGCAGGCCGCCACGAGACCACCGCCCCCCGCCAATGCCGCTCCATGAACCGCGGCGATGGTTACACAGGGGCAGCCATAGACCAAACTCAGCATCTCCCGGACCAGCGCCCCGGATTTTTCTTTCAACGCGGGATTCTGGGCCTCCGTGAGATCGAGCCCAGCACAAAACACGGCCCCCGCCGCCCGAATGACCAGAACACGCTGCCCATCCGTCTCAGACACCCGTTTCACGGCCTCACACAGGGCCTCCAGCATGGGTACGTTCAATGCATTCCGTTTTTCAGGACGGTTGAGGGTCAGCACAGAGACTCCGGGTCGCGGCTTCTCTTCCAGGACAAGTCGTTGCATAGTCAGTTGCCTTTCTCTCAAGTAGCTCATCGCAGTATACCGGGATGTCCCCAATTCACGATAGTCTCTATGCTCCAGGGCAATCGCATTAAAATGGTTCATGGGGAATTGATGGGTGCCAAGAAAGACTCACTCCGCCAAAACAAACTGAACCCACCAATC
>CAXBPH010000447.1:0-2626 GCA_963977445.1 uncultured bacterium | reverse complement strand
AGCGTTAAATGCCACCCAGTTAAATCAATATTTCGGTTTGGGATTGCCCATCTCCGCGCAGGGGCGGGCTGATTTTGATATTCCAAACGATGTTTCTGGCTTAATGGACGATGGCAGTGCCGTACGACTCTTCCGGGGGCTGGCGGATCGCATAAACCGCAGGCTGGATTTTGATAATCCGGATACGCGCGACGCAAAATCCGGCGAGCTCATGGGCGCTTCCTTGCTCCTGTCCTCCATGCGCTATCTGGTGCACCATTATGCCGAGCAGGTGGACGCGGGAATTCTGCGTCAGGCCCAACAATGGACCCTTGAGCAATGTGGGCCCGAGGTGGCGGAGGTGCCGTTTCAACACTTCCTGGAACTCTATCCCGCCGACCCGGTCTATGCCGGAACGGTCCGGCCCGATGAATACATCACGGCCGTGGGGCCCCGCTGGCCCAACCGGGATGGCGCTCTGTGTGAGGTGCTGCTACTCCACCTCTCCATGTCGAATCGTGCCATGGAGCCCTTTCGTCTCCTCTTCGATGATGCAGTACTGCGTAAGCGCTCGGCCTATAGCGCGCAGGTGAATGCCTTTCACAATTTTTTTAAGACCCAGCCGCCCTTTCCCGGGACGAATGAGGACTTGATTGCCCTGCTCTTTGCGCCCCTGTTGGCCTCACCGGATTCCATCGAGGGCCAACTGGCTCATATTCGCGATAAATGGTCACCTCTACTGCCTACATTTCTGCTGCGTCAGATTGGGGTCGCGGTAGGGGTGTTGAAAGAGGAAACCCAGTTTCGCGGAATGGGCCCCGGACCGGCCCGTGCTTTGCGTTTTGGCACCCGTGCCGATGGCACGTCTGAATATGACGAGCCTGAGGCCTTTTCGGTCGACAAAGAGTGGATGCCCAACGTGGTCCTCCTCGCCAAGACCGTCTATGTCTGGCTGGACCAGCTCACCCGTCAATATGGGAAACCGATTCATACCCTCGATCAAATTCCTGACGCCGAGCTGGACAAGCTGGCCTCCTGGGGCGTCAGCGGACTTTGGCTGATCGGAATCTGGGAGCGCTCGGAGGCGTCCCGTACCATCAAGCAGATGATGGGCAATCCCGAGGCGGCCGCTTCTGCCTATTCCCTCTATGACTATGAAATAGCCCATGAGCTCGGTGGGGTGCCGGCCTACGAGAATCTCGCCCGACGGGCCTGGGACCGGGGCCTGCGCCTGGCGAGCGACATGGTGCCCAACCACGTGGGGATTTATTCCCGTTGGGTGACCGAGCATCCCGATTGGTTTGTCCAGAGTTCCGAGTCTCCCTTTCCCGGCTATACCTTCAACGGAGCCAATCTCTCCTCCGATGATCGGCAGGGGATCTATATCGAAGATGGCTACTGGGACCACCGGGACGCCGCCGTCGTATTCAAGCGGGTCGACCAGTGGAGCGGAGAAACCCGCTACATCTACCACGGCAACGATGGCACGAGCATGCCCTGGAACGATACGGCCCAGCTCAACTATCTGATACCGGAAGTGCGCGAATCCGTCATCCAGACCATTCTCCACGTGGCTCGAATGTTTCCCATCATCCGCTTCGATGCGGCCATGACCCTGGCCAAGAAACACTTTCAACGACTCTGGTTTCCCCTCCCCGAAGAAGCTGGTGCCATTCCATCCCGTGCGGAACATTGCATGAACCGCCCCGACTTTGACGCCGTTTTTCCCGTGGAGTTCTGGCGTGACGTGGTGGATCGGGTGGCGGCCGAAGTTCCCGATACCCTGCTCCTTGCCGAGGCCTTCTGGCTTATGGAAGGGTACTTCGTTCGCACCCTGGGTATGCACCGGGTGTACAACAGCGCCTTCATGAATATGTTGAAGATGGAGGAGAACCAGAAGTACCGCCAGACCATCAAGAATGTGTTGGAATTCAGTCCCGAAATCCTGCAACGCTTCGTCAACTTCATGAACAACCCCGACGAAGATACGGCGGAAGCGCAATTCGGTAAAGACGACAAGTATTTCGGTGTGGCGGTGTTGATGGTAACCATGCCCGGCCTCCCCATGATTGGCCACGGCCAGGTGGAAGGCTATACGGAAAAGTATGGCATGGAATACCGACGTGCGTACTATGACGAAGCCCCCGACGAAGGGCTCATCCTGCGCCATGAGCGCGAAATATTCCCCCTCATGCGCCTGCGCCACATTTTCAGTGGCTCGGCAGAATTTTCCTTTTTTGACCTCGTCAATCCCGACGGGTGGGTAGACGAAAACGTCTTTGCCTACTCCAATCGCGCAGGCGATGGTCGGGCCGTGATTATCTATCAAAACGCCTCGAATCACACGGAAGGCCGGGTTCACTGGTCCACCTCCCGCAATGTGGGAACAGTGGATGACGTAACGTTGCGGCAGAAGTCCATCGGCGAAGCGCTCGACCTCCGAACGGATGCGAATTGCTATTACATCTATCGCGATGCCCGCACCGGATTGGAATACCTGGAACACGCCCCGAGAATACATCGGGAAGGCATATTCGTCCGTCTGGGCTCCTATCAATACGCTGCGCTGCTCGATTGGCGCCCGGTCTTTGATATGGATCTGAGCTGGGGACGTCTCCATGGCAACCTGGGCGGCCAGGGGGTTCCC
>CAXBPH010000446.1:0-2641 GCA_963977445.1 uncultured bacterium | reverse complement strand
TTCATAACCGTCGATGGACACAATACGGTGGACTTTGTGAAATATCCGGGCTAGTAGACTTCGACCTGGCATATCTTGCCACTATGTTTCTGCACCATTGGGGTTCTGCTGCATCACTTCCTGGAGAGCTATTGTGCGCCTTTTTTTGGCAAATTCGGGTTCTCGTTCCCGCTGGTTATCCAGAATTATCCTGATCATCGTCGTCACGTTGACGCTCTGGGGCAACGAAGTTGTCGCCCAGCAGACGGTGAATCTCCAGCTCACCCCGGAAGAGCAGGCCTGGGTCCAGGCCCACCCCGTACTCCGCGTCGCCGCCACGCCCGATTGGCCGCCATTTGATTGGGTGGATTCAAACGGGAACTACACGGGTATCGACGCGGACCTGGTGCGCCACCTTACCGAAATGGCGGGCTTCCAAATCGAGCCCGTTTCGGGAAAATGGGTCGACCTGTACCAGCAGTTGCGGGCCGGTGAGCTGGACCTCGGTGGCGGCATGCAGGCTTCCGAGGAACGACGGGCGTCCCTGCTCTTTACCGATGCCCTCTTCAGTTTTCCCCATGCCTTGTATACCAAGCGCACCTTGCCGAATGTATCACGTATCGAAGACCTCGACGGTTACAAGATTGCGGTGGAACGGGACTACTTTGAACATGAGTATCTGAAGACTCACCATCCCAATCTTGACCTGGTATTGGTGGAAAACTCCCTCCAGGCCTTGCTTAGTGTCTCGGCCGGCCAAGCAGACGCGTATATCGGTAATGTGGCGGTAAGTGCCTATATTATCGACGAAAATATACTTCCCGGCATACGACAGGGAGCCTATGTCGAATTGGGAGCCCTGGAGATCTCCATCGGGGTGCGTAAAGATGCCCCCTTACTCGTATCGATTCTCAACAAAGCGATTGAAGCCTTGCCGGCATCAGAGAAAAGGTCGATTATCGGGCATTATGTGTCGGCCAAAGAATCGGTGGCGCTGACGCGGGCCGAACGAGACTGGCTACAGGCCCATCCAGTAATCCGTCTGGGCATTGATCCCGAATTCGCTCCCTTCGAATATGTGGGGAGCGATGGCGTCTACCGGGGCATGGCCTCCGACTACGTCAAGCTACTCAATGAGCGTCTGGGCACGAATATGCAGGTAACCCATTCCACCTCCTGGCAAGACGCCGTCGCGCTCGCCCGGACCGGTGACCTCGATGTATTGCCCTGCCTCGGAAAGGACGACGAGCGCGAAACCTTTCTCAACTTCTCCCGCCCCTATTTGTCCTTTCATCGGGTAGTCATTACACGCATGGACGCCCCCTTCTTCGGCTCACTAAAAGACCTTGCGGGACTCCGCGTTGCGGTGCAGGAACACTCTTCCCACCACGAATTTGTCACGAGCCGAACAACGCTCAAACCCGTTTTTTATGAGACCTTTGCCGAGACATTGACCGCCGTGGCCCAGGGAGAGACCGATTTTGCCATCGGCAATGCGGCCACTTCTGCCTTCTGGATTCAGCAGAAGGGCCTGGGCAATCTGCGCCTGGCAGTGCCGATAGGCGAAGGGACCGAAGACCTCTATTTCGGCGTTCGCAAGGACTGGCCAGAGCTGGTGACCATCCTCAATAAGGGCATCAATGCCCTCTCCGAAGATGAGGTGTACGAAATCCGGCAGAAGTGGGTCGGTGTTGATATTCAGCCCAGTCTCGACTTACCCCGAGCCCTGTTAATCATCGCGGTGGTAATAGCCATATTCCTGCCAATCCTTGCCCTGATAGCATTTCACAACAGGCGCCTTCGCCGGGAAATTCGGGCGCGATTGGCCACGGAAACAGCGCTGCAAGAGAGCGAAGAGGAATATCGCTCCCTGGTTCAAAGTGCCAACAGCATTATTCTGCGCATGACACCGGACGGAAAAATCCTTTTCTTAAACCGCTACGGTATACAATTCTTCGGCTATGAACTGGAAGAAATTCTCGGCAACAATATCGTTGGCACCATCGTTCCCTACAGTGATTCCGCTGGAAAAGACCTACGGATAGCCATGGTGGAGCTTGGTCTTCACCCGGAAAAGTTTGCAGTCTATGAGAATGAAAACCAGACGAAGAAGGGTGACCGTGTCTGGATAGCCTGGACCAATTGCCCGCGCTATGACGGCGAGGGCACTCTGGAAGAAATCCTTTGTGTTGGCAACGACGTCACGGCCCAACGTTATACGGCAGATAATCTGCGCCGCTACGAGTTTATCATCAACACCGTAAAGTCCATGATGAGTGTGACGGATGCGGCAGGACGCTATGAGGCGGTCAATGACGAGTGGTGTCTGGCAACGGGCCTCACCCGAGAGCAGGCTATCGGGAAGGACATAGCCGCCGTCTGGGGCCCCGAAATTGCCATGGAGGCGATTCAACCCCGTCTGGAGCGCTGCTTCAAGGGCGAACGCATCGCGTATGAGTCTTCGATGAATCTTGAGGCCCTCGGAGATCGCATTTGCGAAGTCACCATGTATCCCTTCACCGACAACTACGATCACCTGCCACGGGCCATTGTGGTCGCTCAGGATGTCACAGAACGTAAAGCGGTGGAGCGCCAGCTGAAGGAAGCGATGGAAGCTGCCGAAGTGGGCAACCGCGCGAAGAGCGATTTTCTGGCCAATATG
>CAXBPH010000445.1:0-2812 GCA_963977445.1 uncultured bacterium | reverse complement strand
TTGGTATTGGGTTCAGGGGAGCCAGCATCTCCAACACTGGTTTGAGGCCTATAAGAAGTCCCGCTATCGAGACCAACTGAAGATTGCCATTATGTGGGCCAACCACAATGCCCCGGGAACCCACTCCGCCGAAGACTGGAAGGCCGTGAGTGACACCTGGATTGCGGACTACTTCACCCTGGATAGCTATTACCACATGGACGGCAAGCCGGCCGTGTTTCTGTGGGATCACCGGGCGATTCGCACCGATATGGGGGGCAGTGACGCCGTGAAGACGGCCTTCGATCTTTCGCAGACGGCGGCCCAGTCAGCAGGCTTTGCGGGCATCCACTATGTAGGCCTGCACCCGTGGGGCGACGAAGAGGTCATGGCAAAAGAAGGCTATCGTGGGGTCACCCGCTACCATGAGTGGGGGAATGCCCAGGCCATGACGGAAGATCCGCAGCGGATGCGCTTTTCCGATGTGGCGGATACGGTGATGGAATCCTGGGAACGGCAACGGGCCAGCCAGGGCGATGTGACCTATTATCCCGTGGTGGATACCGGTTGGGACGCCCGGCCCTGGCATGGCGACCGCGCCCAGGCCATTCTCGGTCGAAGCCCCGCGCTCTTTACGTCTATTCTCCAACAGGCGAAGACTTTCGTTGACGCAACCCAGGTTCCCCTCGTCATCCTCGGGCCCATGAACGAATGGGGCGAGGGCAGTTACATCGAGCCCAACACGGAATTTGGTTTTGACATGATGAACGCCGTGCGCAATGTGTTTGGCGTAGGTGACCCGGCGACCTGGCCGCAGAATATTGCACCCGTCGACGTGGGACTGGGGCCCTATGATTTTCCGGCACCGGTGACGAAGAACCATTGGACCTTTGATACGGGGATGGAAGGTTGGGGGGCCATGATGGGCATGGGGGCGGTGACTGTGTCTGATGGCGCGCTTCATGCGGTAACGTCGAGCCGTGACCCCGCATTTGTCGTGTCACCGGGTTCGACGCGGGCCAAAGACTTTTCCGGCTTCCGCGTTCGCATGCAGGTGACCGGCGATCTGCCCGAGAAGCTCAGCGCCCAGTTTTTCTGGACCCAGGGCCGCGCCACGACTTCAGAAGCCTCCAGCGTGCGTTTTCCATTGATAAACGACGGTGAAATGCATGACTACGTTGTGACGGTCGATGACAACCCCCGGTGGCGCAGCGAAATATCCATGTTTCGCTTTGACCCCTGTGATGCGGCGGAAGCAACGGTGACTATTGAGGATTTTGAGTTGTTGGCGGTGCAGCATTGACGGACACCCCGCGCCCTCCTATAATGAGAGACTAAGGTTGCATACGCTGGCGTGGGCAAGGCAATTGAGTGGCCCACACGTGCAGTACTGGCGCAATGCGGACGGTCGTGCCTGTCCGTGAGAAAAGCATCCGTTGTACAAGTTCTGATCCATCAAACAGGAGAGGCGTGTAATGGCAACGAATCGAGGCGTAGCGTATATTAAACCGGGGGTGGTGGAGATCCAGAGTATCGACTTTCCTACCTTGGCTCTGGGTAGCCGTAAATGCAATCACGGGGTCATCCTGAAGATTGTTTCCACCAATATCTGCGGTAGCGACCAGCACATGGTGCGCGGCCGTACCACCGCACCGGAAGGTCTGGTCCTGGGCCACGAAATTACCGGTGAAATTATCGAGTGTGGTGGCGATGTGGAATTTCTAAAGGTGGGCGATATTTGTTCCGTGCCCTTCAACATCGCCTGTGGGCGCTGTCGCAATTGCAAAGAAGGCAGAACCGGAATATGTCTTAATGTAAACCCGGCCCGTCCCGGTGCGGCCTATGGCTATGTGGATATGGGTGGTTGGGTTGGCGGCCAGGCGGAATACGTCATGGTTCCCTATGCGGACTTTAACCTGCTCAAATTTCCCAACCGGGACCAGGCGCTGGCCAAGATAAAAGACCTGACCCTCCTCTCTGATATATTCCCCACGGGCTACCACGGTGCTGTGACGGCAGGCGTAGGGCCGGGCTCTATTGTGTACGTGGCGGGTGCGGGTCCGGTCGGTCTGGCCTGTGCCGCGTCGTGCCATCTCCTGGGCGCGGCTTGTGTCATCGTGGGCGACATGATTGAAGAACGCCTTGCCCAGGCACGTAGCTTCGGGTGCGAAACCGTGGACCTGAAGAAAAAGGCTTCGCTGGCCGAGCAGATTGAGCAGATTGTGGGCGTGCCCGAAGTGGACGCAGCGGTAGACTGTGTAGGCTTTGAAGCGCGCGGTCATGGCGACGGCCACGTGAAAGAACAGCCCGCCACCGTGTTAAACGCCGTGATGGAAGTGACCCGTGCCGGTGGTTCGATTGGTATTCCCGGCCTGTATGTGACGGGCGACCCGGGCGGCGTGGACGACAATGCCAAAGTCGGCAACCTGGGCATTCGTATTGGTCTGGGCTGGGCAAAATCCCACTGCTTCTGCACGGGACAGTGTCCGGTGATGAAATATCACCGCCAGCTCATGCAGGCCATCCTCTATGAAAAAATCGATATTGCCAAGGCGGTGAACGTGCAGACCATTTCGCTGGACGAAGCCCCCAAAGGGTACGATGACTTTGATAAGGGTGCGGCGACGAAGTTTGTGATTGATCCCCATGCCATGATTGCGTAGGCAGCCACCGAATTCGAAATTGAACCGCCGTGATCCGCTAGTGGGTCGCGGCGGTTTTGTTTTGTGTCGGTGATGATTTTGGCGTGTATGTCATATTGGCAGGGGAGTATTCGGGGTCGCCTACACCCATAAGGCCGTTCGTGCCTCACGTCCGTATAGGTGGCACCCTT
>CAXBPH010000444.1:0-2842 GCA_963977445.1 uncultured bacterium | reverse complement strand
GTAGACGCGCCGTAGGAGGGCGATCCGGTCCTGCCGGTTCGTGTGTGTGGAAGCGAAGTGGCTTTGTTCCACGATAGGCAACCTACTTGGGCGATGGGGCAACATCGAATGAGTGCTCGTTTTGTTGAGTGTTCCGAAGGACCGGAGGGACTACTGACAATCCACACACGAACCGACGTTGTCGGATCGCCCTCCTACGGCGCGTCTACGACGTGGCACGACCGAATGTTGGCGCCTGCGAATCCCGTGCGACATGGCCTTGCCATCACCCCCGCCAATACCCGATACTGGACATCCGCGTCCTCCCACGTACGAAACTGCAGGGGACGAAGGGGACACACGCGGGAATCATGTGCACCTGAACTCATCACAATCCAGTATTTATGAGGTAAATCTATGAAAAATCCTATTGCTGTTGTTTTAACCGTGCTTGCTCTGGCGGCCTTTCCTTTATCGGGCTACGCGGACATCCGCGTGGGTGCGGCCATCACGGATGTGACGCCGGTTACGTTCCCGGTTCTGGTGAATGGTGGTATGTACAGCAACAAAACCGACTACATCAAGACCCGCGTTAATGCCCGTTCCATTGTGGTGGATGATGGGCAGGAGCAGTTGGCGATTGTGGTGGTCGATAGTTGCATGTTGCCCCGTCCCTTGTTGGATGAAGCCAAGCAGGGGGCCGCGGAAGCGACGGGCATAGCGACCGACCATATCTTGATTTCGGCGACACACGCCCACTCCGTGCCGTCGAGCATGGGTTGTCTGGGCACGGATGCCGATGAAACCTACACGCCCCTCCTCAAACAAAAGTTGGTGGAAGCCATCCAGGCGGCTCAGAAAAATCTGGAACCGGCCAAAGTGGGTTGGGCAACGGCGGATGCGGCGGAATACACGGCGCTGCGCCGTTGGTCGCTCCGGCCGGACAAGGTCCGAACGGATCCTTTCGGGAACCCGACGGTCCGTGCCACCATGCATGCGGGCAACGACTGGGATGTTTCAACGGGTGAGACCGGTCCTGAAGATCCGGCCCTGTCGATGATCTCCTTCCAGTCCCTTTCGGGACGGCCCATCGCGCTCCTGGCAAATTTCTCCATGCACTATTTTGGGGACACGGCGTTGGGCGCGGATTACTACGGTCTGTTCGCGAATGGACTGCAGGAGAAGCTGGGACAGACGGACGTCGCCGAGGGGACGCCGGGTTTTGTGGGCATCATGTCCCATGGTTGTAGCGGGGACATCTACCTCATGGATTACACCCTGCCCGCAGAGGAGCGCGCGCCCTGGAAAAACCTCGATAATTATTCCGCCGCCATGATTGGTATTGCCCTGGAAGCGTACGAAACGATTGACTATCAATCGGATGTCGATATTGATATGGCCGAGCGGCGGCTTCCTATGAACTACCGGGTTCCCGATAAGGCACTCTTGGAAGCCTCCCAGATGATCGTCGACACCATCGGCGAGGACGGCCCCAAGACGACGGAAGAGGTCTATGCACGCGAGCAGGTCCTCTTGCATGAGCGGCAATCGACAGAGATCGTCCTGCAGGCGCTCCGCATCGGTGATATCGCGATTGCGACGACGCCGACGGAGACCTATGCCCTGACCGGATTGAAGCTCAAGTTGCAGAGTCCACTTCCCAAGACCATGGTCATTGAATTGGCGAACGGCGGTGATGGATATATTCCGCCCCCGGAACAACACCATCTCGGCGGATACAACACCTGGGCCGCCCGTTCGGCGGGCCTGGAGCTTCAAGCGGAACCCAAGATTGTCGAAGCCGACTTGCAGCTGCTGGAAACGGTCGCCAAGGCCCCCCGGAAAAACTATCAGCAGCGTCAGGGCGTTGCCGCACAGCACATCCTGGAAACTAAGCCTATGGCCTATTGGCGCATGGATAACATGGGTGGTTCCCAGGTTCCCGACGTCTCGGGTAATCATATCAGCGGTTTCTATGAGCTCGGCATGTGCTACTTCCTGGAAGGCCCCGTGTCGGCGCAGTTCAACACCGACGGTGAAGTAAATCGCGCCGCTCATTTCGTGGGTGGCCGTATGAAAGCAACAGTCCCGGAACTGGGCAATCAATACACGGTATCACTTTGGTTCTGGAACGGCATGCCCACCGACGCGCGACCCATGAGTGGTTGGATGTTCTCCCGGGGCCATGATTTCGGTCTGGATCCCAAGGGTGACTATCTGGGGCTGGGCGGCAGTGAGCATGGGGGAGCGTTGGTTTTCCTGAATGGCAGCGACGAAACTAAGGCCGTCGCTGGCAAGACCGCCGCAGCGCGTTGGACCTGGAATCACGCCGTCCTGGTCCGTGATGGACAGCAGGTGCGGGTTTACCTGAACGGTGAACTGGAAATCGAGACCACCCTGGAGGGCGACGTCCCGTTGACCAGCGATGCGCTCTTCGTCGGTGGCAGAACGGACAGCCAGTCAAACTGGGAAGGTCGCCTCGATGAAGTTGCTGTTTTTGATCGGGTATTGACGCCTGCAGAGATTCAGAATCTCACGGCGAAGTAGTCGGCGTTTAACCGAAACGAGCAGCCCGCCCACGCATACAGATTAACGTAGCCAACGCCCCGCTGGAGGCTTCCGGCGGGGCGATTAATTTTTGGAGAGACGACATTGTAGCAAAGAGCGCATGGATGAGCTTGTGTCCTGCAAGACGACTGGAGCGGTCTAAATAAGCGATGGTAGACCTCGATCAAATCCAGTTCGTCGGTTTAGGCAATGTACGCACGTGTCTAGAAAAGGTCAACGTATCAGCGGGTGGGCCACTATTGTTTAAAGCAGCCTTTGACAGTTGGGAGCGCAGGCGGCCCGCCTGCCCCGGGCC
>CAXBPH010000443.1:0-2891 GCA_963977445.1 uncultured bacterium | reverse complement strand
TACCGGACCGGGTAGACTCTCATAATACATGGATCAGTTTACAGGGGGCAGGCCATCTGTTTTTGGCACCCATGGTTGCTGCGCAGATGCTTTGCAGCGATCAAGCCGAGCCAATCCCTTTTTAATGGCTCCAAACGTTCGCTTTCCCTGGCCTGGAAGCGCCTGGGGCCAATCCAGGCATCATGCGACCAAACGAGCATTTCCGGTCTTTCTTCAGGGTGTAGTAGTTAATTGACAAGACAGGGTCGCTATGCTACACTCCAATAATCAATGATCAAATAGGGAACATGTGCCCTAATCGGTACAATCAACGATAAATGTGGAGGGAGCGTTTTGGCTACCAAACACCGAATGATTCGTAGTGTGATTGCAGTTCTCCTGGTTGGGGTACTATTCGTGCAAGTCGCACCGGTATCGGCCCAGTTGTATAACCCTGAAGTCGATCTCCCCAAGCCCACGGGTCTTGAAAAGTCACTTACAAAACTGGGTCGCGGCCTTTCGAACGTGATGTTCGGTTGGGCAGAGATTCCGGTTACCTTCGACAAGAAATATAAAGAAGGCAAACCCCTTGCCTATCTGCTGGGTGTCGTCCCTGTTCTGGGCGGTGCGCGGGCAGTAATGCGCACGGGTACGGGCGTATTTGAAGTAGCTACCTTTCCGTTTACGGATAAGGCGGTTAACTATGATGCCGTCCTTGAGCCCGAGTATATCTTCTAGGGCTGAATGTTCATTTTTCTGGCCCGGGTTGGTTATCACCCCGGGCCAGTTCTGTTTCAACTTAGGGCCCCGCCGCAGGTGTAACCACCTGCTGGAAAGCGATTGAAACGTGATTAGCTGGAAAAAACAGGGTGATGCCATCGTCGGCGGTTTGACACTTTCGACGGGCGGAAAAGGGAATGTGGTCGTCGTCGGACCTTCGAGTAATCCCAAGGGGGCCACACTCATCATTCCCGGTGATGACCCGCAAAAGCCCAGTACGGCCTTGCTTCCTGCGGGAAGTGAGCACTTGGCTGCAGGCGACTATCTTGATATCCTCTGTATGCAGGAGCGGGCCTTTGGCGATCGTAATTTCCCCGAACCAGGAGGGCTCGCCTGATGTCTTCGGATAACGGATTCGATATTGATACCCTGCTGGAGGAAGTTGTCACCCTCCCCAGCCTCCCGGACTCGGTAGCAAAATTAGCCGAGATGCTGGATGACCCCAATTGCGATATGAAGTCGGTGGCTTCTGTCATCTCCGGCGATCCTGCCATCGCATTGAAAACCCTGCGCCTGGTGAATTCGGCCTACTATGGCCTCGGCCAGGAAGTGACCAGTGTCGATCACGCCACCGTCTTGTTGGGCGCGAAGGTACTTAAGAATCTCGCCATGACGGCCACGGCCTTTGAGTGCATGAAGTCAAGTGCGGCTCAGTTTCTCGCCCATTCCGTGGCCTGCGGATTTGCCATGAAGTCGATTGTGCTTTCCGGCTCGATTCCTGGTTTTGTGGGTTCCGAAGATGAAGCATTCACCTATGGCCTCATCCACGATATCGGCAAAGTCATTCTGGAAGAATACATGCCGGACGAGTACGCCCAGGTCACGGCCCTCGTAGAAGAAAAGCACATACCCTGGTACAAGGCGGAGCAAGAGATCATCGGCGTGGATCACGCGGAACTCGGCGCTCGGCTGGCCCAGAACTGGAAACTGACGCCGGCCGTCGTGAACGCCATTCGTGGCCACCATGAACTCAGCGCCTGTGATGAATCCCATCGCGTTCTGGCAGCCAACCTGTCTATCGCCAATCAAATGTGCAGCTTAAGCGGCTACCGCGCCCACCCCATGAATCACCCGGTGGTCGTAGATGAAACCTACGCCGTGGCCGGCATCAATTGCGACGCACTGCCGGGCCTGACCGAACAGTACTTCAGCATGCACGCCTCCATTGACGAATTGCTTTCGTTGGCCAAATAAATGGACGACCATCTCGCCCCGACTCATCGGGGCGACCGCGCTACGACGACACACCCCTTACGCCCCTCGCTCTGAGGGGCAGGTTTTTTTGTATGTGGCTCACCCAACTGACATGCCGACGTTTCCGCTGCCTGCAGGATATTTCCTTCACGCCGGGCCCAGGCCTCAATATCATCCATGGGGATAACGCCCAGGGAAAAACCTCGTTGCTGGAGGCCCTGCTCTATGTGTGCACGGCCCGCAGCCACCGCACGCAGAATGAGCGGGAGCTCGTCCATCATGGCGAAGAGGGTTATTCCGTAACCGCCGTGGCGGAGCGGGCCGACCGGGAAGTCACGCTGGAGGCCCACTACTGGCAGAAGGCCAAACGCTTCAAGATAAACGGTGTGGCCCAGACCCGCATCAGTGATATCCTCGGCCGCATCAATACCGTCTTTTTTTCACCGGAAGAGGTGGAGCTCATTAAGGGCAGCGCCACCCAGCGTCGCCGCTTTCTGGACATGGAAATTTCGCAGATAAACAATCGCTATCTGGCGGCACTCCAGCAATACCGTCAAGTCCTGAAGCAGCGCAACAGCCTTTTGAAACACCCCCGCCCTGACAACGGCCTGCTGGATGTGTGGGACGCCCAGTTGGTGGGGCCCGGGATGACGTTAATGCGGGAGCGAAGCACCTTTGTAGCGGCCCTCTCGATTCAGGCGACCGCTTCCTATGCCCGCATTGCCACCGATGAAGCGCTGGCCCTATCCTATGCGCCGGACCTGGAAGATCCCGCCGCCTTTGAGGCGACGCTGGCCCAGTCCCGTGACACCGATCTGCGACGACGCCAGACGACGCGTGGTCCCCATCGGGACGATATCGCAATTACCATTGCCGGGAAGTCGGCCCGTATCTATGGGTCCCAGGGACAGCAGAAATCGGCGGCTCTGGCGTTGAAG
>CAXBPH010000442.1:0-2914 GCA_963977445.1 uncultured bacterium | reverse complement strand
CAACAGCGGATTGATGAACTGGCGGAGATGCTGGATATGACCTCGTTTATCAACCGGCGTTGCGAGGCCCTATCCACAGGCCAGACCCAGAAAGTGTCTATCGCGCGGGTAATACTCCATGATCCCAAGGTGCTCATTCTGGATGAGCCGACCCTGGGACTGGATATCATGACCAGCCGCACCATTATCGAGTTTATTCTTCATGCGAAAGAGCGGGGTCACAGCATTATATTTTCCACCCACTATATGACCGAAGCCGAGATGCTCTGTGACCGCGTCGGTCTCATTTACAATGGGGAGCTCCTGGCCGTCGATACCCAGGAAGCGCTTTACGCCCAGGCCGGGGCCACCAACCTTCAGCAAACATTCCTGAACCTGGTGGGCGAAGAGGCGGAGGTGGCACGGTGAATTTTCGCAGCGTAAAGACAATATTCAAGAAGGAAATGCTCGATACGGTCCGGGACAAGCGCACCTTGGTCATGATGATCGGGGTTCCCGTCCTCCTCTACCCCGTTCTACTTATCGTGGGCCTGCAGGGGGCCTTGATTCAGCACGCGACCCTGGAGGAGACCGTTTCCAAAGTCGCGCTGGATGCCGAAGAGCCCGATCTTCTCCGGGAATGGCTCAGCGACGTGGAAATGATCGAAATCGTCGACTCGGAAACTCCCCTGGACGACCTCAACTCGGGGGATCTGGATGTCGTAGTTCAAGTGAAGGGCCCAATTGCATCAACCCTCGCCGCCGGAAAAACCGTGGCTATCGAGATACAATTCGATTCCACTGAGCTCACCTCTGCCGACGGGGGCGGACGTGTCCGCAGTGGGTTGGAAGCCGATGGCGAGCGTCTGTTGGACACCCGGCTTGCAGATTTGAACCTCGATCGGGACTTTATCACCCCCCTGAATTTGGAACGGGAAGACGTAGCACCGGCTGCCAAGACCACGGGTAACGCGCTCGGAACAATTTTACCCGTGTTGATGGTGGTTATGCTTGCCCTGGGGGCCTTCTATCCGGCCGTAGACGTCACGGCGGGCGAAAAGGAACGGGGAACCTTCGAAACCCTGCTTTCGACGCCCACGACCAAATTGGAGATAGTGACGGGGAAATTCTTGACCGTCTTCCTCCTTGCCATGACCACCGGCTTGTTAAATCTGGGGAGTATGGCCGCCACGTTTGTATTTATGGCGAGCCAGCTCAAACCGGTGCTGGGCGATGCGATTCAATTAGACATACAATTCCCCCCCACTGCGATTATCACGTTTTTCTTTATCCTGGTGCCTTTGGCCTTCTTTATTTCGGCTGTCATGATGGCAATAGCCGTTTTTGCGCGCAGTTTTAAAGAAGCCCAAAACTATGTGACGCCTTTTTTTGTTGTGATCACCATGCCGGCGCTTTTCGCCAGTCTGCCGGGGGTAAAACTCAGCGCGGCGACACAGTTTATACCTATCGCCAATGTCATCCTGCTATTTCGCGATATGATGACGGGCAAAGCATCCTTCGAATTTACCTTTGGCGTCTTTCTCAGCACCGTAGCCTTCGCGGCCTTGGCCCTCCAGTTCGCCGCGTGGTTGTTCCAACGGGAAGAGGTGGTGTTGTCGGAAGATAAGGGTTTTCCTTTGACCTGGCGACGGAGCGAGTTTCGTTACCGTGAGAGCCTGACAGCCCCCATGGCGATTGCCTGTTATCTGTGTCTGCTCATTGCACTTTTTTACGGTGGGAGTCTGCTCAACTATTTTTCTTTCCTGAGTGGCATCTTCCTGACACAGTGGTTTGTGAAGATCGACGTCCGAAAAGCCCTCAATCTCCAACCGGTATCGCTTGCCAAGCTCCTTGTGAGTTTTGTCATCGGTTCGGGTGCCATCTTAATCGTTATTCAACTGGGAAGCCTTATGAACAAGGTGTTGCCCGTCCCGAAAGAGTTTGAAGAAGTGATGACCCAGCTGTTTTCTGACTCAGGCAGCACCCCCCAAGGCGTTATCTTATTGCTCTTTCTGATTGCGCTCAGCCCGGCCATCTGTGAGGAGCTCTTGTTCCGGGGGGCTATACTCTCTGGACTCCGCAGTCGCTTGAAGCCCTGGGCGGCCATTCTGGCGGTGGGGCTCCTTTTTGGCATCTTCCACATCAGCCCCTTTCGCATACCCGTCACCGCCCTTTTGGGTATGGTGCTGGCCTATCTGACCTTGCGCACGGGGTCAATATTTCCCGCCATGATGGTCCATTTCATGAACAACAGCTTTGCCGTGTTGATAGCTTCTGGAAGTATGCCAGACGTGATAAATCGGGTGTTGAACGTCGAGCAATTGGAGAATGATGGATTGCCCAAACCCGTGCTGGTTGTGGGTGCGTTGGCTTTCGTGATCGGTGTACTTCTCCTGGAGAAAGTAGTTCGTCGCGAGGGCCGCTCCGCCCCGCTATCACCCCAAATAGAAAAGGAGCCGACAGCAGAAGATGCTGACGGCTCGATAGATCGGTGATATATTTGCAGGTAGTTTAAGTAGCCCCTGGAAGCGCCGGTGGATTAAACGGAAATTAGAACCCGGATGTGTCAGAGAAAAGCCCGACTTTGAGATCTTTCGCCTTGTAGATGGGGCGACCATCCACTTCCATCGTGCCATCGGCGACAACCATAGTAAGCTTTAGGGCGAGGAGTCGACGAATGTCGATGCGGTACGTTACCTTCTTGGCTGTTGGCAACACCTGGCCGGTAAACTTCACTTCCTTGACGCCCAGCGCGCGCCCTCTGCCTTCGTGTCCGGACCAACTCATAAAAAAACCTGCCAGCTGCCACATGGCGTCGAGTCCCAAGCATCCAGGCATTACCGGATCGGTCTGGAAATGACAATCAAAAAACCAAAGTTCCGGCTTGATGTCGAGTTCAGCAATAATTTCGCCCTTGCCATAGGCCCCGCCTTCG
>CAXBPH010000441.1:0-2931 GCA_963977445.1 uncultured bacterium | reverse complement strand
AACTGGTGGATGCAGAGTACGAGCGGTTGACTGCGGGTGGCGGCATGTCCCTGTGGTGATTCGGGATAGCCCATGGTCGGGAAACGTAACCGGCGGTTGAGCGACGACGGAAAGGGAAAGAAACAACAGCCCGATCAGGAAGGCGAGAGAAAAAATGGTGCGCCAGGGGGGGTTCGAACCCTCGACCTACGGCTTAGAAGAACGCCATAAGTGACTGCTCGTAAAGGACCTATGACGATTCATACTGCTTCTAAAGGGTCTTGTAGTTGGAAGGTCGGACCGTAACGGGCCTCAAGCGCTCCAAACGGATCATCCCATGCACAGTTTATGCACAATTGGGATGAGCCTGTCATGTAACCCTTGCATCACCAGAGTGGTCAGGCGATCTCGACTGCTCCAGGGCTCCGTAAGTGCCCAGAAACAATCACTAGGTCATGCTTTGCAATGATTTTCTATGTATACTCGGCTACGTGGTCACAGTCGCACCCGTAGACCCACAACGCCTGAGGCCGCGACCCGCCTTGACGTAAATCGAAGTCACAAGCAAAAACCAACGCCCAAAAAAAAAGGTAGGGCTCATTGGCCACTCCCAAGAGCATACCGGATCAAACCGTGCCATTGCCGCCTCCTGAAACAAGCACGATATCCCGAAATGGACGCCCTACCAACTTCGACACCTGGCGGCCACCACCATCGAAGCCACGGCAGACCTGGAAACCGCGTCTGCCATCCTTGGTCACAGCGGTCTGAATATCACCCAGGTCTACGTCCATCGTGACAACAAGACCGCCGCAGCCTGGGCAGCAACCCATGGATAAACAAGGCCCAAAAATCGAATCGGAGACAATCATGGACACGGGAAGAAAATTCGCTCCGGCCGTCATGAAAGAAAAAGATGCAGCGTACTACTTTGGAATGTCATGTGGATTCCTGCGGCGCTGCAGGATGGAAGAGCGGACAAAAATCCGGGGGCTTGACACGGTATCCGACCAGTAATCTGACGGTTGGAATCTTTCAATCCGAGAAAAGATCACCAATATCTCGTTTCAACCTTCGGCACAAGGTATCCAACGTTTTCAAGGATACATTTTGCTCACCGATCTCCATTCGATTAAGCGACGACTTGGATATTCCCAGCTTTTTGGCGAACGCCAGTTGAGACTCTTCTCCACGAAGGTCCCGAAGTCTTTTGCCTAATCTGTCCGCCAAGGTTTTCATAGCTTTCCCGCTTGTGGGAAGCTATACTACTGACTGGAACTTCCCGCATATGGGAAGTTTGCGGTAGTTTCAAATCTGGTTTGGGTGGGCGGGCTGTAGACGGTGTATACATATATCAGTATAATCGCTTTGAAAGTCTCTGAAAGTCTGGCAATACTGGTAGACATAAGGCAGGGATGTGACCACGAAAGGGGGCACCTATGAATGCCAAACAGAATTCGAACCACGATTCTCGTCAAAGCCAGCTACGAATCCCTACCAATAGACGCGTCTACTGCTTAGCGCTCGCGTTCGTACTATTGACCATTGGAGGGTCCCACGCAGATGGGGTAAACCCAGGGTTCGTCGCCCATATGGAAAATGCCCAGTCTGGTGTTGGATTAGATCTCGTCACTGATGGACTTGGCAACATTTACACTGTTGGTGTCTTTAGCGGAACAGTAGATTTCGACCCTGGTTCGTCGACGTTCAATCTCTCCAGCACGACTCAAGACTTAGATATCTTCATTCAAAAGCTGCGATCTGATGGGTCATTCGTCTGGGCAAAATCATTGGGTGGCGTACGTTCTGATTATGCTCAGGGGGTAGATATCGATGGAGACGGAAATTTGAGTTTTGTAGGCACCTTTAATGATACAGTGGATTTCGATCCCGGAGACGGAACTTTCAACCTTACCGGCTCGTCTAGCGGGAGTGCCTATCTCTGTAAGCTCGACTCCGACGGAGAATTTCTTCTTGCAAAGGCTTTCAACTCCGGGGGAATTGACAGTTCAGGGCCGTATGTTTCCGCCGAAGGTATCGCACTCGATGGAAATGGCAACGCATTCATAGTGGGCACTTTCACTGGCACTGCTGATTTTGACCCCGGCAATGACGTTCTTGAACTTACCAGCACTGGAACCACGACCGCCTACATCAGCAAACTTGATACAAACGGAAACGCCGAATGGGTAAGAGTCATTGGTGGAACTGACATTACATTTGGCCAAGGAGTAGCGACAGACGAAAGTGGCAATGTGTATTTTGTCGGGACGTTTCTTGGCTCAGTGGACCTTGACCCTGGAGAGGGAAGTCAGTTCACGACCAATGAGGGGCAGAGCAGTACCTATGTGTGTGTGCTTGGCACTGATGGGGTATTCTCTTGGGCGAGGGCCACAGGGGGAACGGGTACTGCTGTAGTTACATCAGTTGCGGCCTCCAAGAGTACGGGGGTTTATCTCGCAGGGCGATTCAGTGGCGTTGTCGATTTCGCACCTGGAGAATCCAGCACCTTGACCACAAGTACGGGCGAATACGGAGCATTCATTTCAAGATTTAACCAAGATGGGCACTACCTCTGGACAGAAACCCTGTTGGGCGTCGGCGATGGAGCAAACGGAATAGCTGTTGATTCAAAGGACAGCCTGTACTTCACCGGTAGTTTCCGCAACATATTGGACTTCGATCCGGGCGATGGTTTGGCCGAGTTAGCCGGAAATTCGGGTAGTCCTTTCGTCTGCAAATTAGATGCCAACGCGAATTTCAGATGGGCTCGGGCTATAGAAACTCCAATGGGTGCGTCCGGCGATGGCAGGGCAATTGCTCTGGCTGGAGAGAACAAAGTCTATGCTACAGGAGTCTTTTATAATTATTTGGGAGGCGAAGGCGAAGGCGAAGGCGAAGGCGAAGGTGAAGGCGAAGGCGAAGGCGAAGGCGAAGGCGAAGGCGAAGGCG
>CAXBPH010000440.1:0-2947 GCA_963977445.1 uncultured bacterium | reverse complement strand
TGGGTCCCGATTCTTTTGCCAAGCAGAATTTTATTACAGGTCTTGAGGGGCAGACCGATGGCGTATATGTGTCCAGTCCCTTTCTCTATGAACTTTCTTCGCTGATGACCAAGCGTTTTGCAGAGAACTATCGGGAAAAGTACCTGGAGAAATACCAGGTGGAACCCACGGTGTGGGGGGCATTCTGTTACGATGCCGCACGGCTACTCGCGTCGGTCATCGAAGCGGGTGCGGCGGACCGGACCGCAATTCGCAACGCCTTGCTCGCCTACAATGCGCCCAGTGCATCGTATTCGGGGATTACTGGAAAATTATACTTCGATGAAGACGGTGCTATGCGTCGCCCTATCGTAGTGAGTTATATCGACGAGGGTCAGTTTAAGCCGGCCTTTACACAGCTGAGTCGTGTGACGGAACAACACGTGCTCAATAATCTGAAGTCCCGTATTGACGACAATGAAGTGGTCGTCGCCGACAAGGTGCCCTATTACCTCACACGGGTGGTCTACACCGGGTTGGATTTTTATCGAATCAACAGCGTAGACGTGGCCGGTCAGAACTTTGATGTGGAGTTCTTCATGTGGTTCCGGTGGGAGGGCGAAATCGATGTGCAGAACATAGACTTCCTCAACGGGATCTATGGCATTGAAGATAAGACGGAAGTGTTGCGCGAAGATCACTCGGGCCCCATTAACTATGTCTGCTACAAGATTAAGGGTACGTATCTGACCCCCTACGATGTTCGCCTGTTTCCCTTTGATACGCAGCGATTGCCCATTACCATTTCCCACAAGAGCAAAGACGCGAGCCAGATCATGCTCGTACTTGACGCGAAAAACCTGAGCTATGCCCCGCTGAAGGAAATCTATCCGGAAGAATGGGATTATGTCGGGCGCGAAGATTATTCCGGTACCCACGCGCTCAGTTCCACCTTTGGTGACCCCAACTATACCGGTGGGGGAAGCGACGTGGAGTTCTCGGTTTATCAGACCAATATCATCATCAAGCGTATTCTCTTTCCCTATCTGGTTACGTTGTTTCTGCCCTTTTTTATCATGATCATGGTCAGCCTGATGGTGTTTCTCATTCCCAACAGTCAGTTTGATGCGCGCATCTCCCTGGTTATGACGGGGCTCCTGAGTATTCTCGTTTTCCACCTTTCCCAGGAGGAAGCCTGGCCGAATGTGGGCTACCTGGTCTCTGCCGATAAATACTTTATGAGTGCCTACATCATCATCTTCACCTTGATTCTGGAGACGATCATCGCCAACTGGCTTGTCATTCGAGATCGGCAGGCGATGGCCGCGAAACTCGACTTCGGTATGGCCGCAGTGATCATACCCCTTACCATTACGATCTTTAGTTTTATTACCTATACGTCACTGTTTTAGGCCGGTTACGGTCGAGAGCAGCGCCATTTCTGTGAAACATTTCAGGTACGTGTCTATACTCAGGAGCTAAACGATCAATGAATGCCAAGAAATTTATCAATAGTGGGTTCTTTGGTAAGCTGATATTAGCGGTCATTGTTTTCAATGCCGTCCTCATTGGTTTGTCCACCTACGTCGATTACCCGATCATCCATGTAATGGAATGGGCCTGTATCTGGGTGTTCGTGGTCGAACTGGTCCTGAAATTCTACGCCAGGGAAAGCACGGGAATATTCTTCAAGAATGGGTGGAACATATTCGATCTAATCGTCGTTGGCTCGGCCTTTGTGCCAAATATCTCCACGATCGCCACCTTGTTGCGCGTGCTCCGGGTCTTTCGGGTACTTCGGTTGGTCGATGGCCTTGATGAGTTGCGTCTTATCGTTTCGGTGTTGATTAAGTCCCTGTCGTCCATGGTCTATATCGCGCTACTCATGTTCATTTGTTTTTATATCTACGCCGTCATGGGGGTAGAGCTATTTTCCGACGGACAGCCCGCTGAATACGGAAGTCTGCACGAAGCCTTTTTCTCTCTCTTTCGCTCGCTCACCTGCGAAGATTGGACCGATTTACGCTATGACGGACTTCCCTTTCGAAACTACTGGGTAGTAACCATTTTCCATGTGAGTTGGATCATGATTGGCACGTTCCTGCTGATCAATCTGGTGGTCGGTGCGGTCTTGAACAACTACCAGGAAGTACATGACAGTGAGAAGAAGAAAAAGAAAGCGGAGGGCGCAACCGGTTCACTGGATGAACGTATTTCGGCCCTCTCCAAAGAATTGAACCTTCTGTTGGAAGAAAGAATTCAACAGAGTAGCTGAGTGCCATGGTTGCCTGAACTCTATTCGGCCACGTCAATCGTTTTGAGCAGGACGTTGCGAAACCAGACTTCGCCACCATGGTCCTGAAACATGAGAAGGCCCTCTTTCGGTAAGTCCGCAAAGGGGGCCTTGTATTTACCAATGGGCATGGTCATCTGGTCCAGGTTCGCATGGACTACCCGCCACCCATTCATGAAGACAATCACTTCACCGCCCCTCACCGTTATATCGTAACTGTTCCATTCGCCGGCCGGGAGCGCCATGTTGAACATGGGCGTGACGACGTCATAAATGGCCCCCGAACCATTCTTGCTCGGCCGCTTTCCATGGTCATCGAGGACCTGAACCTCAAAGCCACGATAGACGGGGTCATTGGGTTGGGCCCGAAGGAATACACCGCTGTTGGCCCCGGGGCTGACGCGGAATTCAAGGTGGAGTTCGAAATTGCTCAGTCGTTTCGCTTGGTAACCCACATAGCGGAGACTCAGCGTGGAACGTCCGATTATATGGAGGGTATCATCCTCAAAATTAAAGATGTCGGTATCGTCCGTCGTGTTTTTCCAATGGCCACGATGGGCCCCATCCAACAAGTTCTGCCATTCTTCTCCCGTAGGCGCAGGGGTGGGGCTGCCGAGAGGTAAGAAGTGGACCCCGGATTCTGGACAGTGCGTTAAGTGTATCTCCTTGAGTATT
>CAXBPH010000439.1:0-2954 GCA_963977445.1 uncultured bacterium | reverse complement strand
GAGGATGGTGAGGATGGAGACGATGGTGACGATGGTGACGATGGTGACGATGGTGACGATGGTGACGATGATGACGATGATGACGATGATGACGATGACGATGACGATGACGACGATGACGACGATGACGATGATGACGATGATGACGATGACGATGATGACGATGATGACGATGATGACGATGATGACGAAGATGGCGACAAAGATGAAGACGAACTTGATGATGACGATGCAAAAGCGTCATGCTTAGATGAAGACAACAGCAACCAAAACGAGGAGTCCGCACATGCCCAGGCCTAGAGCATATCGGTCCGGCAAGAGCGTCGAAACCGGCGGCCCAGAGTGGTCCTACAGTCAATTTGCAATAGGAATCGCCAGCGCGTTGCTATTTGGGGTCACCTGTTTTGCTATCGGAATCGTCGTAGCCAACTTCGATAGTCCCCTTGCTACGGAAAACCTGCAGGCGTCCAATACAACGGCCGAGCCTGTTGACGTGTCTAGCGGTCAGCCAGCCAAACCTGCTGTCCCGGTCACGACCACCCCCGAGCCGACCAAACCCCGTGACATTACGCCACCGAAGGCCAATGAAGGTATTGTTAAGCGGCCGGATATCGTGCCTTCCGAGATAGCGCCCCTTACCAACCAGAGCACCTCCCCCACACCCATGGTCAATAGCCGGGTCCCCTTGCCCCCCTTGCCCGGTGTAACCCCCAAAGATCCACAGCCGGTTGCCCTGCCGCCCATAGAACCCACGAATGTAACGCCCCCAGAGACGGCGGCTCCTGCACCCGTGCCGACGACCGCAAAACCCGTGCCCTCGGTCACACCGCCCAAAATAGCCCCCCCGAAACCCGCGCCTGCACCAGCGCCCGCGCCCGAAGTAATCAATAGTTCGTGGGGCATCCAGGTTGCCTTTTTCGACGGAAAAGAGCGGAAATCACAAGCGGAAACGGTCCGTAGTCGCATAAAATCGGGCGCGAATCTGGACGCGAAAGTCGTGGTATCGGGGGACGCCAAGGAATACCGCGTTGTGCTTGATGGCTTTCCGACCCGTGATGCTGCCAAAGCGGCCTGCGAAAAACTTAAGACCAAGACAGGCTTCGCCGACGCGTGGGTAAAGCGCCTGCCGTAGATCTACTGGAACAGCCGATTCTTGAACCGGGCACTGGTAGCACGGTACAGTGCGTTAACGCTAATCTCCAACGGAAGTCAATTTTGGGTCAAGCAGGAGTGAGTCTATGAAGGTTGCAGTGGTCGGACCGGGTGCCTTAGGGTGCCTGTTTGCCGTTCGAATGGCCCAGAGTGGGATAAAAACCCATCTTATTGACCATGATCCGAAGCGCGCCGCCCGTCTTACCAAAAGCGGGATCACGGTGGATAGCGGCGAATCCAGCACCACAGAAATGATACCCGTGGTAACGGCCATTCCCCCAGGCCAGGATTTGATTATCGTCCTGACCAAAGCCTACAGCACGGAAAATCTGGTATTGCCGGGAACTACGCCTGTCGTGACCCTGCAAAACGGGCTCGGCAACGTGGAAACCCTGTGCACCCTGCTGGGAAGCGCACGCATCCTCGCCGGAACCACATCGGAAGCCGCCACCCTGATCGCCGAAGGCCATACCAGCCACGTCGCCTCGGGCGTGACCAAGATCGGGGCGTGGACCTCCTGCCCTCCCGAGCCAACCATCGACGGCCTCCGTACCGCCGGATTCGAAGTGGAATTGACGGAATCCCCCGGCCAACTCCTCTGGGAAAAACTTGCCGTGAGCGCGGGAATCAATCCCCTCACGGCCATCCTGAATGTGCCCAATGGTCAACTGCTGCATGTCAAAGAAACCCGCCAACTGATGCGTGATCTGGTGGTGGAAGCGGTAAAAGTAGCGGCCACCGAAGGCTATCGCTTTGAGCACAGCCTGGTGGAAACGGCCGAGTCCATTTGCGAAAACACCAAAGATAACATCTCCAGCATGTTGCAGGATGTCCGCGCGGGCAAGCGTACGGAAATTGACGCTATCAGCGGCGAAGTAATTCGCCGTGCTCAAGTAGCTTCCTTGCCCACACAGCGCACCCGGGTCATCTACCAGATCATTCAAGGAATCGAGCGGCGGTGAAGCTTCCCGAGTTGAACTACACGACACCGGTTACGTTTACCCGAAAACAGCACCTCCAACTCGCCCTGTTCCCCCCACTGGTCGTCAATCTCCTCAAGGCGATTTTAATGACCTGTCGGCACGACGTCCGTAACCAGCATCACCTTACGGACACGATCGATACCCACGGCCATGCCATCATCGCCATCTGGCATGAATCGATTGCCTACGCTCTCTATAAACACGTGGGCTCCAATTACCACGCGGCCTCCAGTTTCAGTTTCGACGGTGAACTGGCAGCGCGCCTCACCCACGGATTCAACGTTGAATGCGTCCGGGGCTCCTCGTCCCGGGGCGGCACCGAGGTATTGCGCCAGTTGGAGAAAGCCCTGCAACTCGTGGATTGTGTGGGACTGACCATGGACGGCCCCCGCGGCCCCCGTCGCCAGGCCCAGCCCGGACTTGCCATCCTGTCCGCGCGCACCGGCGTGCCCGTGGTACCCCTGGCCATCTCCGTAAGTAAGAGCTGGCGATTACGCACCTGGGACCGCATGGCCATCCCCAAGCCCTTCGCACGGGTATTGATTGACTACGGACAACCCATTGCCCCCGCCGCCAGAAAACGGCGACGTTCAGCCGGATCTACCGGTCGTCGAAAAATAAAGAATACCGCAACCGCCAGTGCAATACACGGGGACTGGCGATGCACGGGGACTGGCTCGCCTCAAAAAATTGAGGTAGCACCACGTACGGGATGGCAAACACCGAATCTCAAAGCGGGCGACAAAAAAGCTGACCCGCGTGCCTGTCCCCCCGATGACACAAAACGACCGGGCCAGTTCAAACCAAGATCCATCCAAA
>CAXBPH010000438.1:0-3000 GCA_963977445.1 uncultured bacterium | reverse complement strand
TTCCCATCATTCTACCTCCTTCAAACCAACACGCATCTATGCATGCTAACAGTCTGTCATGGGGCTTCGCCGCACCCGTTAACAATGAAATTGGCCGTCGGCATTTCCCTTGAACTGCATATTGCGCGAATATCGCCAAGTCGCTGTAATTCCGTTAGTTAGTGCTCTTATTTCAAGGCAGTCACCTATAAGTGAGCCATAGTGCCTAAGTGTACGGACGCCAACAGCGTGAGCACCTATTCCTACTACGACAACAGCCCCTGCATGGGCTGCGGGGGCTCTCAGGGCCAGATGAGGAAAACGACCTACACGGACGCGGCGAAAGGGACTGGCACGCGTCGGCTACCTCGAATCGCTGAAGCGGGCGTGCCGACCATCAATAGGTCGGACGGTTTTCTTGAATACGGCAACGCGCGTGCCTGTCCCGAAGGGGGTAGTCAGCGGACGCCTGACGATTCCGCGCCATCCGGCCTGACCTCAATCGGGACATATCCACGCTTCGTGGCGTATCCGGTTTGCCATCTTGCCTTTTCCCTCAGCGCGTGGCGCCCGTGCGCGGGTACGTCCCTTCAACGCCGCCGCCCAGATGACGAAGCTCCTGGACTGGACGCCCACGACGAACGATCTGGAGTATGCCTATCTACTTACGATTGACCTTCGGCAAGACCGTTGGTCACCCCTGAGCGGCGGGCCTTAGTCAGACGGTAACTTTCCCCGATTACGGCTGGGAAACTGTTGGGCCATTGGTCACCGCACTTTGCACGGATGCGACACCCGGACTCGGTATGGTTGAATCCGATGGTGTCGACGGGGGACCTGATGATGGGCCCGTGGGGGTGGACGGGGCCGCAGGCAAGTCCACGGTGGGAACGGGGGGCCGGGGCAAATTTGGATTCAATGTGTCTCTATTGGGATCCAGGAACGCCTCCGGGATCTCGGCACCTTGTGGATAGTACTTGCGGAGATCATCGGGGGTGGGGTCTTTGCCCACGATGTTGCGGATATCGGGCTGATTCTTATCCAACAACAGGGACTGGGTAAAGTAGGCGATGGCCGCGTTGCGGTCATAGCGCTCATTGAGATGGACGAAGCCCATTTCCCGATAGACCCGGGGGTGTCTGCCAAAGCGATTTTCCACTGCACGAAGAACCGACAAGGCCTCATCGGTCCGCTCCATCTTGGTCAGGCAATCGACCACATCGAAAACGGCCGACAGACGGCGAGCCGTTTCGGCCTGGCGTCGGGGTACAGAGACACCTCACGCCCATCGCAGTATTTTGGAAGGGAACGAAAGAGGCGTCGGGCGCGCCTGAGCTACCGGAAGGCTATTTGTACCGGTAGGTGATCCGACCTTTGGTCAGATCATAGGGGGACATTTCCAGGGTCACGCGGTCACCCGGAAGAATCCGGATATAGAACTTGCGCATCTTGCCCGAGATGTGAGCAAGTACCATGTGGTCATTTTGAAGCTTGACGCGAAACATGGCGTTGGGCAAGGGCTCCACGACGGTGCCTTCAACTTGGATTGATTCTTCTTTCTGCATACGGTGAGTGATTTAACCTTTTGCTAATTTAAGCCGATTGGTGTTACTATCGGTACGCTTTTCGCCCACGAATACAAAACATCTCGCAGACACACTCCAATTGGATTCTACCACATTGGCAGCCCAATGTTACAACTCGGGCACCGCTCCGACTTCCGGCCCTCCCTGTACCCCCTCCCTACGTGGGTGAAACGGCTTGTTTTCCACCCTGTGCATGCGTATTATCCGTCCAGTCTCAACCCGGGAGGAACTCCGCATGCTTACTACCGCTCTCCTTATTACACTGGCCGGACTCGCCGGTGTGCAAGCCCCCATCGCCGATCTCAGCACGGCGGCCAACAACCTGCTCAGCGTCTTGAATGACGATCAGAAGGCCATTGTCCAATATGATTTTGACGCCGAAGAGCGTTGGAACTGGCATTTCATCCCAAAAGAACGGCCGGGTTTGTCCTTTAGCGATATCCAGGAAGATCAATACCCCCTCGTTCTCAACCTCCTCCGTGCGGGATTGAGCGAAACCGGCTACAACACCGCAGAAACCATCCGCAATTTGGAAGCGCTCCTTCGTCAGATGGAAGGCCCCCAGGCCACCCACCGCAACAGCCTCAAATATCACGTCACTATTTTCGGAACCCCCTCCAATGAAGGCACGTGGGGGCTCCGCTATGAGGGGCACCACCTCTCGCTCAATTGGACCATTGTCGACGGCAAGGCCCTGGCCAGCTCCCCCCAATTCATGGGCAGCAACCCCGGCATCTACCCCGACGGCCCCAAAAAAGGTCAGCGCACCTCTGAGTCTCTCGGCGCCATGGAAGATCTCGGCCGTGCATTCGCTACTGCCCTCACCGAAGAACAGCGGGCGATGGCGATTCTAAGTGATACGGCACCGGCCGATATCCTCAGCGGCACCGAACGTGATGCCATCATGCAGGACGATCTCGGCATCCCCTACGACGCCCTCACCGAAGCGCAGCAGGCAACCCTCTTTGGTCTCATCGAGGCCTTCGCCACGATGCAGCGCCCCGAAGTGGCCGCACAGCGGCTCAGCCGCATCCGCAAGGCGGGCACGGAATCCCTCAAGTTCGCCTGGATGGGCTCCATTGAACTGGGTGCCCCCCACTACTTTCGCGTCCAGGGCAAAACCTTCATCATCGAATATGACAACACCCAGAACGAGGCAAAACACCCCCACTCCGTCTGGCGCGATTTTCACGGCGACTTCGGCAAAGACCTGTTGAAGGAACACTACGCCCACCACGAGCACGGCGCCGCTCACAGCCACTAATTACCGGCCCGAATTAACTTCTCAATCACCGGGGTGCCTCTCACCAGAGGCACCCCGTCTTGTTTGGTCTCTCCCGACACACGCCCGTACAGTAGCACCACCTTTATTTTCCGGTGGAACGCTCCCCGTCCTTTCCATTATCATAGGGGCAACGCTTTCAAAACCGTGGAG
>CAXBPH010000437.1:0-3044 GCA_963977445.1 uncultured bacterium | reverse complement strand
CTGACCGATGACGATGAACTCTACCTCGTCGGCCAATATCGCTACGCCATGGATTGCTATTCCTGGGAAATCATCGAAGGCGGTGCCGAGCAAGGCGAAGATCCCCTGGAAGCCTGCAAGCGGGAACTACAGGAAGAAGCGGGATTGGTCGCCGCCCAATGGGAACCATTGGGACACGAATTACACTTGAGCAACAGCCACTCATCGGAGCGGGGAATCCTCTATGTAGCCCGAGGCCTGGAACACGTAGGCGCAGCACCGGAAGCCACCGAAGAGCTACAGCTAAAAACAGTGCCCTGGTCGGAAGCCGTCGCCATGGTAGGGCGCGGAGAGATTAACGACGCCTTCAGCATCATGGCAATCTTACTTTACGACCGAGAGAAGAGAGGGGAATAGAGAATTTAGAATAGTGAATAGTGAATTTAGAATAGTGATGATTTTTGATCGGGCGGCTTATTAACGTTTCTAAATTCTAAATTTCTATTCTTCATTCACCGACTCTGCCGGTGAGCGTTCATTAGGATCTGCCGGTGGATGAAGATTTCTCCCCAAGTTTTAAATTCTAAATTCACTATTCTAAATTCACCATACTTACCAAGTCGCTTCATATCCTTCGCCCACGAGGTCCCACTTTCTGCCATAGGTGTGTACCCGCTTCGTTTCATGGCCGTCTTTGTCCACCAGGGGCAATCCCGCCTGGGTCCACGACAAAATACTGCCCTTGAGATTGAAGACCTCCAGACCTTCCTGCCGCAATTCCTCCGCATATTCACCGCTACGCGCCCCAATGGTGCAATAGGTCACCACGCTCTTGTCCGCATAGAGTTCACGGGCCGCTTCAAAGGCATCGCGGGTAATGGCACCCGGCAGCATGGAAACCGCCTGTTCCTCCGGCGTGCGCACATCCACCAGGACAGTGGGCTCGGCGTTTTGCAGGTCAAGGACGCCTTGGGGCGTTATTTCATTGACGTCGGGAAAAGACGAACGATATCCCTGGTAAAGAGTCTCGATGCGTTCCTTACGCCCTGTATTGTCAAGTGCTGGGATGGATGCGTCGCGTCCACTGCAAGCGCCGAGAAGACCAAGTGCCGTTGTCAGGAGCAAGGCATAGCACCTTCTCAACGTGCGGCCCGATAGTCTCTCGTCTGCTGACATGACAATCCAATTCGCCTGGCGGCCGAGATATGTCCGGGGACCGATCCATCGACTTCGCGCAGACTTTTTGTCAGCGCTGAAGTTTGGAGTACTCTCTGATTCGTGTAGATTCGTGTTCATTCGTGGTTGACTCACTGGTTTGTAGCGTTGCTGCAACAAGATGCACTAACTATTATACATGGCAGCAGTTCGACGTGTGCCCTTGGATGAATAGCCGTGTTGCATTTAGTTTATGAAACCAAGGGGTGCTAACGAACACCCACTCCGTCTGAACCAAACTGAACCCGTCAATCGTGCCGCGCGATCCGGTATTCCCGGTTCGTGCGCGGGTCGGTAGAAATGACTGCGTCTTTAGTTCAAAGCCAAGGCCAAGGGGCATGTCCTGTTCCAGATGACTTCCTACAAGCAGTTTAAGGCCTCTGCGCTCCCCTCAGTCCCCGCGCACGAATCCTCCTGCGGCGCATCTTCGACAGGAGTACCAGATCGCTCGGCACCTCCATGGTTCTTGGTTTCATCTGCAAAAGGATACGTGTTGAGAGCTTTCCCTGAAACCGATTGAGTCATCCTTTTACCTCTGGGGTCGTGACATTGCCACAATTTCGTGGTTGGGGTGCCGTCCCCGCGTGCAATTCTACGGGTCTGTTGGCTACCATGTGGTTTCGTATTTTTTACAACCACGCAGGAGCATGACATGGCGAAAACCTATCGTTGGGGAATTATTGGCACGGGGAACATTGCGACGCAGTTCGCCACGTGCCTTCAGGTGTGTGACAACGCCGTGTTGCAGTCCGTTGGCTCCCGAAGCCAGGAAGGTGCCGATGCCTTCGGTGAGAAATTCAACGTTACCAACCGCCATGCGACCTATGAAGGGCTCATCAACGACCCGGAAGTCGACGTGGTTTATGTCTCCACGCCCCACAGCCTGCACAAAGAAAACAGTATTGCCTGTCTTCGGGCGGGAAAACCGGTGCTTTGTGAAAAGCCCTTCACGTTGAACGCATCCGACTCCCAGGATGTCATCGACGTGGCCCGGGAAACAGGTCTCTTCCTTATGGAGGGTATTTGGACCCGATTTTTCCCCGTGATAAAACAGATAGAAGCCTGGATAGCCGAAGGGGCCATTGGCGAGCCCCGGATGGTGCGGGCGGACTTTGGTTTTCGCATGGATTACAGCGAGCGCAACCGCTTGTGGGATCCGGCTCTGGGCGGGGGAAGTTTGCTGGATGTCGGCATTTATCCCATTACGCTGGCCTCTATAGCCTTCCGCGACGCGCCCGAAAGCATCCATGGAACGGCCTATATCAGCGAGCAGGGTGTGGATGAACAGGCGGCCTTTGTGTTGGCCTATAGCGGTGGTCGACTGGCGACGCTCTCGAGTGCGGTGCGCACGAAGACCGACTGGGACGCCTTCATCTATGGAGAGACGGGAAGTATTCGCCTCCACGACACCTTCTGGCGTCCGGAGAAAGCCACGCTCACCCCTGCCGAAGGCGACGAGGTGGTTTTCGAGACCCCTTCGGAAAGTCTGGGTTTTGAGTACGAAATCCGGGAAGTAATGCGATGTCTGGATGCCGGACTCATCGAGTGCCCGGACATGCCCCATAGCCGTACCCTGGAAGTTATGGGCACCATGGACACCATGCGAAAGCAGTGGGGATTGCACTACCCGGGAGAGTAGTTGAGCGTTGGTGTATGGGCGTAGCGGGGACGGCATCGGCGCAACACACCTGATGGATACGTTGGTCACTGGGTGGCTATGCAGCGACAATTGATGAAGCGAAGGTAATTTTGACCGCTGTGGCTGTCCCCCTGAGGGCTATTCGTTGTGGCGCGCGAGCCCCCATGGCAACCCCGCAGGGACAGGCACACGCCCGGGGACTGCACCGACG
>CAXBPH010000436.1:0-3074 GCA_963977445.1 uncultured bacterium | reverse complement strand
TTAATACCCCGAGCAGCCCAAAAGATCCCAACTTTGTGAAATATTCGGGCTAGGATGGCCCCGGTTTCTTGGCGCTCCAGGCACACGAACCGACGTGGTCGGATCGCGTGGCACGATAGGAATTCCGGTGCAGTCCCCCGGGGACTGCACCGACATGGCCAACGAAACCTTGCAATATACTCGTCGTGGCAAAAGGGCCGAACTAACCCCACCCAAGTGCCCTTGGACAGTCGGGGCCGTCCCCCTGAGTGGCATTACCCCTCCCCGGTTCAGTTCGCGAAGAACTTCACGATGCGGCTGGCGTTGCCTGTGCTCTTTTCGTTTTTGTCCGCGCTGGTGGTCAGGGTCAGGGTGTGCTTTCCTTCGCTGAGATCGTCGGCGAGCACATAGGCCCAAGGTATATGAAGGTGGTCACTCCATTGGGTAAACTGGTCGAGGGGTGTATAGGATTTCCCGTCAATGGTGTATTCCAAGATGCCCACGTCGGGCCCTGCAGTTACGAAGAGACCGACGGCGTTGCCTTCGAATTCGAGGCTAAGGGTGGCCCCTGCCGCGGTGGCCTCGAGCATGGGAATGCCGACAAACTGCTTACGGGTGCCCGCGTTATCGCTTCGCTGCCAGTCTGGAACGTGGGCCCAACCGGATTCCACCTTCGCTGATTCCAAGGGCAGATAACGTCCCCGCTGGTAATTGAGTGGGTCGAGGGGTTCCTGTTTAAGGGTGTAGGGCGCAACCGCTGCCGTCGCCAGATCCACATCGTTCCAGGCCGCATCAAAGAGCTTGGAAATGCGTTCAAGGTATATCTGGTGGCCAAAGGGACTCGGATGGAGGTCTTTGAATTGCTCCCAGGTGAAATCGCCTTTCCGGGTGCGTTCTGTGACCTCACGGGCCAAATCGATGGCCGGAATGTTCAGGTATTCCGTGACCCGATTGTGGTCCTTTATTTCGGGAGCGTATTCGCCGCGATTGATGTATTCCATGTTGTAGGGTTCGACGAAGTACTGCATGATAATGTCGATGCTTGGATTAATAGCGTGGGCATGGCGAATGATGCCTTCCACGGCGCGAATGCGGGCGGTCGTGTCCCGCTTGTTGTGGTGATCGTTCACGGAGTGGTCCATGAAGAGTAAATCTACCGGGCCATCGGCAAAAACATCGGTGGTCAGACGGAACGCGGCCAGGGTGCTGTCGGTGGAGGAAATTCCCGCATCGATAAAGGTGAATTCCGTGTCGGGAAAACGGCGCTGAAGTTCGGCACAGGTCAGGGCGCGCCAGCCGTCCATTTCGGTGATGGAGCCCCCGAGAAAAGCCACGCGGCCTTTCTTCGTCTGGGTGAAGATGGCCCCGGCATTGGTGAGTCCCCGACGCAGGGAGAAATAGTCGCGCGCGAAGGGGTCGGTGTTGGCGAGGATGAAGTCCACAATGGGGGTCGGGTCCACGAGGCTGTGGGGATGGTGGCCCACGCCTTCCTTCGCGATGACTTCGATGGAACCGCCGAGTGCACGGTAGCGCTCGGCCAGAATATCGGTGTTTTCTTTCATGGGCACAACATCGTCGGCGTCACCGCAAATATTGAGCAGGGGTATTTGGGCATCGGCAATGGGCTTGAGCTTATCGATAGGGTTGCCCTTGAATTCCAGTACGGATTTCTCATCAAGGCCATAGACGGAGAGACATAGTTCCCAGTCGGCTTTGCTCCCCTTGCCCTCACCGAGGCCACCGGGCCAACTCTTGATATCGCAAACGGGGGCATCGCCGTAGATACAGGACACCTTGTCGGGATGTGCCGACGCGAAGTTGTAGGCGATGAGGCCGCCCCGGCTCATGGCTTCGATGGCGGGCTTTGTAGCGAAGCCATGTTTCGTCGTGAGCAGGGTGTGAAAATCGTCCCACTGTTGGACGGCCACGTCGTTTCCAAAGAGCGCTCCCACATCGGTGTAGGCTACATGGAATCCCTCACCGAGAAGGGCAATGTCGGTCTGGGGTTCGTGGCCCCAGAATCGCGCCCGCCACACCCAGGGCTTGCCCGGGGACGCATGCTCGGGGATGGCCACACGACACAACCGGTCGTTCAGGTCAAAGTCGACGGTACGAAAACCGTGGTAGTCGCCTTCCTTTCCCGTCAGTTCCACGTTGGGGGCCGTATGCTTCAGAATAAACTCAACGATGGGCGTGGGGTCTTCGAGGCTGTGGGGATGGTGGCCCACGCCTTCCTTGGCGATAATCTGGATATCGCCACCCAGGGCGCGGTAGCGTTCAGCGAGGACGCCCGTGTTCTCATTCATGGGAACGCCCTTGTCCGCCGTGCCGCAGATATTGAGCAGCGGAATCTTCGCTTTGGCAATGGGCTCCAGTTTGTCGATGGGATTGCCCTTAAACTCGAGGACCGTCTTCTCATCCAGACCAAAGGCGTCTAGGCAGGGCTGCCACTCGTTGGTGTTGCCCGAGCCCTCGCCAAAACCACCGGGCCAGCTCTTGATGTCGCAAACCGGGGCGTCGGCATAGATGCAGGCGATGCGCTCGGGATACTTCGAGGTGAAGTTATAGGCGATAAGGCCGCCACGGCTGATGGCCATGATGGCGGGCTTCTTGTTGAAGCCGTGCTTCTCTGTCAGCTCTCGGTAGAAACGGTCCCAGGCATCCACCGCTACATCGTTGCCGAAGAGGCCCTCCACATCGGTGTAGGCCACGTGGAATCCCTTACCCAGCAGCGCGATATCCGTCTGGGGTTCGTTGTCCCAGTATCGTGCCCGCCAGAGCCAGGGTTTCCCAGGTGCGGTCTCTTTCGGACAGACCACGCGGCAAAGACGACCCTCAATCTCAAAGTCGATAGATGGGTAGCCGTGAAAGTCCCCTGCCGTTCCGGTAAATGCGCAGTCGTCGGCTCTTGCGCCGAAGACTCCCAGAGTGAGGACTGCGAGGGTCAGTAGAAAAGATCGCACGATAAAATCCTTTGGTAAGTTTGTTGCGTTGTAGTCGGCCAGCATAGCCCAGCGAATGGGTGGGCTACAAGGTGAAGATCATTTATCGTCCCATCGAGGAGACGGCGACCGGTCACGGCAAAACTCGACAGC
>CAXBPH010000435.1:0-3104 GCA_963977445.1 uncultured bacterium | reverse complement strand
TTCCTGGTCGACATAAGGCCCATGATGGGTTCCAAAGGGCCCGTGATGTTGTTCCGGCGGTGTAAGTTTCCAACATATTGTCATTGGCGCTCACGACCCCTTTGCTATCACCCCAAAGGACTGCGACCTATGCCGTGAACTTTGTGTCGACCAGGAATGGTCAACCCCCTGTTGTCATGGCGCAAATCCTGTGCTACTGTTGGAAGGTAGAATTGGCATGGGGCGGTCCGATGTATGATGACACGACAGCAGCAGAGTTTCCATTCTTTAATCCCGATCCCTTTCTGACACCTTCCTCTCGAGTGGATACCCGCGAACGCCACCTGCCTCACTGGCAGCTGAATGGCGGATTCTATTTTGTGACGTCCCGTCTCGTGGATTCCTTACCAGAAGACAAGCTCCGGGCATGGCGAAATGAAAAATCTCTGTTTCTTCGAGAGCATCCAAAACCGTGGGACACCAACACACTTGCGTTATACCGGGAACGTTTCCCACGGCGAATTGAGCGTTGGCTGGATCAAGGTCGTGGCGCGTGTGTCTTGAGAGACGGGCGGAACGCGCGGGAAGTATTGGTCGCAGCCCGGCGATTCGACGGGGAGCGTTACGATTTGGCGTCTCTGGTGGTCATGCCCAACCATATGCACGCGCTGTTTCAGTTGCGCGGCGAGACGGATGTGGACAAGCTGGTTGGCGCATGGAAGGGTGTTTCGGCGCGTCAGATTAATCTTCGGTTGGAGAGACGTGGCAACTTATGGCAGCAGGAAAACTGGGACAGACTTTTGCGCAGTGTGCCGGACTTGGTCCGGTGTTTTTCATATATCAAAGACAACCCGCGAATGGCCGGGCTGAAAGCGGGTGAATTCCTCTATTATGAAGAACCTGAATTCCTACCGGAAACATTTCGGTAACTACCAAAAGACTATTAAGACGTCAACCCAAAAAACAACAGGGGGTTGACCATTCCTGGTCGACATAAGGCCCATGATGGGTTCCAAAGGGCCCGTGATGTTGTTCCTGCGGTGTAAGTTTCCAACATATTGTCATTGGCGCTCACGGCCCCCGTGCTATCACCCCAAAGCACTGCGAACTATGCCGTGAACTTTGTGTCGACCAGGAATGGTCAACCCCCTGTTCTTCCGTGCCTCGTGTAAAGAAACTTTCGAGCAGGATAGTTCGGGGCCGGGAGGAAATACCCCTCCCCCGGAGGTGACAAACCTTGCAACAGGACCTCGTTGCCGACTATCGTTCTCAAGGTCACTAATTTTTCGCTGCCCTAATAAAATCCGGATGGAGAATGACGTGCGGCCAGATATTCTTACTAATTGTCCAATGTAATAGAGAGAGCAATCGTTTCATGCAATTATTTTCAATCCATCTCGCTCCCCCGGATTTCCTCCGGCCCATCTCTACCCTGCTGCTGATTTGCACAATCGTTTGTGCGAAACCGCTTGCCGCCCATGCCGACGCCCCGCACCCCGACCCGAAGCCCCGGGTTATCGTCACGACCGACGGCGAGACCGACGACCGATGCTCCATGAATCGCTTCCTGCTCTACACCAACGACTGGAATGTTCTGGGGCTCATTCATTCCAGCTCAAAGCACCACTGGAAAGGTGACGACACGCACCCGGAGAAGAAGTGGGAGCCCGTTTCCTGGCTGGACCGCCAACTCGATGCCTATGAGGCAATCCACCCCAGCTTGTCCGCCCACGACAAGGATTACCCGACGGCAGACTATCTGCGCGCTCAGGTCTTTGTGGGTAACATTGCCTATGAGGGCGATATGGAGCTGGAAACGCCCGGTTCCAATCGCATTGCGGAAGTCCTCCTCGATGGGGACGACTCCCCGGTATGGCTTCAGGCATGGGGCGGACCCAACACCATTGCCCGGGCCTTGAAGAGTATCGAAACGCGGCACCCGGAACGCATGGCAGAGGTGTCGAAGAAAGCCCGGATCTACCTGATTTCCGAACAGGACGTGACCTATAAGACCTACATTCGTGACGCCTGGCCTGATATTCAGGTGTTACGCAGTGGCTCCGAGTCCTATGGCGTCCTGGCCTACCGCTGGCAAAACTATCAGACAACGGAAATGCAGACTTATTTTGATAAGGACTGGATGACGACCAACATGCTGAACGACCACGGCCCCTTAGGCGCCCTGTATGAAACGAAGGACAAGCGCTTTCGCTCAGAAGGAGACTCACCGGCTTTTCTCCACGTCATCAACACGGGGCTGCGCAGCGAGGAAGACCCACGCTATGGCGGTTGGGGCGGTCAATTTGCCTTCTCTAACGGCATGTGGCGTTCGGTGGACGGGGAAAACACCACGCCCCACAGTATTCTCCGGTGGGCCATTGATTTTCAGAACGACTGGGCAGCACGGGCCGATTGGTGCGTGAAACAACCTGCCGAGGCCAATCACCACCCCCAACTACGCCTTGCCAGCCCACTGGATATTACGGCAAAGGCGGGCGAAACGATCGCACTGGACGCCAGCCTTAGTAAGGACCCCGATGGAGACGTCCTGTCTTTCCGTTGGTGGTTTTATGAGGAAAGCTCTACCTATGGCAACGCAGTCGCCATCGAAGATCCTGAACACGCCAAGGCATCGGTCACGTTGCCCATGGATGGCAAAACCGGAGACACCTTTCACTTTGTATGTACGGCTACCGACGGAGGCACACCCACCCTCCGACGGCACGCCCGCCTTATTGTCACTATCGTCGAGTAAAACACCTAAGAAGGAATTCATATGATTAACCTACTTCTCGCGGGCCTGCTTGGGTTGGCCGTTATCGAAAACGCCCCCACCCCCATTCCCCCGGTACCGATTATTTATGACACCGATATGGGCAATGATGTAGATGACGGCTACGCTCTTGCCATCCTTCACGCCTTTCAGACCCGTCAGGAATGTGACTTGCTCGCCGTCACGGTCACGAAAGACCATGCCCTTGCGGGGCCCTTCGTCGACCTGTTGAACACCTTCTACGGTCGCCCCGATATTGCCGTTGGCGTGGTCCGCAATGGGCCGGAGCCGATGGAAGGCAAATTTCTCGGCCTGGCCGCGGAGAAGACGGGCGATACCTACCGTTTTCCCC
>CAXBPH010000434.1:0-3126 GCA_963977445.1 uncultured bacterium | reverse complement strand
CATGGTACGGTGAGAGGCCATGCGGGCCAGGCTGGCTGCGAAGAAATCCTCGGGCCGATCGAAGACGGCGTCCATACCCCAACGCTCCCAATCGGTAAGGAAGCGATCCAGGTTGGCCCGATAGAACTGGGCGTCTTCCAGGTGCTCCATGCCGAGGCGCTCGTAGTGGCGGACCGTTCGCGGCAAATCGACGGCACTGCCAATGCCGTACTCCCCGAGAAACACGTGCTTGGAGTCATGGCCCACGCGCCGGAGAAAGGCCGTGGACTCGGCCGTCTGGGGCACCTTCAGATAGGTGTGGGCATCGCCGGCGTGGTCGTAGTAGCCCAGCGCACCGCCTTCCTTGCTCCAGCTCACCCGTTCGGCCCCAGGCCCTTCAATGCCCAGACTGGCCTCCCACACGTTGGACCCCGGATTGGCGAGGGTACCAATGTCGGGCTGGCCGTCCCACCGCCCGCTATTAAGCATGACCATGCGGCTGTCATCGAGGTAGCGGACCAAGGGCAGAGAATCTACGGCGTGGCGGAAGAGGGGCCCGTCCTGAATTTCGTTGAGGAGGCCCCAGATCACCACGGAGGGATGATTCCGATCCCGTTGAATGATCTCACCAATGGACCGGTCGAAGCGCCCTTTCATCTGGGGCGTATTCACCATTTCATACCAGCTCGCATAGGATTCGTTATACACGAGGAGTCCGATTTCATCGCACAGGTCGAGCTGCTCCGGCGTCGCGCCGCCGCAGATGAAGCGGACCATGTTGAAACCCATAACCTTGGCGTTCAGGAGGTCCCGGCGGGCGAGGTCGGGGTCGTGGGGAAATTGGAGCCCGATAGGAAAATGGTTCACCGTGTGGGAGGAGCGCAGGAAGAGCCGACGGCCATTTAATCGAAAATAGCCCTCGTCAAAGCGGAATTCACGAAAGCCAAAGCGAGCGCTGCCTTTGTCCACTGGCCCAGCATCACCGGCCTGGACGTTGACCTCGGCGCGATAGAGATAGGGCGTGCTCAGGTCCCAGACGTTGGGGTCAACGACGTGGAGACGGGATTCGACGCGCGTGTCGCCCGGCGCCAGTTCCTGCGCCATCGTGTGGGATACCACGGTGTCGCCGTCCGCCGCTACCAGGAATTCCAACTGACCGGCCACGGATTTGTCGCCAGCATTGCGCACGGTGGCCTGAAGCCATACCTCACCCGTCGCCACATCAGCACGAACGAACACATCTTGCACACGCACCGCCGGAACCGCCCGCACGTCGACGGCCCCCGTGATGCCGCCATGGTTGTAGGCCGCGCCCGCGTGGTAGGGCATCACCTTACAGCGATGGGGCGTTTCATTCAGCACGATGCCGTCAATACGCTCGTGGGTGGGGTTCAATACTCGCACAATCAGACGATTGAGCGCGCCGACCTTGGTGGCCTCCGTTACGTCCAGTTCGAAGGGCGTCTCCCCCCCCTCATGCCCGCCGACGGACACGCCATTCAGCCAGACTTCGGCAAGATAGTCGACCTGTTCAAAATTCAGAAGGTAGCGCCCACCGGGATGGGGGTTTTCCGGAGACTCAAATTCGCGGCTATACCAGGCCACACCGTGGTATCCGGGGAAGGGCTGCTGGATGATTCCGGGAACCTTCGTCGTCAGGGCGTCGGCGAGTGGCCCGGATTCCCAATGCTGGTCCCGCCCGATGTTCCCGGGGTCCGTCACAATCTGCCAGTCATCGCTGTTCAGCGACACCGACGTCGATGACGCCCCTGCGACGGCTGAAGCCGGCTTCATGCCGTCCCGTGAGGCCAACGCAGCAAAGCTAAACTCGCCGCGCCCCAGCGATACGCTACGTTCCGTGGCACGAGCCGTAGCCTCATAGGTGACGCGGTAGTAGCCTTCGGTAGCGGGCAACGTAACGTTACCCGAAAATTCCGCACTTCGCTTCAAGGGCAAGTCGGGCAACGCCGGCAGCCGATTCCCACCATAGTCGGCCATCTCAAACGTGATATCCACCTCTACGATGGCAGCGGGCAGGAGTCGGCGGTCAAGAGATAGTGTGACTGCAGCCGATTCGCCAGGATGAATGAGACCCTTGGTCTGGGGCCAGGCCACCTTCACCACATCCAGGTTGCCCGCGACGGCGGCGAACTGGTCGAGTTGCTCTTCTTCCGACACGCTGATACCGAAATCATCCAAGGCCCGATTCCAGACCCGCAATGCGTCTATCTTGCCCTGAAAGCACCGGTTCGTGCCCGGAAATCCTACGCCCACACGTAAAGGGAGTTCGTTCCCTTCCATGGGCGCATCGGCCGCCACCACATCAACGAGCACCCCATTCAGGTAAAGCCGGGCCTCCTCCGCATCTTTCACGCAGGCAATATGCTGCCATTGACCCGGTTTGAGTGACACGGGCTTGGTCTGGACATAGTTGCCGCCGGTAGAGCCATACACAAAGGCGAAGGCGTTGGTCTCGCTGGCCTCCTGCTGGAGGACCATGCCATTGGTGCCGCCGTCGGCGTGGTTGCCCAGAATATCCGCATAGGCCACCTGAGAGTCTGCGGGATTCACCCAGCACTCCACCGTGAAGGTATCCAACGAGGGAAAGGGCATACCCGTATCGACCCAATCCGAGCCACCAAAGTTCATGCACTGCCCTTCGCGACCCGCAACATAGGTGGGGTTGCCATGGACCATCGCGACGTGTTCATTTCCGGACGAATCCAGGACGCTCCCTTCGAAATTGTATTCCAGAAGTAGTCCATCTCGTTCGTCGGCGTAAACGCCAGACGCAAGATTAAGGCAAACAAAAATCGCGAACAGCAGGTGAAAACGTAGCGTCAACATGAGGGCACTTTCCAGAAAAAAAGACGAGAAGGACTTGCAGGCGTGTTGAGGCAATAGACGGTGGAGCCCCTGAGCAACCCAATTGCTCTGTCGCCAGCATAGCGTGACGCCCCCCTTCCATTCAACGACAGAAAATCGGGTGCAACACGCCCCCTATCCACCACGTAGAAAGGCGTCTCCGCATTGTCTCCCGCGCCCATCGCAACATCAGTGAGGCGGACGACCTCGTCTGCTCAAATGTTGGCGACAAGCCCTTGGTAGATTTTTAACCACAAAGAACGCAGAGAAGCCGTTGGCCGC
>CAXBPH010000433.1:0-3142 GCA_963977445.1 uncultured bacterium | reverse complement strand
AATGCTTCCTCCCGCATCGAGGAGGGGCTTCACGAAGTCGCCACGGGCCCACAGGGAGCCCAGACTATCAAGAAGGAGGCGCACTTCCACGCCTTCCCGCGCTTTTTTTGCAAGAGCCTCTATGATGGCCCGTCCGACCTCATCCCGTCCGAGGATGAAGGTGGTTATGTGAATGGTTTCGCGGGCACTCTCAATGAGTTTTACCAAGGTGTTGAACGCGTCTTCCCCACTGAAATGGAGGTCTACCGTGTGTCCCTCCCGGGGTGGGGGCATGGCCCCGGAGCGAAGGGCCCGATCGGCGAGGCCCAGGGGGCTCATGGGCGTTTCCGTTATTGGGCCCATTTCCCCATAGAGCTCCATCTTGTCCCTGCGAAGCTTTTTTATTTTTCGGCCACCGAAAAGGAGGTAGCAGGGTACGCCGACGTAGGGCATGAGAACGATGGCCAGAGCCCAGGCCATGGTGCCGCCGGGCTGGCGGGTTTTTCGAAGGACATCGGTGAGTAGCACAAAAGCGAGCAGGAAACTGACCACAGCGATACAGTGTTCCAATATAAAAATCATAGACTTATTCCTCGTCCGGTATACTTCGCTCTCCGAGTGTAACGCGCCGCGACGTGGTGGTACAAAAAGAAGATTCATGGGGAATTGTCGGGTGCCAACAAAGACTCACTCCGTCAAAACAAACGGAACCAATCAATCGCGCGGCACGTCCATGGTTTGTCGTTTTATCTGTAAAAAGTTGCTTGACGACATGATTCGCAAGAACCTATCGAGTCACCCTTTTACCTCCGGCACTTGAAGTATCAAATACATCCTCCCCACTAATTGCCCATGAACCCAAAAGAAGCCCGCCCTTTCGCAGTCGTCGTCAAGCGTGGCATGGGGTGTGGTGAGTGAACTCACCATCCGTGATGCCATTGCTATGGATTGCCTGGCGGCGACTGGGAAAGGGCGGGCGATGTATGTCTATACGTGACTGCTATTCCTTGGGTTTTAGGACCAGATAGGCGGGCAGCCCGAGTACGTCGAAATGTTCAACAATTTCTTTGGTGGGCGAAGCATCCATATGCTCTGCCTGGAAGCGGATTTTAACGAAGGACTCCAGCTCGGCGACCACCGCGGGATCCTGCAGGGTGGTCCGGTCCATGACGCTACAGTTTTTGCACCAGGTGGCCCAGAAGTCGAGGAAGACGGGCTGGCCCGTTTCGAGGGCTTCGGCGAGTCCCGATTCCAAGGTGGTGTGCCATCCCTCGTGGGAGACTTCGTCGCTGGCGGCGGGTGCCTGCAGGAGGCTGTAGGCGAGGTAACCGTAGTAGGCGGCGAAGAGAATGATAAAGACGCCGAAGGCCTGCTTTACGCGGACCATCCACATGCCGGGTTTGGGTAAAACCGAGAGGCCCGCGCCGACGATGGGCCAGGGCAGGGCCATGCCCACACCCAGGAGGAAGGGCAGGGCGAGGGCGAACTGGTTGCCCTGGCTGTAGCTGTCCTGTGCGAAGAGGATGGTGGAAATGACGACAGGGGCGACGCAGGCACCGGCGAGCAGCGCGGAGACGGCCCCCATGACAAAGGCGATGAGGAAGCTGCCGTTTTCGTTCTTTCGGATGCCGAGTTTGGTCTGGAACCGGGTGAAGTCGATTTGGATGATGTCGAACATGGCCAGGCCGAGCACCACGAAAAGCAGGGCGATCAGGCCGTTGAACCAGGGGGTGGCATTGATGGTGCCAAAGGCGGTGGCGAAGCTCAACATCACAGCGAGGCCCAGGAGGCCATAGACAAGGGCAATACCCACGCCATAGGCCCCACCCAGGGCAAAGCCACGACCCCGCGAGCCTGCTTTGGTGCCCGCACCGATAATGGCGATATTAACGGGAATGAGGGGCAAGACACAGGGGGTCAGATTCAGGGCGAGACCGCCGAGGACAATAAGCAGAACGATCAGGCCCCAGCTCTTGTTGGCGAAGGCACTATCATCGGCGGCGGAGCCGTCACCTGTGACACTGGCGTCGAGGAAGGCAAGAAAGGCGTCGGTTTTTTCGTAGCCCGCGCGGCCGGTCACTTCGAATTTATCGGCGAGGGTTTTCCAGTCCGTGGCGGATGCAGCGGGCGTGATCTCTACGGCGGGGGAGGTTGCCGGCGTCTTTGCCGCCGCTGGTGTTTCGGCGGGCATGGGCGCAACGTCGGCGGGTGCCTCACTCCAGGACAGGGTTTCAAAGAGCGCTGGGTTTACAGGGCTCTTGTCTTCGCCCACGGTGAGCGAAAAGGAAAGGGCGAGATTCTCCGGGGGCATGCATTGCACGTCGTTGCAGGATTGATAGCGGAGCGTGCCGGTGACGGCGAGGTCGCCGCTGGTGGCGTCGTCGGGCACCTTGAGGCGGAGACCAATATTAAATTCATGTTCGTAGACGGCGAGGTCTTCTCCGCTTACGTTGAAGATTTTATGCTCCGGATAGGTGGCATCGACCAGGGTGACGGCACTGTCGTCGGCCAGACTGACTTCCGTGGGGATGAGGAACTGGTCCAGGGGCTTGTTGGCGTTGACATGCCACCCCTCACTGAGTGTTACCGAGACAACGGCGCGGACTGTATCGCCCGGGCTCACGTTGGTGGTTTCGGGGGTGACCGTGTAGCTGATTTCGGGGCCCTGGGCGAAGGCCAGGGGTGCCAGCGTCATCATGACGATGGCGAGCATGGATAAGCGTCGTTGCAATAATCCGTTAAACATTATAAGAAAGACTCCTGTAACGGCGCATATGGGGTACTGTTTCGGTCGCGCCGGGGTGCGTTGGGTCGTATGTGTCCCGCAGGACGTTGGGGCCGGACTCTTCCGGCGGGCCGCGTTGGGCGGCATGGGATTATATTCGCCCTTGGGGCGGGTTCATGTCAACGGGGGATTCGTGCAAAGGTCTTGGACGCGTCGAAGGTGTGCCACCTGCCTGCTTTGGGTGTCTGCACCCATAAGCCCGCTCGCGGGGCTCCCGGGCGTATAGGTGGCACCCAGAAATCCCCTGTGCGTCAGCGGGTCTGTCGGCCATGATTAAGGTTTTGGAAGGCCCCCATCGTGGCTGTTGAATTACTCAACGCCGCCTACCGTACGGAATGAAAGCACGTTACCGTCATCTCCGCGAAGGCGGAGATCCAG
>CAXBPH010000432.1:0-3145 GCA_963977445.1 uncultured bacterium | reverse complement strand
CGGTCGAAGATGCGCCGTTGGAGGATTCGTGCGCGGATTGGGAGATACGACTACGTCTTTACATCAAGGTCAAGGCCAATGCTCTAATCCCAATGGTCTCGTGAAGACTTCCCACAACTACATAGGCTCCAACGACGTCCCACAGCCCCTTCGCACGAACCTGAGTACAGGATCGCGCGGCACGTCCATGGTTTGTCGTTTTATCTGTAAAAAGTAGCGTGACGATAGGATTCGGAAGAACCCATCGAGTCATCCTCTTACCTTCGGCACTTGAAGTATCAAATAATGCATCCCCATTAATTGCCCATGAACCTTTTTTGGGAGGGGGCAGGGCGCGGTGCCCTTCCCCTCATTCTTCTATGGCCGAATTGCGACGTATATACTCCTCCATGGGCATGTCATCTATATAGAGCCCCTCGATTACGGCACTTCCCTCTCGGACCCGAACGAGAACCGAGGCCCCTTCTTCTCTCCTGCTCTGGCTGCGATAAACACTATCCGCCTCGGGCGCGTCAACTTCATTCATGTAGTAGCGATTGAAGGGCAGGTTTACATGCAATACATTGTTTGGGTTTCTGTATGAATAGGCCTGCACTTGCACATAGTCACCTGACGCCGGGGGGGATTTCACAACGTCGTCGATCCGGGCAAAACCCTCTTCATCGGTGCCCAACACCGCATAGGCCCGCTGGTTCCTGGTGAAATAAGCACCCTTCCACGGTTCCAGACGTGTATCCGGAAAAAAGAGGGCCACATAACGTCCACGAAAATAATCGTAGGGGTCTACGGGCCCACACCGGAATCGGTAGGCCGCCCCCTCGCTCAAGGTAGTTTCCCTTTCGCTTATCATCATGTAGGGCACGGCCAGTTGGGCCACCACCATAGCAACGAAGCAAATCCACCGTAGCTGTTTCATGACACTTCCTCCACACCCTGAGCTGAAAAGCGCCGGGCCAACCATAGATTGGTGCCCAGAAACAAAAGGCCAATCAGAATAAATGCGACACCACGAAACAGGATACTCATGTCACCATCAAAGAATCGCGCGGTAAAAAGGAGGGCCAGTATCCCCATTCCTCCGTTTGCTATCATCAGCCGTTCTGACTTTACCCCCTTGGTCAACACGACAATTCCGAGGAGAAAGAGGTAGATATTAAAGAACAGGGATGGTATATAGGCCTGATTTTCAATGCTGGCTATGCAATAGCCCAGCAGGGCCAGGAGGGGCGCGGCGACCCACGGCAGGGGTGAGAAATTCTTCTGACGAAAGGCCCCCACAGTCAGCACGGTTGTGATGGCCAACAGAATCATCACCACAAGAAAGTCCTGGATACCCATCCACTCACCGTAGACACTCTGGGGTTGCCGATAGTGGTGAAAACCGATTCGTCGCCAGCACCATTCGAATGTCAACAGTAGCGACAACGCGACCGCTCCAATGCGACCAATCGTGCTAAAGGGTTGGCCGCGCACCTGGCTGCCTTTGCCCAGCCCAACGACACAGAAAAGAGCAAAGAGGCTGGAATAGGTAACAATCCAAAGACCTGGAAGATTGCGTTCGCTGACGATTCCCAGGCCTGCCGATAAACAGGCGCAGAGTACCCAGAGCAGAAATCCCGTTCCTGGTCGCCCACTGTGATGTCTCCATTGATACCCTAAAAAGGGCAGCACCCCGGACAAAAGGGGAAAATACAGCAATGCATGGCCATTCTGATCTTGCGATGCGGCCGCCCAGGCGGTTGTGCCGATCATATATAAAACAGCCACCATCACGGATCGCAGTAGATACACCAGGGGTAAGGCCAGTAGGACCCAACAAAAAAGGAAGCCTGCCATATCCCCCGGTATATGGTAAGTCTGCCCGATGAGCGCGATGCTGGCACCTACTCCCATGGCCAGAAACGAGGCGCTACCTTCCCGCCAGGGTGCAGAAGTGCGCCTGCAATAGAGGGTCCAGCCCACAAGAATCTGGCCGATAACCAAGGGCGTCATCGAGAGAAGGGCGCGGGTCGGTCGACCAAAATCATCCCAGTTGTAGGCGAAGACCAGAATAATGCCTGAACCTACCAGCAACCCACCCAGTATCCCAAAGAAAATCAAGACCAGTCGCGTGCCCGACAGGCCAGGGGCGGGGCCATAATGGGCTTTCAGACGTTCTGCGGACTCCGCCGAAAGTATGTCTTCCGCCACTAGCCCCGGCAACTCTCCGTAGAGCCATTGGATATTTCGTTTTTGCATCCCAGCACCTCGATTCTGCCTGTTATTTTGGATTCGGAGAGACCCCCGACTTCTATCGTGTGAATCCTACCACACAAATGTTAGATATACAACAGTATTATATCATTCGCAATTGCTCCTGAAAATTCGTTTCTCTCCCCCAAGCTTTGCTCCCCCGGTGCGCGTTGAAAATTAATCACCATTTCCACAGGCGTGGCCAACCAGATTGCAACAACGACACGTCAGAACACCAGGGGCCTGCCCGGTCAGATAGGTTTAAGATCCAATCAGACCGGTCGGCCCCTGAATTTTGACTTGTACCAAAACGTCATTCCCGCGCAGGGGGGGGCTTCCAGTGGGTAGCATGGCTTACGGTGTTCGCGTTACGAGGGCCCCGCCTTCGCTAAAATAACGGGCTGGCCCGAGTCCCAGCGCTCTTGAATACCGGGCAGGCCCCCGATGGCTTTCCTGTGGTATAATGAAACACCCAAGGGTGACGTGTGTCCTCGCCCTATCCCGTTGCGATTTTCAGACCCCAGGAACTATTACCGTGTCCCGCAAAAAAAAGATACCCAGTGTTGCCGAATGTGCGTCCAGTTTTGATGAACCCGCCCTGCCCATGACCCGTGCGGAAATGGATGCCCGTGGTTGGGATGAACTGGATGTACTCCTGATTTCCGGGGACGCCTATGTGGATCACCCCTCGTTTGGGGTACCCCTACTGGGTCGTTGGTTGGTACAGCACGGTTTCCGCGTGGGTATTGTGGCCCAGCCGAAGTGGCAGGACACCACCGATATCACCGTGATGGGGGCACCGCGCCTTTTCACCGGCGTAACGGCCGGTACCATCGACTCGCTCCTGGCGCACAACACAGCCTTTAAGAAACGCCGCAGTGACGACCAGTACACCCCTGGTGGTCGCTCCGGA
>CAXBPH010000431.1:0-3194 GCA_963977445.1 uncultured bacterium | reverse complement strand
CGGGATTGGATAAAGGCCATCCATTTCAGGGCCTCCGCCGCTTCTTGTTCTTCGTCGGCACAGACGATCCAATCGAGCTTTCGCCCGGCCCCGAGATCGGACCAGAGCTTTTTATCCCGGCGCACCAGATTATTCTTAATCACCGCGTTGGCCGCACTGAGAATGGTGGTGGTGGAACGGTAATTCTGATCGAGGGTAATTACCTTCGAGTCGGGAAAGTGTTTGTCGAAGTCGAGGATGATACTGGAGTCCGCACCGCGCCAACCATAGATCGATTGGTCGTCGTCCCCCACGACGCAAAGATTTCGGTGCTCAGAGACCAGCTTTCGAATCAGCTCATACTGCACTTTGTTGGTATCTTGATACTCATCGACCATCACATAGCGAAAGGTATCGCGACAGAGCGCCAGCAAATCGGGGTGCTCATTCCATATGCGCAAGGTGAGCAGCATGAGGTCGTCGAAATCGATGCTGTTGGCGGCCCGCAAGGCCGAGTGGTAGCGCTCATAGACGTCGGCCATGTTTTCGGCATATTTCTCGTCGTTGGCATTTTCCACGGGCATGGGCGTGTCAGCATCAGGCGTCTCGTTGGCATTTTTCATGAGACTGATGCGGGACTGAAAGGTTCCCGTATCGAAGGTTTCAGAACTCGCCAAATCCTCGACAACCCGGCGGAGCAACGTGCGGGAATCGCTATCGCCAGCGATACTGAAATTCTTGCGATAACCAATGCGGGTAATGTGTTTCCGCAGGACCTGCAAACAGTAACTGTGGAAGGTAGAGATGACGATGGTCTTCGACACTTTAGCTCCCACCAATTCGGCCACCCGCTCGCGCATTTCCGTGGCGGCCTTGTTGGTAAAGGTCACCGCGAGAATCTGACCGGGTTCCGCCTGTTCGCAAGAGAGAATGTGGGCTATCCGACGGGTAATTACGCGGGTCTTACCACTGCCCGCACCGGCAAGCACAAGCACAGGCCCCTCCGTATGGCGCACGGCCTCCCGCTGACTGGGGTTAAGGCCTTGGAGGAATTTTCTGGAGGGGGACACAATCAGCCTTCCCGTAGGGTACTTCGCAGGTCAATAGGAGGCGGGATTGTAACAGTCTCAGCCGACAGGGTCTAGTTGATTTTCTTACCGAGGCTCGTTCCATAGTCGTTGGTCGCTCGGGGAAGACGAAATCCCATGAGGGGGGTATTGCGAGCCGCGCCGCATTTGGTGCACTCAACCACCTCGGGCGGCAGTATCGCTTCGCATTTTTCGCAACGCCAATTGGGCGCTAAAGCCCGCACTGGAATGGACTTAGCGCAGTCCGTCCTGGAGACTTCGGGGCCCGATTCCGGGCCTTTGACGTCGGCAATGAAATCGAGGAGGCGCTGGCGGGATATATACCAGTGGGGTCCGACACGACGACCAGGCAATTCGCCTTCGGAAAGCAAACGAACCACTTCTGCCTCGGGGAGAGACAACAGGGCGCTGGCGTCCCCTACGCTTAGAATCTCTTTTTCCATTGGCCCGCCTTTCTCTCGCTCTATCGAATGTACCACAGAAAGGGGAATTTGGAAAGGCACTTGGCGGCAGAACCATACAGCCATGGCAAGGAGACTTCCGATACCAAAAACGTCACCTCGGGATGATGCGCTCCCCCGCCCGCATTGTGAGCCGTTTGAAAATCAGCGTAGGCCTTATGTCGACCAGGAATGGTCACCCCCCTGTTGGTGACTTCCCCCCTTCCCACCTCCGAAGGCGTTCAGAGTGCCACCGAATTTTATCCCCGTTTCCGTGATTTCTTCAGTCTCTGGCGAAGTTCTTGCTCGAGATCCCGGATTTCAGTGTCGCCCGGCCGTCCACGATAACGCACGAGGGCCCACCGTCGATACCATTCGGCAATTTCCGTATTGTGATCACGATGCTCATCGTCTAACCCTTCGATTTCGTTGGCGAAGGCGTGAATTGTTGTGTGGGGCTTCCGGGTGATCTGGCGACGCTTCCGTACCCAACGATCCATCACGGTTAATTGCTGGTTGAGCGCCTGGCGTTGGCGGTCGATGTCGGCCTTGTCAGCGGATCGGCCCCGAAAAATCCAATGACGAAGACGCCACAATCCGACGCCCCCTCCGATCAGCAGGAGCACCAGCCACCAGGCAGCCTGGAAGAAGTGCGCCACCCCCACGACCAAGGCGCGCAACAGCCCACCCATGGCGGACCAGGCCCCTTCCCGAAGCGCCGCAATGAATCGCTTGACGGTCAACGTGATCATACTCCAGAAATCGCGGAAGGCATTGGTTTTCTGGCCCTGGCCGGCCTCGGGAAGTCCCGCCGCCGGGGTGGCCTCCACAATCACCCAGCCCTCGACGTCGTCCCACGCCTCCACCCAGGCGTGTGCGTCCCGGTTTCGGCCCACCCAATAGTCGGCAAAGGGATGTTGCTCCCATACGCCCACACCGGTCACGTAGCGGGTGGGCACGTCGACCGCCCGCAAGAGCAAGGCCGCGCCCGTGGCAAAGTATTCGCAGTGGGCATCGGGGCGGGGTTCGCTAAAAAGAAAATAGGTCATGGGATCCATTCCCCTGGGCACCTGGATACCGATCTTGTAATCGTAATTGGTGGTGAAGTGCTGGGTAATGGCGTTTATCTTGCCCAGCGTGCTGCTCTGGTCCCCCACAATAGACCCGGCAAGCGCCACAAGTCGCGGCGCAATATCTGGTGGCAATCCGGTGTATCGGGTCCGCTCGTCTTCCGTCAGGGCGACGGTGGGCACGTTGGCGGCCGTAAACAAGGCGTAGGGCTCCCCGTGGAGGGCATTGTCGGCCTGCACCACCGTCGCCTCGTTGACCATAACGCCTCCGGTAGGGCGGGTCACCCAACCCGTTTCTTTCGGTGAAAACATGGCCCGATCGATAGCGGGCTCGGAGTAGACCACAAGGGTGTCGCGCAGCGTGTCGGCATCAGCGGCTACGGGATACAGGTCGCTTTCAGGAAAGGGCGATACGTAGCCTGCGGGGGGATTTTGTACCGGCTCGGGAGATTCACCAAAGGACAGGGCCGACCAGGTGCGATCGCCATAGCGATCATAAATCTGGCCACGAAGATAACCGGGGCTCGATTCCGCGACGATTTCCAGCGCGATATGGTCGAAATTGTTGGCCTTGATATCCGACATGCTGTCAAGGCGGGCCGTGGGGCGATTGCCCA
>CAXBPH010000430.1:0-3198 GCA_963977445.1 uncultured bacterium | reverse complement strand
CGCGTATAGGTGGCACCCCCGTGGTTGGGTTTTGCTGATTGAATATTTCTACATGGCGTTGGTGGGCTATCTTGCCGCTGTTAAAAAAGAGAAACCGCTTGGCCTGGGAGCGCAGGCGGCCCGCCTGCCTTGGGTGCCTCGCACCCATAAGCTTAGTCGCAGAGCTCCCGCGCGTATAGGTGGCACCCCGTGGTTCGTTTTTACCGTTCCCGAGCCCCCGACTAATTCTTCGGCCAGTTATAGCGTTTCAATTCCGCCGCTTCTCCGAAATAAATGCCCTTATCATCAATCGCGAAACCACAATAGATGCGCCCGGGATATTCAGCGAGCACTTCGGCCGCGTAGGTCTTCGGGTCCAGGCGGAAGACCTTACTCGAACTGAGTCCGTAGAGATTGCCGTCTTTCCAGGGGCGGAGGGAGACGTCCAGCACATTGCCCACGTCTAAATCGCCGGTGTGTATAACGGTATCGCTTTTGATGTCATACACAAAGAGCATGTCTTCGCCGGAAACGCCATAAATGGTGTTTTCCACGCGGCACAGGCTGCGGATGGCCCGGTCACCCGCGACGACGGTCCGTGCGAACTTCAGCGATTTCGTTGTCGGGTCAAAGGCAAAAAACTTCGCTTCGGTTTCCGTTGGCGTCGAGCCACCGCCACCGGCAATGCTGGAGCCTCCGAAAACCAATCCCGAAGTCGGGTCATAGACCAAGGCCACGATGGACTGATTCTCGATGAGCTGGGGGTGATTCTCCAGGAGTTTGTCTTCTGCCGGATCCCACACGCCCAGCGAGCCACCGAGGCGGCCATATTCCGGGTAGCTGCCGATGTAAATCTTCTCATCGGGCCCATGAATCATGGCACGGGGACGAAGGTGTCCCGGACCCAGGGGACCAAAGCCACGGGGGTTATTCGTCGCTTTCCGGCCATAGTCCCACGCTTGGGTCGGGTCCCACTTGGATAAGAAGGAGCCGGGATAGGCGCACAGGTAGAGGGTGCCGTGGTGGTCGAGCATGCTGTAGATCTCACCACCCGTTTCCGTGGCATTGCCCGGGTTTTCCAGTGCGCCAGAAGCGGGGTCATGATAGAAAAGCTCGTTCGGCATGGCCGTTCCACCATAGATGCGGCCCAGGGGGCCATTGTCGACCATGAAGATTCCCGAACCTGCCCCTTCATAGGTGAACTGGTACGTTTTCGACGTGCCATCGGGGGAGACGAGGGTGTAGGTGCCGTCAATGCCCACATCGGAAACCCGCCGACCATCTTTCAAGGTGGTATAGGCTACGATTTCCGGGCGCTCCGTTACTTCACGGACCCCATCGCCTTCGGGAACGAGGATTGCCGCCTTGGGGACCAGATTGCCGGATTCATCGGGCACCATGGTGCTGGAGCTGATGTACACTTGCCCATCCACACCAAGCTGCACGCTGGCGAAGGTCTGCTTTTCGTGATTGCGGTATTGCTCCGGAAGAATCGCGAGATGCTCGCCCGTTTCTGGATTGAAGCGAACTACATTGGCACGGCCGTAGCCTACGCCTACATAAATCATTCCATCGGGACCGGTCACGATATTCCGGGTGTATTTCTGGGTTGGATCCATGGCCCCGTGGTCGGCCATCTCCCCCGTAGCCGGATCATAGGATACAATTTTCGCGCCCGGAAAGGTGCAGGCGTAAAGCTTCTTGTCCACACCAATGGTATACATCCAGAGGTAGCTTTCTGAGGCGGCGGGACGGCCAACAATCTCAATTGCTTTCTCGGGATGCGTTGGGTCGAAAACGAGAACTTGCCCGCTGTCGCCGGGGGCGGGTCCTTCGTGGGTGCCGAGATATATCTTGTTATCGGGCCCCACAATAAAGCCCCAGGCACCTGTCCCGACGGGAGAGGCGAATTGTTCCGTGTCTCCCGTTTCCGGATCGATGGCCACGAGAAACAACTTGCCGCCGTCCTGACGGAAATTGACGTAAATCCGCTCTGAATCTTCCGTGGGACCGGGCCCCACCAGGGTGCCCATGAGGCCGGCCTTCATGACGGGGACGCCGATAGTCTCGAAAGGGGCGGATTGTGCGACGCTGTAATTCGCCAGCAATAGCATGAAGGCTGTGGCGACCGATAGCCGCCCGAATGCACGCAAGAGATATGAACGTTTCAAAGTAACCAACTTCCTTCACTAAGTTTATGGGTTGGGGCGTTTTCGTTTTTGGCGACAGTCTGTCTTCGTACAAAACAGGACATCCACGGCCACACGCATAGCGCCACGGGCTATGCTGCTCCAACACTATCGACGCCTTGGTCTTTCAAAAGCTATCACACCCGTCATGGACGCGCAAACAAACCCTTCGATAATAGGCAGGGATTGTTTTACGCGTAACTCGAGTTCTCCCCACTTACGACGAATATTCACCTGATGTTTATTGCGGCGGAATGTCGGCCATTCCCCTTCGCAGTATGCCCCGGGCATCTCTGGTATTAGGCGCGCAGCATAGCCTGTCGGTAGCTCTCAAGGATTGGCGTCCGTAACTTTGACCTTGAAGGGTTCCCGATAGTGGTAGAGCACTTCCAATGCACTCGATTTGCCCACTAACCCGAATTTATTGCGCACCCGCATCTCAAGTTTGTTCAAACCGCTCGGGAAAAGGGTCCAGACAAACTCCGCCGGGCTTGCACTCCATGCCGAGTCGCCGATTTTTGCTTCATAGGTGTCCAGATTGGGCGTGAGGCTCGTCATTTTGATGTTCACTTGTCCTTCCACATCGCCATGGGTCGCGGTAAAGCGGACGCGGTTCAGCGTGGGGTAGAAGTCCGCAGCGCGGTCACTGTGGAGGGCATATTGGAGCTTTCGGGGCGTTGCTTCGTCATACCAGCAGAGATAGCCGCTCCAGGGCCAGTAGGTCGTGCCTTGTGCAACGGGACGGGGTGTAGGTCGCGTCAGGAAGTCGTTGCGGGGAATGAGACGAAAGAACCCCGCCAGATTGTGCTGGGGCGGCCGTTTTGCAGGGTCGGGATCATTGATCCAGTCGGTAAACGTGGAGATTTCCAGGGGTTGATGCGCTTCCGGGAGGCCGGACGCCGTCCAATTGCACCAAGGAGTTGGCAGGGCCCAGGGGATGGGGTTTTCCGCCGAGAAACCATAGCGTTTCAGGAAGTAGTCGTGTTGTTCCAGGATATTGAGGGGCATACCCGTTTCCGTGTTGAACTCG
>CAXBPH010000429.1:0-3211 GCA_963977445.1 uncultured bacterium | reverse complement strand
AATACTTATAGCACAAAACAGATAAATGGCTACAGTTTTATTTAAAACGCTATAGGACCTATTTATTGGTTCTTCGTCGATTTGCGTGAATGCTTTGATAGCCTCTTAGAGCGAGCGTCCGTATTCCAATGTGTCTTTTCTTAGCGAAGGGATGGATCGCGCCCCAAAGGGGCAACGCAGCATAGCCCTGGGCAACGCCCAGGGAGTACGGAAACCCTCAATAGTACAAGCCCTGAAAGGGCGGTACAGACCGAATCGTCACGGGAAGAGCACGCCGAAAAACGAAAGAGTACCACGCCATTTTGGCTGGGAGAACGTCATCCGTCGCAATAACCTTTCTGCGTCGCCCTTTCAGGGCTACTGGGTGAAGGCCACGGGATCTCAGGACGTTGCCCTGAGCTATGCTGCGCTGGCCCTTCGGGCCGAATGAATAGCGTTCGCGTGTCCTTGGGACAGGCTCGGGAACAGCGCAAAGCACGGACACGTCCCATAAATCGACGAAGAACTCATCTATTACTTCAAATCATGAGAACGCCCTACTTTCCCGCAGATAAGACCAAGGTCGATTCGAGGTTTTCTTCCACCGCCGCCGCCGTGCTGTTCAGCACCCGATATTCGCCCTGAATGAACATTTCCGCCTGGTCCCCATAGTGCGGACTCATGAAATTTCCCGAGTTCCCCGTCGGCAAAATCCCGTAGACTGCATCGGGCTTCGAAAAATCAACGAGTCGGCGCGTGGAGGGTCCCGCAATCACATCGAAATTCAACGCCCCGGCACCATAGAGCATGTTGTTCACCTGTTGCGCGCCACCGGAAACCGGGAAGGGACCGATATTGAACAAACTTCCCACCACGGGGAGATAGCCAAAGGGATGCTTGAATTCCAATTGGTGCAACGCGCCCCATTTCCAATCCAGCGCGCGCTCGCCTTGGGCGTCCACAAGATAGGCAACGGCCTTGCGGTAGGCAGCGCATACAATAGTCTCCCGCTCCTCTACGGTGCTTGTCGTCACATTGTCCCAATACCTGGACTCCGGCGTCTGCACAAAATGCTTGAAAAAGTTCCAATGATCCGCCAGAGAGCCGTAGGTTGTAAAAAAGCTTTCTCCCATTTCGTCCAGAAGGGCCTCACGCATGATCATGGTGCACAGCAATTGGTACACCGCCGCCCCCGGTGAATCGACCTGGTGGCGATAGTCCCAGCCATCCAGGAGGGCAAAGGCCGTCACTTCCATAGAATTCATTTCCATGCCCGTCGACACGATTTCCATCACCGTAGACACGATGGCCGGGGCCGCATACGCTGTGGAATCCACCTGGAGAATCCGCAAATCTTCCAACGACCATTTTTCCTGCATCGCCAGCATCGCTTCGATGCGGCCGGCCCGATCACCGGGCTGCCAATAGCCTTGGAGATCCTTCACGGCTCCCACCGGCTTCACCGTCGACTTATTATTGGCCGTGGCGATATAACCCCACGGTGGATTGTGCAAGTGGGGATTTTCTGAAAAGGGCACAAAACCCAAAGGCTCATCGTTGCCCGACGCCCCATCTAACAAGGACTTGTTGTTTACGTGCTTTGGTCGAATGGGTATTTTCCCCGCCGCCCACCACGCAATGTTGTCGTCCACATCGGCATAGGAAACATTGATGCCGGGCGAGGTGACCAGATGCATGGCCGCCTCAAAATCTTCGTAAGACGTGGCACGGCCCATCTGATAGAACGCCACCATGTCGGTGTAGTCGATTTGCTGCCACACCCAGGAAAGGGATACGTCGGGGCCCTCATAGTCAAAAAGAGCCTCGAGCATGTCTGTCACGATGGGGCCATGGGGCGTCCGTCGAAGCGCGACCGAAACATCGTCGCCCCACCGCACGGGTATCACTTCTTCCCGAGTTTCAATAGGTGTCCAGGCACCTTTGTATTTCACCATACCTTCATCGTCGGGATTGATGGTCTCAAGATAGAGGTCCACATCGTCGTTGGCAAACATGGTCAATCCCCAGGCATGGTGCTTGTTTTGTCCCAGCAACGCCACGGGCACCAGCGGCAGATAATAGCCATAGAGCTCGTGGTCGGGCAGGGTAATCTGGGCCTCATACCATATAGACGGATTGGTAAATCCGATGTGGGGATCGCTCGCCAAAATGGCCTTGCCCGATTGGGTCCGCGAGGGTGCCAAGACCCAGGAATTGCTGCCCAAGGCTGGCCCAAAGGCCTCGGAAATGGGATTCAGCACATTGAGCAAGGCCTCCAGGCCCGCCACCGTGCCATGTGTCCGTGACGAAACGGGCACCCCTTCCGGTTGGGCATCAAGAAAGGCCCGTGCCTCTTCCAACGTTTCCATGATGGTCACCGGCGTCTCCCGATGGTAGCCGGGAAACAATTCGCTGATGTCGTGATCGGGCAGCTTCTCCTGCAGCAACGTAAAGAGCGGATCACCCCGCAGACCATCGGCAAAGGTAATGGGCAGCAGGGCACCGATGCTGAGGCAGTCCACCACCGCAAAAGGACGTCCCTCCATACCAAGTATGGCGTATTCAAAAGGCAACGACTCCGTGGTAATCCGATGGTTTATGCCTTCCGTGAAGGCCGTCATCAATCCGTAAATATCGCGGTAATTCTCTTTCAGGAAGGTGTCTGTCTCCATCGCTTTGGGACGGAGTTGGAAGGAACGGACCAAGGCATCAACGGGAACCGAAATGGACCCGAGAACTTCTGCCGTCTCCCCACAGGCCAGACGCCGCAGCAGCTCCATCTGAAAAAGGCGATCTTGTCCCATTGCATAACCTAACGCGAAATAGGCATCGGATTCGCTCTCCGCCACAATATGGGGTACACCCCAGTTGTCCCGCTTTACGGTCACATCCGCCACCAGGGTCGGGCATAGAATCGTCCCATTGAGGGTAGGCACCCGACTCTTTGCCAGCCACACGATGCCGCCCAGCACCAACAAGCCAATCGCTATCACCACGACGACGCCACGCTTGAACCATTTCTTGATCATATTGGTACACTCCCTGAGTTGTGCGACTGAACGGCTATTTACACGGTCAGCGCAATAGCGCATGATAGCAGCAGACGTGATTGACTGTATAGGCAAATTAACGGTAGTGGCCAAAATTCCACGTGGCAAGTTGGGCGCTCCCGGGACTGTCATCCGTCACGCCCCAGCGGGACGGGGACTGTACCGGCAGTACGCCACGTCCA
>CAXBPH010000428.1:0-3223 GCA_963977445.1 uncultured bacterium | reverse complement strand
TTCGGCGTTCTACGTCATCTGATTATACTGTTGTTGCTCTCACTTGGCGCAGGCGGGGCCTATGCTCAATCCAGCCCCCTGGACTTTCCGGAAGTGACCCGGGAGGCGAAACCCTGGACCCGGTGGTGGTGGTTGGGCAGCGCGGTGGATCCGGCCAACCTCACCCGCAGTCTGGAGGAGTTTTCCAAAGCGGGAATCGGGGGCGTCGAAATTACACCCATCTACGGCGTCAAAGGGCAGGAAGATCGGCACATCGACTACCTGACGCCCCAATGGCTCGATATGCTCGCCCACACCACCGAGGAGGCCGCGCGACTCGACTTGGGTGTCGATATGCCTACGGGCACCGGTTGGCCCTTTGGCGGGCCTTCGGTGACCCTCGACACGGCAGACATCAAGGTGACCATTGAGAAAGTAGACCTTCAGAAGGTGGGGGATGGACTCGGTGTCCCCGATGACGGCGTATTGGTGTCCCTTATGGCCTATCCGGAAGGGCAGGTCCCCGTCGATATGACGGCCAAGGTAGAGAATGGTGTGGTAACGGAACTTTCGGAGACAGCAGCGGACTACTACGTAGCCTATTATCGTTTTTCCGGGCGCATGGTGAAACGACCTGCCCCCGGTGGCGCCGGTTTCTCCGTAAATACCTATTCGGAAACCGCCTTGAGCACCTACCTCAAGGACTATGAAGAGAAGATGGCCGGCTACACGGGAAAGCCGCTGCGGGCCTGGTTCCATGATTCCTTTGAATATAGCGGCGACTGGTCCCTGGACCTCTGGGATGTTTTTATCGCCCAGCACGGCTATGACCTCCGTCACCACTTGCCAGAGATGGCAGGGCACGGGGGCCCCGATACCATCGCGCGTATCAAGGCGGACTACCGTGCCACCCTGGAAGCGCAAGTGCGGGTTGCGTTCACGAAAAACTGGACGGACTGGGCCCATAAACACGGCGCATTGACCCGCAATCAGGCCCATGGTTCCCCCGGTAATCTCATTGACCTTTACGCGACGGTGGACATTCCGGAAACCGAGATTTTCGGCCCCTCCGGTTTTCCTATTCCCGGCCTGCGCAAGGATCCGACCTTCGAAAATGAACCACCCGACCTGCTCATGCTCAAGTTTGCCTCCTCGGCGGCCCATCTTATGGGCAAGCCCCTCGTTTCCTCCGAGACCTGCACCTGGCTGGGCGAACACTTCCAAGTGGCCCTGTCTCAGGCAAAACCCGAAGTGGACCAACTCTTCGCAGCCGGTATCAACCACATTTTTTACCACGGCACGCCCTATTCACCCGAAGACGCGGCCTGGCCGGGGTGGTTGTTTTATGCCTCCGTTCATTTCGGGCCGACCAATACGTGGTGGGATGACTTCCACTTTCTTAATGAATACATTGGCCGATGTCAGGCCCTGCTCCAGTCCAGTCAACCCGCAAACGACGTGCTGCTCTACTTTCCGCTCCACGATATCTGGCACGACGCCGAGGGGCTGCGAAAACTCCTTACGGTCCACAATATCGACGACTGGCTGGTGAATACGCCGTTCTATAATACCGCCCGTGAATTGACCGATAAGGGCTACACCTTCGACTACGTCTCCGATGCGATTCTTCAGAGGGCAGAAGTAAAAGATAAGGGCATCGTACTGCCCGGTGGCCAATACAAAGCCATCGTCGTGCCCTACACGCCCCGTATGCCGGTCCAGACCTTGGAAAAACTGCTTAAAATGGCCCGCTTTGGTGCGCCCATCGTTTTTCTCGGACCCATCCCGAAGGACGTACCCGGATTTGCCCATCTCGAACAGCGACAGCGCAACATGAGTACGCTCAACCTGCTCTGGGACGGTCAGGTTCAGGCCAGCAAGGACAAGAACCGGATTGCCATGGGGGTGGGAACGGTCTACACGGGCTTGCCGCTGGATATGTCCCTCGACGACATCGGTATCGTGCCTGAAGTGTTGGCCACCTCCGGTCTTTCTGTAATACGCAGAAAAATCGATGGGGGACACCTCTATTTTGTCGCTAACCTGACCGCAGATCCGGTGGATGCCTATTGGCCTCTCGGCACCCCGGCCGCGGGCGTCGTCTGGCTGGACCCGCTTAGAGAAAGCTCGGCACTCGCCCTGACCCGTTCCGACCAGGAGGGCAAGACGGAAGTGCGAATCGCGCTCCAGCCCGGTGAGTCCTGCTTCCTCCGGACGCGTACCGAAACCTACCTGGAAGGGTTTGTCTGGCCTTACTTGGAGAAGGCAGGCGATCCCGTTCCCCTGACGGGGGAGTGGCACGTCACCTTTGATAAAGGGGGGCCCGTCCTTCCGCAACCCTACACGACCACCGCGTTGAGCTCCTGGACCAACGCACCCGACGAAGAGGCGAAACGCTTCGGAGGTACGGCAACCTACACCTTGACCTTCGACGCACCCGCTACGCAAGCAGACAACTGGCGTCTCGACCTGGGGAAGGTGTGTGAAAGCGCCCGCGTTACCCTCAATGGCGAATTCGTGGGCGGCGTCTGGAGCCTCCCCAGTCACCTGACGCTGAATCAGCCCCTGAAACCCACAGACAACGTACTATCCGTCGCGGTAACCAACCTGGCCGCAAATCGCATCGCCGATATGGATCGCAGAAAAGTTGAGTGGAAGATCTTCCACGACACCAACGTGGTGAACATCCTCTACAAGGCCTTTGATGCATCGGGATGGCCCCTTATGGACTCCGGACTTCTCGGCCCCGTCCAGTTGGTGCCCCTGAAGGCAACACCGTAGTACGCCGTACCGACCCACGTTTGAGAAGCACGCGAACCGTAGGTTAGGCGTCCCGCCTGACCCATCACGATTTTGACTTTTCAATGGCAATCAAGTTGCTGGAATCGAGACGATGGGTTCTTGCGAATGATGTTGTCCCGCAACTTTTTGCAGATAAAACGACAAACCATGGACGTGCCGCGCGATCTGGTACTCCTGTCGAAGATGCGCCGCAGGAGGATTCGTGCGAAGGGGCTGTGGGACGTCGTTGGGGACTATCTAAATCCAAGCTAATCCACGGGCTCAGCCGGTGAGAATTCATCAGGCTCAGCCGTTCCGTCGAGTTCTTCTACGGTTAGCTCAAGCAGCGTAATTTTTGTAGTGTTACAGAATAGGTCGGTCCAAGCGTTCTTAGCCCCGGAGGGGCGACATATCGTAGATAGAATGAGAAGGCCGGCTCCTCGCGGAGTCGTATAAAATACGC
>CAXBPH010000427.1:0-3270 GCA_963977445.1 uncultured bacterium | reverse complement strand
CTGAGTGTAATGTCGCTGAACGAGATTCCCCTACGTGTAATCACCCTCGGGGGGACGGCCCCGACGATTGAAGTTCGCCTTCGTGGGATGCTTTTTTCCTTGGTGCCCCGTCGACGTGCTTGCTTCAAAACGCACGCATGTCGGTGCAGTCCCCGGTGAACGAGGCCGTGAACTCATGCTACACTTTGGGTTTTCCCGATCCCGAGAGCCGCACCCCATGTCATCCGACCCCAAGCACATCCTGGTTTTTCTGCCCAACTGGCTGGGAGATGCCGTTATGGCGACGCCCGCCCTCCGTGCCTTGCGTCATCGCTTTCCTGGTGCGACCATCACGGCTACCGGTACGGGGGCTACCTGCCAGGTGTTGGACGGCCTTCCAGCTATCAATCATTTCGTTCCCTTACCCCAGCGCCCGGGCTTTCTCGCAAGCTTCGGTCTGGGACGTACGCTGCGGCAGTCCAAACCCGACCTTGCCGTGGTATTTCCCAACTCTCCCCGTGCCGCCTGGCTGGCCTGGCTTAGTGGGGCCACCCAGCGGATTGGATTTGCCCGGGGTGGCCGCGGAATCCTTTTCACCCAGTCCCTCGCGCGCTATACGGAAGCCCGCAAACGGGTACCCCGATATACGGCCCTCGAATATCTCGCGCTCTCCGAAGCCGTCGGTGCCATCGACGACAACGCCGGTCTCGAACTTCACGCCGACGAGGACGAGCGCGCGGCGGTTCGATCCTTTCTTTCGCCCGGGCGCCCTGTCGTGGGCATTGCGCCAGGTGCCGCCTTTGGTCCAAGCAAGCAATGGCTCCCCGAACGTTTCGCCGCGGTAGCCGATCAACTGGCCGATGACGTCAACGCCCAATGTGTCTTAATGACTGGGCCAGGGGAGGAGGCGACCCGCGATGCGGTTATCAAAGCGGCCCGCACCCCGCTCATCATTTGCCATGGCGACACGCCCACCATCGCACGACTCAAAGCCACCATTGCGGAAGTTGACCTCCTCATTGGCAACGACAGTGGTCCCCGCCATATCGCAATTGCCTTCAAAAAGCCAGTGATCTGCATCATGGGTTCCACCTCGCCACGCTACACCGAAAGTCCCTGGGAAACAGGAGAGGTCGTCCGTATCGATGTCGACTGTGGCCCCTGTCAGTTGCCTTATTGTACGACGGACCACCGGTGTATGACGGGCGTATCTGTCGCCCGTGTCGTAGCCGCTGCCACGGCCCATTTGCCCGAGGCCTCCGAGTAAAGACGTCACCCTGTCGGTGTCTAGCCCCGCCCAGACACCTTCTCTTGTTTCGCACGGGATGGACAGGCACAATGAGCACAATAGGGAGTGATAAGACAACGGCTGTGGAGAGCTAACTCGTGCAAGAAGAGCGCAGAAAATTTGTTCGCCGGGCATCGGACCGGAATCTGATGAGTCAACTGAGCCACGCCCGTGAGCAGGCGGCCGGAGAGATCAACCGGGAACTCCGGCATAAACGGCGTCGGGCCATTCGCCATACCTGCCAGGTCCAACTCAGTATTCCCATGGGCCACAAAGACGCCCATTCCAACGATTGGAAAATGACGGGCCAAAATATCGCAGGGCGGCTACTCGATCTGAGTATCGATGGCTGCCAGGTATTCACCCGTAATCCCTTCGATATTGGCGCGGTCATGAACCTGTTGGTAACCCTGGAAACATCGGGAGAAATTAAAGCGGTGGGTGTGGTACGGTGGACGAAGGTCGTCCCCGAGAAAAATGGTTTCGCACTGGGTATTCAGTTTACCCGGGCGGAGCACCAGGCGCAGGAGCAGATCGATGCCTTCCTGAAGCGACTCGACGAGACGGTGGGTCTATAGCGTCCGTATGGGCGGCGAGGTATACCGATGAAAAAGATTTACGCGATTACCATGTGGTCGGGTGGCATGCCGGCCAAGAAATGGCAAACCTACGAAAAGCCAGAGCTCCTGGCCCACGGTACGGGTATCCGATTCGTCTGCCGGGAAACAAAACTGGCCGTCGAGCTTATCGGTAGCGTGTCCGTCGAAGAGTATGAGTCCGGGAAAGAGGATATCGAAGAAATTCGGGATATCCGAGAGGGAGAAAATGAAGCCCAAGCTTCCCGCCCTCGTTCGTCTGGCCAAAACGGTAACAACAGCAACGACCGATTGTTTTAACCAGCCAACGTCCCCAATGATGCCTCCGCGGTGTATTCTGAAGTTCCCGAAATGCCCCTGAAAAAGAGGGCGCCGCCGGGACCAGAGGGGGGGATCGTGCTGGAGGTCACCGGCGGCATGCAGGGGTTGAGGAAGATCTATCAGTTCGGGCAAAACCACCCGTTTTGATTAAAGGGTACGTGTACGTATTCTCTACGGTATTGCTGCGCGGCTGTCGCCAAACGCATCCCGAGCTCCCAGAGTTGGTAGTTGTTCTCCAACCACGTCTCCAGAGCGTCCACGCTGTTTGACTGGGGAGAGGGCGTAAACTTTTCAGCGGCGTCCTTCATCGGGTCCCATTCGAACCCAAAGTCATTATCGCTCATCGTTACCGGCCTTTCTCTTTATGCCCCACTGGGGCACCCTGTCTACACATGTATTGTGCCCGGAAAAGCTTAACGAAAGGGTAACAAAAGGGGCTCCTTTCCATAAAAGCTCGTGCTTATTGGCGGGATATGCGATATATGTGTGTCAAAGTGGAGCGTTGACGGAAGAAATTCTGGAATTGGTGTGCGATTACAGCATGCGGCACGCCCGGGCAGAGGCATAAAGGGGCCACAGACTGACCGGGCCGGGGGCCGCAGTAAATACAGGGGTTTCCTGGGCACGATAGCGGCTCTTATGAAAGGAGAGGCCCTTAAAATGGTAGATGGGGTTGCCCCAGCGCCGAAGGGCCAGATAGAGGCCATAAACCGGCAGGGCACCGTAGCCCCATGTTCGGGCCAGTGATTCTATTTCGTAAAAAGGGCTCACACCCAGACTGACACGGGAAATGCCTTCCGAAGCGCATTGTCGTATGACTTCCAGAATGATGGCGTCAACGCTGCCTTCCGGGGCATCGGGCAGGTGGCGCAGGATGGATACCGTGTAACCCGCTATGATTCCGCCGTGGTAAATGGGGTCCACAACGATAAAAGCGATATACCGCTCTCCTATCTGTCCCGTAAAGATTCGTGTGCCCCATTCCGGCTCGTCGACAAAGGGTCGGGCCAGAAATTCGAGTTCATGGCCGATCCAGGATTTCAGGGGGAGCCAGGCGTCGCAAATTGGGCGAAGGACGGTGCGGAG
>CAXBPH010000426.1:0-3291 GCA_963977445.1 uncultured bacterium | reverse complement strand
CCCATCTCGACAGTAAGACCCTGCGTCGCTATTGCGTACTCAACGATGCGAGCAAGTCTTTGTTGGAGACTGCGCTCAACACGTTGGGGCTCAGTGCCCGGGCCTACGACAAAATACTCCGCATCGCCCGCACCCTTGCCGACCTGGAAGGGCTGGACGACATCAACGAAATGCACGTGGCCGAGGCGGTGCAATATCGAAGTCTCGACAAGGGCATGATGTAGTGTGGTTGCTGGGTGCCACGGGACTTGTGCGTGTGTTTTGACCAAGCCGGCCTGAGGTTTCTTCGTAGTTGCGATAAATGTGGGGGCCACCGCCGTGACCAGTGATGACCAGGGATGATACGGATAGGAATTGTTTTTTTACCACGAAGGACACGAAGAGCACGAAGGTAAAAGAAGGAAAAAGGGGGCAGACGACAGCTATGGAATAGTAGAAGGGAAATGGGAGAGGGGTCGACAGCACGAGCGAATGTTGTCAATGGCCTATTTTATTCGTACTACTATCTGGAATCTTCTTGTTTTTCCGCAAAGATTTATTGGAAACAAACTTCATAGCATATTGTCCCCGTATATTTTCCGGAGCCGTCATCCTCGCGAACGCGGGGATCCAGTAACGCGAACACAGACAGCGATGATACCCGCTGGATTCCCGCGTGCGCGGGAATGACGTACCGCCATTGTTTGCAAGGGCAGACAATTCTTCATCGTGCCGTTAGACTAAATCAACAGCCCCATCGCGGGAAAGACGACCCATCTTTTGGTTGCGGCCAACGGCTGCTCTAAGCTCTTCGTTTCTTCGTGGTAGAAATAGTCCGTGAATTTACCCTCGGGGGGACAGCCCCGATCTTCAGCGACGTTTATGGTACCCACACATTTTCTGGGACCAAGACATCCCCTCGCTACCCCACGTGAACTGGGTCGGTGCAGTCCCCGCAGGCGTTCTACACAATCGCGCCGCCATCCACGGCCAGAATTGCGCCCGTGGTAAAGCTCGAGGCATCCGACATCAAATACACGGCCGCACCCACCATTTCTTCGGGTTGGGCATGGCGGGCCAGGGGTGTTTTGCCGACCTGTTCGTCGCGGATTTCCGGTGTGTCGATCAGCACTTTGGCAAACTTGGTTTCGGTCAGTCCCGGGCAGATGCAGTTGCAGCGAATGTTGGCCCCGCCCATTTCCTTGGCAATGGTCTTGGTCAGCATGATGACCGCCGATTTTGTCATGGAGTAGATGGCCATCATGGGGGAGGGGCTGATGCCTTCGATAGAGGCGATATTCAATATCGAGCCCCCTTTTTCGTTCTTTACCATCATGCGGGCGGCGCGTTGGGCCATCATGAAATAGCCCTTCACATTCACCTCAAAGGTTTTGTCGAAGGCGGACTCGGGGGCATCAATAAAGGGGCCGAAATAGGGGTTGGTCGCCGCATTGTTTACCAGGCCGTCCAGGCGTCCAAAATCGGCTTCGATGCGGGCGAAGAGGGCATCAATCTGGGCAGGATCGCCCGTGTGACAGGCGATACCCACCGCTTTGCCGCCATCGGCACAAATGGCGGCCGCTACGGCGTCTACGCCATCCTGCTTGCGTGATGCCACGATGACGGTGGCACCCCGTCGGCCGAATTCACGGGCGAAGGCCTCGCCAATACCCCGGCTTCCACCATTTACCAGAATTATTTTGTCGGTCAATTGAAAGGATGTCATCGTGCCACTCCAGTCTATATTGAATTGCGATTATCCCGACGGTTTACCGCCGCAATACATGTCGTTTGCGCTTGGGGTGTATACCCTTTATGCGATAGCTATGCCTGATTACTCACTTCCATATTGGAGGCGAAGGACGCGGCATTGGTCTGCCAGTTCCCCCGCGAATCGCTTGTTCGTAATCGCCAGGAGTCCGATGACGGTGTGAATAAACTCCGCTTCCTTCTTCTCACCTTTTTCCAGCCGTGCCTTCAATTTCGCAAGGCAAACCCGATGAAAGGTTGCCGGGTCGGCCCAACGCTGAATGTCGGGTGCCACGCCAAACTGGTTTTCCACCATAAAGTCTACAAAGCGATCCAGGGTGGGCAGGTAGTCGGACTTAAATTCCAGGGACTGTCCATAGCTGCGAATGGCCCCCACCGGATCCGCCTCGGCCTCCGCCAGGAGCCCCAGGTGGTAGGCGCTTGCATAGCTTCCTGTGCCCGCCACATCTTCGCGGATGGACCCGCAACGCATGGCCTCGGTGTATCCGGCTCGTGCCCGCTCTATGTCGCCCAGCATGAGTGCCACATAGCCGCAAACATGGTAAAAATCCGCCCACCGTGTGCCCGTATGGTCCAACCCGATATGGGTGCTCACCAGGGCCTCTGCGTCGGCCAGTCGGTTGGCGTTGACGTAGGAATAGGCCAGGCTGACGATAGTATTGGTGAGTACCTCCCGGGAGACGGGGCCCTGGGAACCCTGGGGCGGTTGCTCCGGTGAGAATGTGATCAGGGACAATGTCTTTTCCAGCAAGGGTATGGCATCGACATAATTCTGCAGTGTGTAGTGGGCCCGCCCCAATTGATAGTGCAGGTATTCATCGTTGGGCGATTCCGCGACGGCCCGTTGCAGCAGGGGAATGTTACGCCGTGCCTTGTGATTGGGGTCCGCTACAGATTGGTCATAGCCCGAGTGGTCCATCACGACACCGGTCGACGCCAGGGATTCTATTTTGTTTTCCGCCATGACCTGTTCGTGAATCGATCCCTGAAACTGGAAGCCGGCCCGAGGAAAAAATCGTCTGACGTGCCCGGTGACCAGGCAGCGCTCTGTACCGTGATTGGCTGGACTGATGTGTTGAATTGTACCTACCGTATTTTGAGGTTGGTACTGAATAAAATCCAACAAAACACGGCGGGCCTCGGAACCCTCCCGAATCACCTCATCGGCATCAATGGATAAGATCCAATCGCCCGTGGCATGGGTCAGGGCCTCATTACGGGCCCGGGAGAAATCGTCATGCCAATCGATAGAGAACACGTGTTCCGTGTAATTTTTGCCCGTGCGATAGTGTCATCGCCAGAGCCGGTATCGGCCACGATGATTTCATCTACCACTGGTTTCAGGGCAGACAGGCACGCGTCGATGACGCTGGATTCATTCTTCACAATAAGGACAGCACTGATAGTTGGCATGGCAATAAAAATTCCTGGCGGGGTTAAAGTCGCATAGTAGTCAGCGATCCGGCTACAGATCAACTTGACGTTGGGCTTGGTTTCATAAACTAAATGCAACACGGCTATTCATCCAAGTCTAGCCGGTAG
>CAXBPH010000425.1:0-3321 GCA_963977445.1 uncultured bacterium | reverse complement strand
GAATACTCAAGGAGATACACTTAACGCACTGTCCAGAATCCGGGGTCCACTTCTCAGTGGACCTTCAAGAAGGACGGCAAAACTGCGACGGTAAACCTGTCAGCGAGTCAGGTAAAGATGTACCAGAGGGCCATCAACAGCCACCGAAAACTCGAAGAGATCACCCAGGAGATGCGCGACCTATCCCTCAAGATCCTGGACGCAACAACCAAGGGCGTGGCCAGGCGTAAGACCAATAAATAGAACCGATTACGCTTAAGTAAGCGCCATTCGTGCAGTCCCCGGAAATATCCGCGATCATAGACATCTTCCCTACTACCGAAAAATCTCTCCGGCGCTGCGTCTGGTCATGGATTCCAAAAGTGTCTCCAAAATATATTTCCCAATACCTCTATAAAATAAGCATATACTATAGATAGCTTGACTTACTTGGGGACACGTCAAGAAATCAATGTTTCATGGGTATATTGCGTTGAGGACACCCCAGCGAGGCCTCCAGGAAGCGGGGCATTTCGCCCGCTGATAGTGGTATCCAGCCACTACGTGAACGGTAGATAGTAGTCTTGCAAAGAACCAAGTGATTTCTGGATAAATACCCCTGAGGGGTGGCACAGGGTAGAGCTTGATGAATTATCGTCGGCAGTGCAGCCGGTTTACTCATTTACATTTGAACGTGTACCCAGCCCTAAACTGGCACCGGACCAACGCTCTCATGACGTTTACGAATGGACTTTATATGTTCTCAACGGAGATGGCTATTGATTCCTAAGCATCAAACTTCCCAATTCACCCGAAACCTCTGGGCTTCCACCGGGCTGGTCCTGATCCTTGCGTTTGCAATCGGTCTATACATACGCGCCGAGCAACATCTTAATCGCGCCAATGAATATCGCCAAAACGCTATGTTGCTGGCCGATGGCTTGCGGCAATCCGGAGATGAACTCACTCGCTTCGTCCGGACCTACGTTGTCACCGGAGATATCGTTTACAAGCATCTTTTTCAACATGTACTGGACATACGAAACGGTGTGAAGCCCCGGCCCGAGAATTATTGGCGGCCCTATTGGGATTTAATGCTACCCGGTGACCCACCTCCCCGCCCCGATGGACCCGAGTCAATTTCACTCCTGGACCTCTTGCGCGCGGCCGATTTTACTGAGGAGGAATTCGGCAAACTGGCTGAAAGCAAAGCGAACTCCGATGCACTGTCGTTGCTGGAAATGGAAGCAATGGCCCTTGCCGAATCCACCACCCCAAACGCAAACATCAATCAGGCGGCCGCTCGCGCCATGTTGTACGACAACACCTACCACCAAGCCAAAGCGAGCGTTATGAAGCCCATTGACGAATTCTGGGCACTAATGGATCAACGCACCCTTGCGGAAATTCATTCCGCCAAGGCGCAGAGCACGGTCCTGCGTTATGTTTTTGTCCTCATCGGCTGCGTTCTTTTGTTCATGTTGAGGAAAACTTACATGGCCCTGCAGCGAATTTTGGGCGGCACGCCGGATGTCGTCCTGGCGCACATTTCTCGAATGGGCGACGGAGACTTTTCAACCCCCATTCTGGTTGGGAAGGGCGCCGAGGATAGTGTGTTGGGGTACCTGGCGGAAACCCAGACCAACCTGTGCCGCATTGAACTCGGCAGAAAGAAAGCTGAGGCACAGGTGTTGCTGCAAAGCACCGCAATGAACGCAGCCGCCAACGCCATAGTCATCATGGATGACCGGGGAACCATTGCCTGGACCAATGACGCCTACAGCACCATGACAGGATATAGCAGGGAAGAGGCCGTCGGTCAAAACGCCCGTGCCTTGGTTATATCAGAACAGCACGACGAGGCCTCCAATCGAGAGCTTTGGAACACCATCCAATCAGGGCACGTCTGGCGGGGCGAATTGATCAATAAGAAAAAGCACGGGAGTCTGTATACGGAGACGCTCGTGATCACCCCGTTGTTTGATAAACCCCACGAAATCTCTCATTTCATTGCCATCAAAGATGACATAACGGAGAAAAAATTATTGGAGGAAAGTTTTCACCAAGCCCAGAAAATGGAATGTATCGGAAGACTTGCCGGTGGTGTAGCGCACGACTTTAATAACATGCTAAGCGTCATCATCGGCTATGCGGAATACGCCCTGGCTGAAATTCCGGAAAACGATCCCCTGTTTGAGGACATTCAGGAAATCCGCAATGCCGGAGAGAAAGCAAGTGCCCTTACGGGCCAGTTACTGGCCTTCAGTCGAAAGCAGGTGCTACAACCGAAGGTGCTTGATCTCTGTTCGCTTGTGGATGAAGAGAAAAAAATGCTCGGTCGATTGATCGGCGAAGACATTCAACTTTCTATCTCGCATTCGCCCAATTTGTACCGAGTACGAGTTGACCCGAGTCAGATTGGTCAGGTACTCATGAACCTGGCGGTCAACGCCCGAGACGCTATGCCGCAAGGTGGCAAGCTGATGATCGAATTAAAAAACGCCGAGCTGGATGCAACGTACGCGACGGGGCACATCCCGGTAGATCCCGGATCCTATTTAATGCTTGCCGTGAGTGACAATGGCGAGGGCATGGATAAGTTGACTGTCGATAAAATATTCGATCCTTTCTTTACCACCAAGGAAATGGGAAAAGGAACCGGTCTCGGGCTGTCCACGGTCTACGGAATTGTCAAACAAAGTAGCGGCCATATTTTTGTATACAGTGAAGTCGGCCGGGGAACCACGTTCAAACTATATTTCCCTCGGGTGACCTCACCGGAATCAGACTCACGCCCCGCACTACAGGAGTCGGTCTCGACGGGTACAGAATCCATTTTACTTGTAGAGGATGATGACGCGCTTCGCGACTTGGCCGAGCGTATCCTGGTGGATGGGGGCTACACCGTATTCCCCGTCGGGAATGGGGAAGACGCCATAAACCTTTTCGAGCGTCAGAATCGCGCGATTGATCTCCTGGTAACAGACGTCGTAATGCCCGGAATGAATGGGCGCCAGTTGGCCCAGCACCTGATCGCCATCGTGCCCCGGTTGAGGGTCCTTTATATGTCTGGCTATACCGACGACTCACTGGGAAGGAACGGTGATCTCGTCGAAGGTATGCATTTTCTCAGCAAGCCGTTCAGTCGCAATGACCTGCAAAACAAAGTCAGAGAAGTTATCCAGCGCACGGAAATCGTCTGAATTCGGTCCTTCACAGCGCCACCACCAAATCACCATGTCGGTGCAGTCCCCGGGGACTGCACCGACATCGCCCACGGAAACCTGCAACATACTCGTCGTGGCCGAAGAAACGGACCCATCCTACCCAAGGGCCCTTTGA
>CAXBPH010000424.1:0-3376 GCA_963977445.1 uncultured bacterium | reverse complement strand
CCGTCACATGGTCTCTACTATCGACCATGTGACGGACAACACGATGATGGGACGAGCTCCGGTTCTGGCGGAGCGTCATAGAATCTTTATTCCTGCTGGAAAGTCTCTACGCCGGATTCACCACCACCACTGAAGAGGCAAAAGACGCGGCCATCGTCCGCCACGGCCACTTCCGACTCGGAGTGCTCTTTGGCGCTGTAGGCCCAACCGCAAATAAAGTCGCCGTTGTTGTTGTATTTCATGATGCTGTAGTAGCCTTCATCGCCCTTTTGAATGGCACCGTCGTAGCCGCCCTTGTTGCGAACGGAGAGATAGGCGTTGCCCCATTTGTCTCCGGATACGCTGTGAAAATAGCTTGGTCCGTCTGGCGGTGCGCCGTGGCCGAAGGCGGCAACAAAGTCACCGAAAGGACTGAACTTCTGGGTGGGGCCATAATACCCAGTGACGAATACGTCGCCGCTACGATCAACGAATAGTCCATGGGGCGCATTCAACTCCCCCGTGAGCAAGCCTTCCTGTCCCCAATCCCGGATCGACTTACCAAACTGGTCGTAAACGTTGACGCGCATGTTGTCTACATCGACGACAAAAAGATTCCGCGCCCGATCGTGATCCATCCCATGGGCGCGAAGCAGCATTCCCGGAAGACGCCCTTTTTCCGCAAAAATCTGGAGAAACTCTCCTTCGTTGGAAAAGACCTGAACCCGTGGCCGATCCCCTTTGCTGTCTGTCACAAAGATACGACCATCCACGTCGCTGGTCACTTCCCGGGGCTTGCTTATTTCTCCATCTTCACGACCAGCGCCGAGTCCGATGTTCCCGATGTAGGCCCCCTCCTGGGTGTAACGATGGACCTTGGAATTGCCCATGTCCGTGATAAGAATATTCTCGTCTTTGTCGAGACCAATGCCATGGGGTGTGAGCAAATGGGTGCCCTCGGCCTCATTTTTCTCTGCCCAGACGTGGACCGATTTATAGAGAATCGGGGCATCGCCGATAATTACCGTGGCGAAAAGGAAGGGGTTGGCGGCCTCAGGCACTTCGGCGACGATGTTTATCTCGCGGGGCGAGGGCATCGTTGCAGGTGCCGTGTACTCGCCGTTTTCGGTGATATGTCCGATTGCATCATTACCACCGGGGATATCGTTGACCGACCACGTTACGGAGGCGGGCACCTCGGCGGCCATCAGGCGCGTGGCCACCATGACCACGTTAAATTTTTGTGCTTCGCCGGGATCGAGGCGCGCCAAGGTGGGCGCGATGGTCGCCCGCTGATAGCGTGGGTCGGTGTGGTTTTGGCCACTCTCAGAAATGCCATCGGTGTAGGGGCTATCGGCAAATGCCGACAACGAAAAGAGGGCAAGGGCGGCACTGCAACAGCGCAGTACACGGGTAAAACGATAAGGTGAGTTGGTTTCGTGCATCCATTTTCTCCATAATTGCCGTTGTGTGAATTTATGCAGCATACCGATACGTTGTCGTCAGGTCAACTGTCGTTTTTCCCTTCAACAGACTCAATCGATTCTACACTCCCGGGAGTTTTAGCACATGGTACTAACCTGTCGCCCACGCACACGAAGATGGCTGTTTGCAACGCTTCTCCTGGCCTTTTCGCTGACAACAATTCGCAGTGAAGCGAAAGACGACGGCATGATATTCCTGCAATTTGGCGCACCTGAATTTCGCGCCGGCCTGGAAAAATATGGCATGGAGGCAGACGCGGGGTATCGCCTTCACAATACGGGCTTTGAGCGATCTACTTTCGGGTCCCGTTGGCTCCAGGCGCCCCTGCTGGATAAGGCGCAGGCATCGGGGCACCCCTATTACATTGACCGGATCATGGGTGGCATGCCCTTTCAATCCCTGGAAGGTATCGGGGAAGTGGCGGACCGTCTCAAGAGCGATTCCAATTTTCTCGGCTTTCAGGCCCACGAGTGGGGCAACTCCCCCACCCACGACTACCACCGGATTCATTCGCTCATCCTCGATAAGGGGCTGCCCTTCAACGCCGAGTCTTTTGCGGCACTCGAAGGCAGCACCCAGCGGCCCTATTTCTCCAGCGGAGACTTCAGCATCTTCCGTGATCTCTTTCGAGAAATAAAGACCCAGGAGGAAGTGGAAACCTACCTTTCGGACTACTTCAAACAGTTGATCGCCCTCACGGAGGGGCAACTGATTTCCGTTACCGGCCATGGCCAGCTTCATCATACGGCCCTTCGCCTGGGCGCAAAAAACGTCATGGCGGAAATTGGAAACCAGGTACCGCTCACCGCTTTTCAAATCGCGTGTGCCCGGGGTGCCGGACGTCAACATGGAAAGCCCTTCGGCGCCTACTACGAGCCTTGGGGCGGCAAGCCCATGGGGTGCATTTGTGCGACGAGTTTTTCGCCCTGGTGGCCCCTGGAGCCCAAAATGAAGGAGCTGATGGACGGCTACAACATCGGCCCCCAGCACGGAAGTAGCCGCTCCCTGCAACGACGCCTGCTTTATTACGCCTGGCTTTCCGGAGCGGCGTGGTGGTCGGAAGAGTGGGGTGCGGAAAACTACTTCACCAATTGGGAAGATTATCCGATTACCACCTATGGCCAGATTGTGCGCGACTTCCAGACCACGACGAGGGATATTTCCCGACCGGAGCCGATGGTGCCGATAGCGGTGGTCATGCCCCCCGAAACTTTCGGAATCGACATTCGCTATATGGCCGGGTACTCGGACACGTTGTGGCGCATTGCTCCGGGGGACGAGTTTCATAATGGGCTGCGTCGATTTGGAAAAGCCTTCCTCGCAACACAACGGGCCGGTGGTGGTGGCGATTCGCACAACCTTACACCGTCGCCATGGATTGGTTGCTTCGACGTCTTCGATGCGGATGTCCCCCAGGCCCTGCTGAAAGAATACGAGCGGGTCGTGTATTTTGACGAGGAGCAGTCCAAGACCTGGCCCGACGCCCTCCTCTTCGATGACTCCGATGGGGTCAAGAAATCGGTCGAGGATGCCATCAATAACGCCCTGCCCTTTCGGGTAACTGGTGAAGTCGGTGTCGCCCAATCCCGGGCTGACGGACGTTATTTGATTGGTGTATTCAACAACCTGGGCGTTACCAAGAGTACTGATGGTGAAGTCGCCGATCCCGCCATGGTTCGGACGGTACAAATTTCGGGTCCTATTGACGGCTTCGAGGTCCTGACGGGGTCAGATTTCATCGGAACGCAAACGGAGGGCTCCCTGGAGCTGACGATTCCCGCGGGAGAACTTGTGGTGCTCTCTGTTCCCATCAAAGACTAACTAAGCGAAGATAGACCTCGATCGAATCCAACTCGCTATTTTTACGTCTTCGACGTAATGCCGACGGGCCGTCGGCGCTCCATAGCGCCAA
>CAXBPH010000423.1:0-3405 GCA_963977445.1 uncultured bacterium | reverse complement strand
CCATTCCACGCACACGAACCGACGTTGTCGGATCGCGTGGCACGGGGACTGCACCGGACCCGATGTCGTGACGACGTACGAGCTACTCTTGTCCCCCATTCGAAACGCGCTTACGCGCCCGCCTGGCGCACCGGTCCCGCATGAATCTGGCAAATCGCGAGGCCCAGGGCATCCGCCGCATCGTCGGGCCGGGGAATCTTTTCCAGGTTCAGGAGCATCTTAATCATCTCCTGGACCTGCTTCTTGTCTGCCTTACCGTAGCCTGTAATGGCCAGCTTGGTTTCGGTCGGGCTGTATTCACCAATGGGCAAGCCCGCCTGCACGGCAGCGAGGGACAATACCCCCCGCGCCTGGGCGACGGCAATACCGGTGGTGACATTCTGCTTGAAAAAGAGCTTTTCGATGGCAACGGCGTCGGGTCGGTGCGCTTCAATGAGCGCGACCGCCTCCGCATAGATGGTTTGCAGGCGGAGGGCATAGTGTTGCTTTGCGGGGGTCGTGATGACACCATGGGCGACATAGTGCAGACGGCTACCTTTGCCGTCGACAACACCAAAGCCGGTGGTGGCTGTCCCGGGGTCAAACCCTAATACACGCATAAAACGTCACCACTTCCCTGAGGCCCGATAGCTAACATACGGCTAGCGAATCTTACGCCTCAATCTCGATCTCGTGAACCTGCTGATCCTCATCAACCCAGAGGCCGATGATGGTCAGGTTTGGGAAAATCCCGCGGTAGCGCAATACGACCGTCCGAATTTGCTCAAACTGGGTCTCTTTGGGTTGGGGATTTCCCCGGCAATCCCAATGGCCCGTGATGGCAAGTTCTTTAATATCGTGGACGCGAATAACGGTATTCACACGCTCGATAAAAAATTCCGCACGGGGGGAATCGGGGTCGTTGGTCAATATGCCCAGCGGACCGGCATCGGTCAGCATGTCGACATACTTCACATTAAAACGTTTCATCAGGTAATTATTGACGGGCAACTGCGTGCGGCCGTCGAGGCAATTAATGGCGGCGCAAAATGTCATGACACTTCTCTTTTTTTGGGAGGTTAGAGTGAGCCATTAGCCTGCTCACTGTTCACTAAACTTCACTGCTTGCGCGAAAGTATAGCAAAAAACAAAATCTTGGATTAAAAACTTGACCCACAACACCATCTTGACATTACAGCCCCCTTATGACACCGTATAGACTATATAGAACATCGCTCCGTCGGGCCGCGTACCGCGTGGAACACCATGACCGAAAGATTGTTCGCTCTCACAGTAACGCACAGGTCTGTCTTACACGACCAACGAACAAGGAAACGCTCATGGCAAAGGCATTCTCTCTCGCATCGTGGAACGTTGAACATTTCAAAAATTCAGGCAGTCGGGTTTCCCATATCGTGGATTTCCTCATCGACCCAAGCGGGGGCAACAAGCCCGATGTTTTCGCCCTCTATGAGGTTGAGGGGAAATCGGTCTTCTCGGCCCTTGTAGACAGAATGGCCAACTACACATTCCACATCACGGAGGGGCCGCAGACCCAGGAGATCCTGGTGGGGGTACGCAATACGCTTACAGCATTCTTCACGCAGAAAGTTGAGTTCAAACGGGGCAACGAGCGGCTACGTCCCGGTGCGCTGCTGACACTTCGGGTAAGCGGTGTAGACTATTCCCTGCTCTTCCTTCACACGAAGTCAGGGCCAAATCCAGAGGGCTTTGGATTGCGGGACAGTATGTCGGACCGGGCCGTCAAGTTTCGCCATAAACTTGAGAAATCCGCGAAACTTCCGAAGAACACTTCAAACTACATGTTCCTCGGTGATCTAAACACCATGGGTATGGTTTACCCCTATGATCAGGACATTCACCCAGACCTGGAATTGCGACGTCTCGACAGCCGCGCGAAGCGGGCACAGATGACACGTCTCGACAAGTCGAATGTGACGTGGTGGAACGGCTCCCAAGGAAACTATGCCCCGTCTGATCTGGACCACGTGGTCGCGAGCAATCAGATACACTTCAAGAACTTTGCTGGCCACCCCGTACACGTTCGCGGCTGGGTCGAGAAAACTACCGATGCGGAAAAAGATGCATGGATAAAGAAATATTCCGACCACTGCCTGCTCTACATGGAAGTCCAGAAGTAACCTCGACCGCTGCCAGGAGTCAGCTCCCCCCGCCTGGCAGCCCATTGCAAAAGGCGCGCGAAGGCGAGAACGAAAGTTCTTGACCGAAATCAAGGCGCGAGCCCACAGGAAATACTAGTATTTTCAAGGGCTCATAACGCGGAGTTCGGTCAAGAAGGCCGTTCGTAGCCCGCGTTCGAGTGTTGCAACGGGCTGCTAGAGATTGCTGCGCTTGGGCACGTATTTCTTTTTTTTCTTTTTCATTTCCGGCGGATCGACACTTTCTTCCATCATCTGGCGGACGGCCTTGACGTGCTGGGCATAGAGCTCTGCGGGAATTTCGGCGAGGAATCGGCTGGTCTTGGCGATGCGCTCTTTGCCGCTCTTGACCCGGCTGAGGGCCTCAAACATGGTGACGTGGCGCTTGCCCCGCGTGAGGGCCACATAGAAGAGCCGCCGCTCTTCCTCAATATTGTTTTCCTTGAGACTGCGCTCATGGGGCATGAGGCCGTCTTCCAGCCCCATCAAGAACACAAAGGGAAATTCCAGCCCCTTCGCGCTATGAATGGTCATGAGGGTCACCCCGGCCTTCTTGCGATCATCTTTACCGAAGCGGGCCTGGTCGGTGTTCAGATGGCTTTCATCGAGGAAGTTACTGAGGGTGGGCTCCTCCGCCTTCTCTTCGTAGTCACCGATGGCCTTCACCACCACTTCAACGTTGTTCCAACGGTTGGTAACCTGCTGGGGTGACTTGCAGCTACGAACGAGTTCTCCGTGATAGTCGATGCTGCTGATGAGATCTTCCACGATTTCGCGGAGGGTGCCGTCTTTCTCGCGAAAGCGTTTGCGGAACTTATCGAGGAGGCGCAGAAAATCGCGCAGGCCCCGTTCGGTCTTTTGTTCCTTAAACTGACGAACCCGCTCGTCGGCAGACTCCATCAGGGCCAATTGGGTGGGACCGCCGTCGAGGCCCTGCTTGAGGAGCTGGGCGGTCGCCTGACCGAGAGACATTTTTTCGTCACGACAAAGCTCGTGTATTTTGTGAAGGGTCGAATCCCCCACACCCCGGCGTGGCATGTTGACCACCCGGAGAAAGGCGGCTTCGTCACGGGGATTTACAATCACCTTGAGGTAGGAAATGATATCGCGGACTTCGGCACGTTCAAAGAAATCCTGCCCCCCCACGACAATATAGGGGATACCTGCCTGACGCAGAGTAACTTCCAGTGGCCGTGATTGCTGGTTGGAGCGATAGAGGTAGGCGAAATCGCTGTAACGCGCACCC
>CAXBPH010000422.1:0-3427 GCA_963977445.1 uncultured bacterium | reverse complement strand
TCCTTCACCTTCACCTTCGCCTTCGCCCTCGCCTTCACCCTCGCCTTCACCCTCGCCTTCACCCTCGCCTTCGCCACTGGAGCCTTCAAGGCACACGTTTGTTGAAATAGTTGTGCTTGATAATTCGCCCCCATCCGTCCGATACAGCGCCATACCGGTGATTTGCTGATTAGAGGTTTCTCCAGCAGCGACCTGCAAGGTGTAGGTAAAGGACACCGGGAAGATGGGGATATCAACCCAGGCAAAATTGAGTTCTGACGTAGCACCCACGTTGGGCGCAATGTCGGGCGCATCCGATCCCGCCTGGGACAGGAAGGTCCAACCCGTCGGAATAGTCTCACGAAGGCCAACCGCACTTAACTCGCCCTGGCACTGCTCGGTCAGCGTCACAGTCACCACCAGCTGCTCACTGGGAGAGACACAGACATCGGGAATACTACGGGCCAATTCAATACATTCGGTATCATCCGCAAAGGGGAGGATGTCGGGAATAACGCTGACTTCGGTCGTAAATTTGAAGGGTTCCAGATCCAGCGCGGCCAACGGAGAGCCGACTGGGTAGTTGCGACCATTCGGGAATTCGAGTTCGATGAAGAAGGCAGTCCAGCCGGCAACGGGTTCGCCCACGTTGCTCACATAGGTGCCATTGCCGAGATCCTGAAGCACCGTACTTGTATAGGTTGCCCCGATGAAGTTCCGGGCAGCGGGGTTGGTTGCCTGCCAGAGTAGTACCCGGGTCGGGGTTGTATCGGTGCTCACCGTGAGGTTGCCGTCGTTACTTTTCTCCCAGGTAAATTTCGGGCGGGCTGTATTAAACAAATAGGAACCATAGTAGGCACTGAGGTCGGCGAAGGCAGCTTCATTCAAACTATGGCCGGTGTTGGGCACATAACGAAGGTATTTTTGTCCCACGAGATCATCAAAATAGAATTGGGAAGAATCGGGCAGGAAAAACTCGTCCCCCGACGCATTGATGATGAATTTCGGCATGGTATAACGGTCCCGATAGGAATAGGGACCAACAATGTCGAGTAGGTCTTGAAAATCTTCCGTTTCAAACCATTCGAAAATCCGCATGTCTTCGTAGTCTTCAACCGATTCGGCCCATTCCCCGTAGGCAGCGTAATGGTGCTGAAAACTTGGTACCAGATTGAGCAAATCGATGACCATGGGTGTAATAGCCTTGATTCGAGGGTCTACCGCGGCGGCCGTCCACGTGGTCCAACCCCGTTTCGATGCGCCCGTTGCCATGAAACCCTGGATGCTGGTGAATTCGGACTGGATAGTATCCATTGCGCGCACGACGGCCTTCGTCATGGGGAGACGGGGAAGCCAAAGGGGATCCTTGGTGTTGCGGTACTTATCCCAGGCATAGGCGATGAGTTCGTCTTCCTCCCGGCCGGTCGTCTGATAGCGTGGGTCGCTTTCATCGGAAAAAAGGAGTTCCTGATTGGGAACCATGCGCAATTCCGCGACGATGGAGAGGGTGCTGGCGGCCAGCGCGCCCAGGGTTGGGTCTATTTGAATCGGCGCGCTTCCGCCGTTGTCGCCACCTGCGATCCAGAGGAGGGCATCGTCGTGGAGGTGGTTATCGGGAACGGCCACCGACAGCCAATGTTGCCAGAGGGGGCGGTCCACTTCACTGCTGCTGCGCCATGTCTGGGAATTCATGGAATAGACATAGGAGGTGTAGCCTTCGTGGTCGGTCGTATTAACGAGTTCATAAGAATAGGCCGGGTCGGCGGCGGCCACGTAGTCATCCAGCGCCGTTGGGTTGGTGATTTCCGGCCGGATATTTCCATCCTTAAAGGGGAGGATATCGGGTATTACGCTGACCTGGGTGGTGAACTGAAAGGGATAGGTCAGACCACTGGCAAATTCCAGCTCGACGAAGAAGGCACTCCAGCCGCGCGCGGGTTCAGCGACACTGCCGATGAAGACACCGTCGCCCTGGTCGGTCAGGGTGGTGCTGGCCCATACGTTGCCGATGGTTTCTTGTCGGAAGTCACGGGCCTCCGGGTTGCTGGCCTGCCAGAGATGGACGGCCGTCGGCGTACTCACCGTTTCCACCCGAATAGTGCCATCGTTCTCAATGGTCCAGGAAAACTCCGGACGACTGACGTCATTGAGATAGGATTCGAAGTACGTGGTCAAATCCTGGAGGGTATCCGGGCTGTTTACACCGTGGTCGGTGTTGGGCAGGAAACGAATATGTTTTTCACCAACAAGATCGTCGAAATAGAACTGAGATGAGTCGGGCAGAAAAAACTGGTCCCCGGTGGAATTCATAATGAATTTGGGCATCGTGAGCCGATCCCGATAGACATAGGGGTCTACCACATCGGTAATTCGCCGAAAATCGGGGTCGTGGAGTTTTGACATGAGTCCCATATCGGCATAATCCTGAATAGATAGGGACCAGTCGCCGTAGGCATCAAAATGGTGCTGCATGCTGTTTTCGACATTGAGCACATCAATGACGATGGGTGCGATAGCTTCGACCCGGGAATCAACGGCAGCCGTGGTCCAGGTGGTCCATCCGCGCTTGGAACCGCCTGCGACAAAATAGCCGGTGATTCCGTGTTCCGTTTCGGCGAGATCCATGGCGCGCACCACGGCTTTTGTCATGGGTAGACGGGCCAGCCACGTTGGGTCGTCCGTCTCAATGTACTTAACCCAGGTATACGCGATGAGTTCATCTTCCGTGCGACCACCGTCGACATAGCGGTAATCTGTCTCGTCAAGAAAGCGGATGCGCTCGTTGGGTACCATGCGTAGTTCCACTACGACAGCCTCGGCCGCCACCGCCATGGTCGCAAAGTCGGCATCAACCGTGGTGGGTGCCGTGCCGCCATTGCTACCGCCGCTAATGTACATGAGGGCTTTGTCGTGGCTTCTGGTATGGGGGACGGCCACCCGGACCCAGTGTTGCCAGACGGGTCGATCTACTTCGGCGGCACTGCGCCAGGTTTGAGAATTCATGGTATAGATGAAGGCAGTGTAGTCCGCTTCGACCGTGGTGCTTAAGAGTTCATAGCTGAATGTGGCATCAGGCGCGGCAACATAGTCATCCAGGGGGGTGGCCCAAGTTGGGCCCATGGTCATGAATAGGAGTAGTGCGCTGAATGTAATTTGCGCCGCTGATGAAATTGTTTTTGTAAAAAGCATGATGAACTTCCTCTACATTTTATACTGAACGATAAGTAGACATTCTCCGACTACCATACTCCATATGCATCAGCGACAAAAAGTTCCTACTGACGGCTTAATAAAAAACTCCCGCGCAGTTAGCTGCGCGGGAGTCGTGTTGCTGGTTCAGATTGTCAGGTGCATCAGCGCACCTGTGGGGCCTGGTAGCGATGCCACCCGAGGAGTATGGTGAGGAGTGCGAGTAGCACGGCACCATCCACCAGGTAGGAGCCGGTGC
>CAXBPH010000421.1:0-3509 GCA_963977445.1 uncultured bacterium | reverse complement strand
TACCAGCAAACTCTACGCAGTCGGAAACTGTCCCCGAGTTACGTTGGGACAGTATCCCCCGTGTGAAACAGCGCCCCCACACGATAATGAAACTACTACGTAAAAGGGGGTGACTGTACCGAAAAGACTACCAGCCGTTCACCGCATCGTTGGGTACAGTTACCGACTGGTTACCTTCCCTTTTCCATTACAAACAAGCCCTTTGCAGTCGGTGCAGTCCCCTACCCCGCCCCCTTCATCCCCGATAAACGAGAAAGGCGAGGTAACACACATAGAGACCCACCATCACTGCGCCTTCGCGACGCTGCAGGGAGTTTTTTGGCTTTCCCGTAAACATGAAGGCAAAGAGAATTAACGTGGCCACGATCATTACGGCAAAATCGACATTATTGGCCACGTTGTAGTCCATCGTATTCGCGACACTCGACAACCCGGCAACGATGAAAATGTTGAAGATATTCGAGCCCACGACGTTGCCCACGGCAATATCCACGTTCTTTCGGTACGCCGCCATACCCGACGTGGCGAGTTCTGGAAGTGAGGTGCCTATGGCGATGACCGTCAACCCGATAAAGGCCTGGCTCAAGCCCATCGCGGTAGCAATGCTCGCGGCACTGTTTACCGCCAACTTGCCCCCGATGACCAACCCGGCAATACCTACCACGATTTCGATCACCGAACGCAACCGGGAGTCTGTCGGCTGTTCGCCTACCCACTCTTGTTCCTTGTCCGATTTGACCAATTGCACAACGTAATAGAGGAAGGCGCAAAAGAAGCCCAGTAAGACAATGCCATCAACACGGCTCAACCGATTTACGGCGTCCCCATCGAAGAGATGATCATTCAGCAAGGCAAAGAACACGACCGCCGCGCCCAACGTAAAAGGAATCTCGTGCCACACGGTGCCCCGCTTGGCGGGCAGGGGACAAATCATGGCCGATATCCCGAGGATCAACAGGATATTGGCGATGTTACTTCCGACGACATTTCCGATGAATAGATCGGCGTTGCCATCACCACCCGCAACAATACCGATGACCAACTCGGGAAGAGAGGTTCCGAAAGATACGACCGTCAATCCAACGACAAAATTGCTGACATTGAGCGACTTGGCCACCGATGAGGCCCCACGAACAAGCCAATCGGCACCTTTCACCAGGAGCGCGAGCCCCACAATCAACAGTATATAGACCATCAAATTCTAAAACTCCAAATCTATGTGGGGAATTGCGTTTTCGGGGCAAAGGACAGGACATTTCACCAACGGTGTTATTCGATGACGAAATGCGATCAGACGCGAAATAAACCCGAGTCCCTCGGTGGCGTACGGGAAAGAACGCCGAGAATGCGTCCAGCGACGCGAAAATCCCCCGACCGGACAGCCAGGAATCTCGCACCGAATGATAGCCAGCCCCTCCCCATACTTGCAAGTAATTCCAGCAAAACCACGGTGCCGCCGCCACTCCTACCAGCTCGAGGAAGAGGCAAATGGGATGAATCAACCCACACCATATTGTACCCATAGGTACAATATTCGACTTATACGACAAACACTCCCCGGGGGTTTAGCAGGGAGTGCTGCGTGCAGTCTCAACTTTGGCTCTTGAGAGCCTCCGACGAAACTACGGGTGTGTGCGAAGATTTTCAGGGTCCTGAAGACCCGCTATGTCGTTAATTAAGAAACGTCGGCAGTCCACTGTCGTATGAATGCTTCAAATCCGCGGAGTGCACGAAGTTTAATATCTGCATACTCCATTCGCTTCAATTTATCAAAAGCGGCCAAGCGATCCGGTGCTACAATAGTTCCTTGCTCGCGGTCTTCTAAACTGTCCGCCGATACTGCACTATACTCGAACACAGCCATTTTCCAAAACGCTCCAGTTCAACAGGCCTATACATCTATTCGAAGTCTCTGTCTCACGCTTCTGAGAGTAAAGTGGTACTTTCTACGTGCGATGGCGTGAAGTGTGCCAAATTGGAACATATAGGTGGCCGACTTTCATACACCATACAAAAATCGGACATAAAACCCCAATTTAGAAAGAAATGTCGAATTCGTCTGGCCCAGGAGACGGTCAGGGTATAACGAAAGGAAAGCGCTCCGAAAAGGAACGTACAAAACGATCAGGGCGTTAGTAGTCTGAACTTTTACGGCTGTATTTATCGCCAAAGGGTCCGTCCTGGTCCTCTTCCATGCTCAGCCGGATGCGCAGGTAGGAATCGTAACGCCAAGGCGTTAGTTCCCCCTTGTCGAGGGCTTCGGTGACGGCGCAATCGGGCTCGTGGGTATGGCTGCAATTGCGAAAATGGCAGTTCTCCCCCAAGGCCGCCAGATCGGGAAAAAACCAGGCCACTTCGGTCGGCGTAATACCCCAGACTCCCAGCGCGCGAATACCCGGGGTATCGATGATACGGATATCGCCCTCCAGCTCATAGAGGCGGGACGCCGTGGTGGTATGGCGACCACGGTGGGAAACGCCACTGACCTCCTGGGTGTGTACTTCCAGATCCTCATCGAGCACGTTGAGTAGTGTGGATTTGCCAACGCCACTGTGTCCCGAGAGAATGCTGAGCTTACCCCGGAGGGCGGTGCGCAATTCGACGAGACCGGCCCCCGTCTCGCAACTGGTCCGAATCACCAGGAAGCCAAGGGCTTCGTAGTCCTTGAGCGACGGAGGCTCTTCCTCGACCAGATCCATTTTGTTCACGCAGATAATCGGGGTCACCCCCCCCACCTCAGCGGCGATAAGATAGCGATCCACCAGGCCTGTACGAAACGGCGGATCTGCCGCCGCAGCCACGACAACGAGATAATCGATGTTCGCGGCAAAGACTTGTTCGTCGAGGCGATCGTGTTCGTGGCCCGGACGGCTCAATCGCGTAAGGCGCGGCCCCACCCCGCGAACAAACCACTTCTCGGCTTCTCGCTCCACGAATACGCGATCGCCGGGCGCCAGGAGGGTCGCGTTGGACTCTTTAAGGCGCTCGTCAATGAGACAAAGCTCTTCTTCGCCATCTTTCAGTACAAAGGCCCATTTCTTGGAATGGGAAATGACGAGGGCGTTCGTTACAAAGTCGGTGGGCAGGCTGTTCAGTTCGACAGCCGCATCGGAAATGGCCGTCTGGGCACGACGATGTCGGGCCCGGTCATGACTGAAGGCCGTTTCGTGTGCATCTGTCCAGTTCCGCGTACGTACCTGTTTGCGCTTCTTTTTTTGTATCTGTTTTTTCTTCAAAGTTTCCGTAGGTGGGGGTTGGTTGGGACCAATGGGTCGTGTCCTCTATTATACCCAATACGGACGCGCAGTGGCACCTCGGGGACAACATTCGGGGACTGCCCACGTAAACCTGCAATGCGCTCGTCGAGGCCAAAGAGGCCGACTCAACCTAACGAAGCGCAGGGTGACTGTCGGGGCGGTTACCGGGGACTGCACCGACATCGCCCACGGAAACCTGCAACACACCCGTCGTGGCCAATGAGGCGAACCCATCCCACCCAAGTACCACTT
>CAXBPH010000420.1:0-3571 GCA_963977445.1 uncultured bacterium | reverse complement strand
CCGATTGATTAACAACCCGATTCCAATACATCACGACGCGCTGCAATCGGAAACTGTCCCCCACGTGGAGCCCTTCTCCCGTCTCGGAAGTTTTCTCCACGTCACGCCCCCGTATATTCACTCTTTGATCCAATGACCGCCATATGCCACCATAAATCTCCCGCCTCAGGCGGAATACAATCCTGGCACTACCAAGCACCTCCAACGAAAGCTTTTCCCATGCTTCATCGAACGCTGGCCCTCGGGCTCTCCCTCTTCATTACCACGCTCACCCACGCCGCACCGCCCCAGGGCATCCCCCTGAAACCCGATCCACCGATTGCCGTCGATGGCGACCTGGGGGATTGGTCGGGCGTGCCCAATACCCGGACCCTCAATCAGCCCGAACAGGTCGTTTTCGGTGCGGGCTCGTGGACCAATCCCAGCGACCTCAGCGGCACCGTCCAACTCGCCTGGCGCGCCGAATATCTTTTTCTCGCGGCCACGGTTACCGACGATAGCATCGCCCAGGGCCAGCGGGGTGCCGGCATCTGGCAGGGCGACCATGTAGAACTCTACATCGACGCCCAACCAGACTTCGATACCAACCGAGACACCTTCGGCGAAGGTCAGTTCCACATCGCCTTGAGCCCCGGAAACTTTGGCACCTCGGGCGATCCCCTGGTGGATACCACGCCGGAGGCATTCTGCTTCACCCCCCGAGGTCACGATCTGAGTGATGTTTTGGTGGCGGCGACACAAACGTCTACGGGTTGGATCCTGGAAGCAGCCGTGCCGTGGAGCACGCTGGGCATCACACCGACGCAGGACCTGCCTCTCCGTATCGAGGTGGGCCTCAGCGACACGGACGGCAGCGAACCGAAGCAGGAATCCATGTTGACCATCGACACGGCTCCCTGGGCCCACCAACGGACCCGCCTCCTCCCCATGGCCCTCGCGGGCAGTGATGGGGTCGCTACGGAACGGGCCACGGCCCTCCCCCTCTTCGACGCGTTGGAAATCGCCCTCGGGGAAAAGACCGAGCAGACCTTTGAGGCCGAAGCGGTTCCGGAAGGTCGGCAGGCCGTCCTCCGCCTCATGGCGCGCATGGACACGCCCAAAGTGGCGGGCTACACCCAGGCCATGCGTGTCTCCGTCAATGGCCAGGCCCTCTCGGGGAATCGGTTGATCAACAAGAAGCTCCGTCAACACTCACGGGGTGGCCAGGTCTATTCCATGTATGCCGGGGACCGCATGTCCACCTACTACAGCCCCGATTTTGAAGCGCCCAACAGCGACAACCACTATGGCCTCCTCGACGACGTGGTGCCCTGCCTTTTTGAATTCGACATCACCGACCTCGTCACGGCGGGCGTCAACACGCTGACCCTGGAGAACGCCGCCGACGACCGCGTCACTGATCCGCTCCACGCGGGCCAGGCCGAATTAGTGTATCAGGTTCCCCCGCCGACAGCCCTGGCCAAAGCGCCTGCGCCCACCGGGCCCATCCCCACCATCGCGCCACGAAATGATCTCCGCACGGCCTACACGGCGAGTGTGGAGCCCGACGGTAAAATCGCGTTGGCCTTTGGGGGCACCGACGTCGTGGTGGAAAGTCGTTTCTCCACTCCGGCCCCCGCCTGGGTCACGGGCAGCAACGACTACTTCCGCCACAGCCGCCGTATCGAAGCGCAGGCCGAGGGCGTCGTGGTCTATGACACCTTCACCAACCTCACCGACGACAACCTGGGCATCATGCACCGCCACCAGGCCAACCTGGGCGACCAGGTGAAAAAACTCTGGGTCGCCGGACTCGAACAGCCCGGCGGCAATGGCCGCGCCAGCACGCCCGCCAACTGCACGACCTTCGCGGCGTCGGACAACTGGGGGCTGGGTTTCATCGCCTCCGACGATGTCTTCCGCGTTCACAGTAACAACTATGGCATCGATGGCTCCGTGGGTGTGGCCGACAACAACCTCGTGTTGCCACCGGGCGCCACCTACACGGCGGTGTGGATTATCGTGCCCGTGGTGGAGCCCGACTATTACCGATTCATCAACTCGGCCCGGCGCATGATGAATTCCAACTTCCTCATCGATGGCGGCTTTGCCTTCCTGCGCGCAGGCCCCCTCACCGAAGCCTGGAGTGACGACCAGCTATCTCGCTTCCTGGACTATAAAAATCCCAAGTATATCTGCGCCACGATCCATGCCAGCTACAAGGGACGCTACAGCCACGGCACGGCTTTTCAGCAGGTGGACCACGAACGCTATCCCGTGGCCTTCGAACGGTGGAAACGCCTCTACCCCGAAGGGGAGTCCATGGTCTATTTCCATTGCTTCCTCGATACGACGGACGAAGGGGAAAGCCTCTTCCACGATGCCCGCACCCTCAAAGCCGACGGCACCCAGGCCAACTACGGCAAAGAGACCCAGCGCCTCTACCTCCCCATGACGGACAACACCTACGGCGCCGCCATCCGAAAGAATATCGACATCATCCTCGATGACATGGGTGCCGAGGGCGTCTATTGGGACGAACACGAATACAGCAACGTCCAATATCACTATGGCGAACCCTGGGACCGTTTCAGCGGCGACATTGACCCCAAGACCCTGTCGGTTATCGGCCTTAAGTCTTCCGTGACCTTGTTGACCGAAGACTGGCGGGTACGTCTGGCGAAATACATCCAGTCCCGTGGTGCCCTGATTGGCAACGGCGCGCCCTACACCCGCGCCATGGCAGCGCTGAATTTCCCGTGCTTCATCGAGACAGGCAGCATCACCAACTGCACACGGGGGCACCTCTACTCCCCCATCGCCCTCGGTGACCACCTCACCGAACGCAGCCAGCAGGATGCCTACAACACCATGCTGGCCTCCCTGGACTACGGCAGCGTCTACCACTGGTACAACGACATGACCGTGACACCCACCCACAAAACCATCACCAGCCAGATGTTCCCCATCACCCCCATGGAGCTCCACCAGGGCTATATCATCGGTGAAGAGCGCATCGTGACCAAGATCAGCGGAGTCTACGGCTGGGGCGACGGTGCCCAACACGAAGTGCACATCTACAACGACAAGGGAGAAGAGGTAAGCGACTTCGACGCGCCCTTCACGGAAAAAGACGGCATCACCACCACCGAACTCCGCCTCGCCGAAGACTGGTCAGCGGTAATTGTGAAGCGATAAAAGACTGGAGGAAAACTGCGCGGGGACTGCACCCGCGCAGTTCACTCCAAGTAGCGACGCAAACTGCCGTAGCCAACGTGCACCACAGTAAGCGTAGAAACATTAGACAGCGGGGGCCGTCCCCCTGAGGGGGAAGGTGGGGACTGCACCCGCGCAGTTCACCCCAATCAGCGCAATGAACTGCCGTAGCCACCGCGCACCATGGTAATCGTAGAAACAGTTGATAGCGGGGGCTGTCCCCCTGAGGGGGAAGGTGGCCAAAGGGAAATGCTGTTTCCGTGGGACCTGTGGGACATGTAGGACCTATGGGACAATTGGATTTACGACACACCACAAATGAGAATTCCCACAAGTCCCACAAGTCCCACAAGTCCCACAAGTCCCACAAGTCCCA
>CAXBPH010000419.1:0-3585 GCA_963977445.1 uncultured bacterium | reverse complement strand
TTGGGAGCGCAGGCGGCTCGCCTGCATTACGTCGAAGACGTAAAAACAACGTGCCTTCGGCCCGGGGCAGGCGGGCCGCCCGCCCTTCTTTGGCGCGTCCGAGACTTGCGCTCCCAGTCTCGCGTTTTCGAAGCTGGCAGCCAATGGTCTTGGAAAATGTCCGAGATGAATCTTCGCTTATTTGGATGTGCCTGCCTGGAGGACACACCGAAAACCTACCGTCGTGAGTTGGGATTCGGGGAAGACTCCCCGCCGTACGAAGGTGCGGAGATCTTCGGGAGGTGAATTAAAACATCCCCCGCGCACGGCCCTTCGGGGCGCATCCAGAATGATATCCGGTTCCTGCCGAATTTTCTTGTAGGGAATGAAGGGGTCCAGGGTCCATTCCATCACATTGCCGGCCAGATCAAAGACATGGTCGGGCGTCTGCCCGTCCTCGTGCATCGTAACGATGGAGGGCATACCGAGGTAGTCGGCAAAATTACACCGGGTCGTGTCGGGCGATAAGGAGCCCCAGGGATAGCTGCGGTTTTCTTTGCCTCGGGCCGCATATTCCCACTGGTTTTCTGTGGGGATTCGTTTGCCGACCCAATCGGCATAGCGCTGTGCATCTTGCCACGTGATGCCGATAACCGGCTGGTCGGGGCCGTTAAACTGGGGGTCCCGCCAGAATTTTGGCTCCGGCGAACCGGTGGCCTCCATGTAGATGATGTATTCCTTGACGGTCACCGGATAGGCGTCTATCCAGAAAGGCGCGACGTAAACTTCTTGTTCCGGCGCTGCTTCGCGGAGGGAATCATTGCCCATCAGGAAGTTGCCCCCCTCCATGAAGACCATATTTTCTGTGGAAATGGCTCCCCGATCCGTGTTGACCTCAATGCGTTCGGTCAGGCGACGATAGGAGTCATTGAAGGAAGCTTCCATGGCCCGGCGGAATTCACGGGCGTTCTGCCAGCGTTGTTCCTTTTCCGGGTGAAGGGATTTTTTCAGAACCTGGAGTAGGGAGGGGGCCACGTCTTCCCGGACCTGCTCCACGGTTACAGGCTCGTCCATGGGCGTGCGGAGGGTCAAGAGCTCATGAAATACCAGGCCCACGGCATAAAGATCGGTGCGGGGATCCACACCCCTTCGCTGCCGTTGTTCCGGCGCGGCATAGGCCAGGGTGCCAATCACCTGATTCGATTTCTGATCGTCGGGCTCGGTTTTGAGAAATTCTTCCTGAACCGCTTTCGCCAATCCGAAATCGAGAACTTTTATGCGTTCGCCGGCAAGTAAAATCAGGTTTTCGGGCTTAATATCCCGGTGAATCACGGTCCGGTGGGCATTTTCCAGCGCCCGGAGAATCTGGGTTACGAGTGTTACGCAGAGGCGCACGTCAACGTAGCGCCGATCCACCCGTTGCTTACGCAGGAACTCCCGAAGCGATTGCCCCTGGGCAAATTCCATGGAAAGATACAAAATGCCTTCATTGGTCCAGCTTACATCGTGGACCGCCACAATATTTTCGTGGCGTAAACGCCGGGCGATTTGTGCTTCCTGGATGAAGAGGCGTTTGCCTTTTGACGTGCGCAAGAGCTTGGGATTCATAAACTTCAGCGCGACGGTCTCGTCCACGAGGGTGTCGTGGGCCCGATAAACGACGCCCATACCGCCTTTGCCTACGTGCTGTTCGATGACATAGCGGTCTGCAATTTTATCGCCCAATTCGAATTGTAAATTGGTATGGCGTTCAATATCTTCCGCAGCGGGAATGCTCATCGGCTGGCTGCAGTTGAAACAAACACCCCGCTTGCCTTGTACCGTAGGGGGCACCATGATGCGAAGACCGCAATGTGCACAAGTTACCTGTATCATATTGGAATGGTACATGGACGGGTTGAAAGGGCACAAGCTTTTTTACCCCATGGATTTAACCCACGGGTTTGACTGTATGGGCGGTGGCGCATTAGGCTAAGCCCTTCACATACGTTTAAGGAGTACCTGCATGGTTTGGAATGGCTTTGTCGCCATGGCGGCACGTTTCGTAGTTTTTGGTCTTGTGGTTGGGGCTGGTGGTCTGGTTCAGACCGTTGCCGCACAAGGTGGGAATGATATAACACTTACCCTGAGTTCGACAACCGCAGAAGCGGGAGATACGGTAGAGCTAACCCTGTCGTTGACGACCCAGGGCGCGCCTCCGGCCTCGTTGATAGTCTTTTTGGACTATGATCCGATGGCACTCACACCGGCCACCGACGAATATGAGCTGATCTTGCGCAACTCCGTCTCCGGGGAGCCCATTCTCGATAATGATGGCAATACCATGGTCATTCGACGGGGTGTGCGTCCTTCCGATGGGGTGACCGATGCCGGAAAAACCATTGATTCCGAGGTGTTTATAGGCGAAGGGGTGGTCGGCGTTACCGTTACCGGTCTCAATGCGACGACCCTCCCCAATGGGGTGTTATTCACCTATGCCTTCAACGTCGCGGCCAATCTTACCGATGGTGCCCTTAGCGATGTCCTGGGAATTTCCGATGATGATGCCGTCGTCGTCGTCGGTAGCAATGGCCAGGCCACACCCGTTTCCACTTCGGCCTCGGGTGCCGATGAGTCTCGTCTGGTGTATACCTTTGTGGATGCCATGGTTCAGATCGGGTGCGAAGCGCCTGTAGCCCCAACCAATATCACGGCGACGCAAAGTCGGGCGGATGCGGTTGGCGTGAACTGGTCGGCTGTTGCCGGCGCGGGTGTGGAGTATCGTGTGTACCGCTCGACCTCCAATAACATCGCTGCGTCGGTCCCTGTTGGCGAAGATTGGCAGTCGGGCACTTCATTCAACGATATCACGGCCCTCGTGCCTGAAATTATTCTCGGAGATGGTTGCACCGTTCCCGACCAGGTGAGCGAAGTACATTATTTCTATTGGGTCCGTGCCCGTTCTGGAGATGGTTGTCAGGGATTGCTGAGCGCGACGTCAGCGGAGGGCTTTCGTATACAAACCGCTGCGAAGACCAATAGCGCTTCTTTGGTGCCGCCTGGCAGTGCGCTGGGGACGGGCCTCCTGTATTTCCTTGCCTTATCGGTCCTGTTTGGCTACGGCAGGGTGAAACAGCGAAATAGGCCCCAAAAACAAGGCTAACTCGAAACCCCCGTGGGCTTTATGCCACAATCCCGTCCACGTAGATTCATTGTCATTATCCTGAATGTCGGTTCGCCCTGCGGCACGATCGACCCAGAGAGGCCTCTGCTGGTATGCAACCTACACTTCTCGAAATTGGTCCACTGGAGTTTCACGCCTATACCGTGACCCTCGCCCTGGCCTTCCTGGTTGGCGTGCTTGGGGCCGTCCGCGAAAACTATAAGCGGGAAAATCCCTACCCCGTAACACCGGCGGGTGGTGTCTGGATTTTCTTCGGCGCCCTCCTGGGGGCCAAGATCTACTGGTATCTCCAATATGGGACCACCTGGACCGATGACGAGGGCAATCCCTACGAATGGTACCGTGTATTCTTCCTTTGGGAAGGTGGCATGGTCTTTTTCGGTGGCCTTATTGGCGGCGTGCTCGGCGGGCTTGCCTATTTTAAATACGTGCGCGTCCCGATT
>CAXBPH010000418.1:0-3643 GCA_963977445.1 uncultured bacterium | reverse complement strand
ATAGAGTCCCCGACGTACGCTCTGGATTTCATTGCTCGCGAGCGCCCGCTTGATCTTACCGTGTCTGCTGTCGTCTGTGCAGGAAAGGGACAGGGCGACCTCTTCACTGGTAAATACGCCTGCTGGTGCGTTGAGGAATTGTTCTGTGACCGGATTCATGACTATATTTTATCAGAAACTGTCGAAAAATGACAGGTTCTGTAAAATTATATGGATGTGTGCTGCAAGAGACCGTGCCGCTTCCGGAGACGCTACCAGCTGGGCCAAGATTTGATTACATACACCGAGCCGTAGTTGAATGAAGCGCAGAGCTCACGTAGTCGAAAAATGACAGTTTCTGGAAAATATATGGGAGCGCAACCAAATATCATGACAAAGCATCGAATCTTTACCACGAGCGTCGCAAGCGTCTACCCCCATTACATCACCAAGGCGGAGAAGAAAGGGCGGATGAAGGAGGAAGTCGATGAAATCATTCGTTGGCTGACCGGCTATAGTCAGCAAGCACTGGACTCCCTGCTGGAAAACAAAACGGACTTCGAGACTTTCTTTGCCGAAGCGCCCGCCATGAATCCAGCGCGGACCTTGATTACGGGTAAGATTTGCGGGGTCCAGATCGAAGAGATAGAAGAGGCGACCATGCGTGAAATTCGCTATCTGGACAAACTCATTGACGAGCTGGCCAAGGGAAGAGCGATGGAGAAGGTTCTGCGGAAGCAAGACTGAGCGCCGTTGCCGCCCAGGGAGAGAGAACAACCCATGCCGATAAAACTCACACACCTCATCGTCGCCCTTGGCGCATTGATTTCCATATCCGTCGCCCACGCCAAGCCGCCCAACATCCTCTTCGCCATTGCCGACGACGCTTCCTTTCCGCACATGGGGGCCTATGGCACGACCTGGGTGAAAACCCCGGCCTTCGACCGCATCGCATCGGAGGGCATCCTCTTCACCCGGGCTTACACGCCCAACGCCAAGTGCGCACCGTCCCGCTCCTGCATCATCACCGGACGCAACCCCTGGCAGCTGGAGAGTGCCATCAATCACGTGGCACCCTTCCCCGAGAAATTCACCGCCTACGCCGAAGCGCTCAGCGCCCACGGTTACGTCGTGGCCAAAACCGGCAAGGGCTGGGGCCCAGGGGATCCCGGCACCCGCGACGGGAAGAAGCGCCAACTCGTGGGCACGCCCTTCGACAAGAAGAAGCTTCCGCCCCTGACCACCGGCATTCACCCCACCGACTACGCTGGAAATTTCGAAGACTTTCTCGACACCGACAAAGGCGACAAGCCCTGGTGTTTCTGGTATGGCGGCTACGAGCCCCACCGTGGCTATGAATACGGCTCCGGCGTCGCGAAAGGGGGGAAGGCTCTGTCCGACATCACCACGGTGCCCGCCTTCTGGCCCGACAACGAAATTACCCGAAACGACCTGCTGGACTACGCCCTCGAGATTGAATACTTCGACAGCCACCTCCAGCGCATGCTGGAAGCCCTCGAAGCCCGGGGTGAACTCGAAAATACCCTCGTCGTCGTGACGGCCGACAATGGCATGCCCTTTCCCCGCATCAAAGGCCAGGAATACGAACTCTCCAATCACCTGCCCCTCGCCATCATGTGGAAAAAGGGCATCAACGCGCCAGGCCGGGTCGTCGACGACTTCGTGAACTTCATCGACTTCGCGCCCACCTTCCTCGATGTCGCCGGTATCGATTGGGCCACGTCGGGCATGGCCCCCGCCACGGGCAAAAGCCTGACGGAGATTTTTCAGCGAGAAAAAGGCGCGCCCACCAATCCCGAACGCGATCATATCCTCATCGGAAAAGAACGCCACGACGTGGGGCGTCCCCATGACCAGGGCTATCCCATCCGCGGGATCATCAAGGGCGATTGGCTTTACCTTCACAATTTCGAGACCGACCGCTGGCCCGCCGGCAACCCGGAAACGGGCTACCTGAATTGCGACGGCGGCGCAACGAAAACCAATATCCTCGACCTGCACCGCACCGGGACAAACGAGACCTTCTGGCAATGGGCCTTCGGAAAACGGCCCACCGAGGAGCTCTACAACATCAAGACCGATCCCCTGTGCATGAAAAACCTCGCCATCGACGAACTGCATCAAACAGAAAAATCCGCCCTCAAAGATCAGCTATTCGCCGAGTTAAAAGGGGAGGGCGATCCCCGACTGCTCGGAAATGCCGCCTACTTCGACACCATCCCCTACGTGGATCCCCGGACAACCGGATTCTACGAACGTTTCATGGCGGGAGAAGCCGTCAAGGCCGGTTGGGTCGACCCGACCGACTTCGAGCCCGCCCCCCTGGATTGACGGGATTGAAGGGGACAGCTTCCGGCGGCCGCGTGTCCATACGAATGGAATCGATACATTGCCCAGCCGGTAACGGTACCCAAAGGCTCCCTCCGAATAGAATCCAAGACCGGCGTGTACCCTTAGTAACGTGCGGAACACCACCAAAGGAGAATTGACCCATGCGCTATAAAATAAAAGAAAAATTCTGGGCCATCGGCGACGACTTCTACATCCTCGACGAAAACGGTGACCGTGCCTTCCTCGTCGACGGGGCGGCTTTTTCCTGGGGCGACAAGCTCTCCTTCCAGGACACAAACGGCAACGAGCTCGCTTACATCGCCCAGAAGCTCTTGACCTTCATGCCCAAATACACCATCTACCGCAACGGCAACAAATTCGCCGAGGTGAAAAAGGAATTTACCTGGTTCCGAAAGCAATTCACCCTCGACGTCCCCGGACCCAACGACTACACCATCGACGGCAGTTTCTGGGATCATGAATACGTCTTCAAGCGCGGCGGACGACGGGTAGCGGTCGTATCCCGCAGCTTCTTCTCGCTTCGCCACACCTACGGCGTTGATATCGTCGATGGGGAGGACGATGTCTCCATCCTCGCCACCTGCATCGTCATCGACCAGGTCCTCCACGACGAGAATGAGTGAAGCCAAAGTGCCCCGACCCAGCGTAATTTATTAGATGCTTCAAAGTGAGTAGTGACCGATGGGAGCGCAGCCGGCCCGGCTGCATCGCGCCAACGGCGCATTTCTCCTCGTTTCCAGTGAAACCTCATGGGAATTTAGCTTTCTACCATGTTGCGGTATCCCGAGATGGTGGATTGATCCACCTATCGGGGGTGGAGGCGCCGAGTCGCTCGAGGAGTAGAAGCCGCTCCGCCGCAAGGCTGTAGTGCAGTTTTGTATCGTCGGCCGGAGCAGGAATACGACTTCCGGCCAAGATTCCCTCGAGCTTGGGCAGAAAGGGCTTGAACTCTTGCGCGACCTTCTTGGCTTTGGTCGATAGGATGGCTCCAAGTGTTTGTTTGGTGAACGGGCTACCGGGGAATTGGGTGTAACCGTCATCGCTGCGGTAGGCGAAGTAGGCCACGACCGCACGCTGCGAAGCAACGTCAGCCGCGTAGGAGTGGGCGGTGGCACGCTCCGGTTTGCACTCGATATCCCAGGTCTTCCACGGTTTGACGACGTCTCCATCCTCGCCACCTGTATCGTCATCGCTCAAGTGCTCCGTGATGAGGCAGAGTAGCATTAGAGAGGCCTTACAGGTACGGAGCTCTCCGTGACGTATATAAAGTAAGCGGGCCACGAACAGCGAG
>CAXBPH010000417.1:0-3662 GCA_963977445.1 uncultured bacterium | reverse complement strand
GTCGATTTTGTCGTTCTGCACGGGCAAGCCCTGCGGGCTTGTCCGTGGCACCCAGACGTCTTTCGTCATTACACAAGGGTAACGTGGACATTGTAAGGGACACGTCTGGTACCGGTGCGTTTGACGCTGTCAGTTCCGCCCGTTGGGCTGGAACGTTTTTTGGGCAACGACTTCCCAGCCCCCGACGAAGGGGTAGCGACTTCCCAGGAGGTACCAGGGGGCCTTTGCCAGGTGGGACAGGAGCGCGACGGGTCCGTGTTGTGCGAAGGAGACCTGGACGATGGCCGGTTGGGACGCGATCAGGTGACAGTCTGAATCGACACGTTGGTGGGCAAAGAAATGCTCCCAGAAACGTTGTCCCAGATCATGAAGATGGGCGGGAAAGGGGAAGAAGTGCTTGACGCCACGCTTTCCAGTTAGCTTTATGAAGGGGAGAACGTGGGGCGTTCGGGCGTAGAAGCACCCGCCCTCTCGGAGGCGCGACAAGAGGGCCGTAACGAGGGCTGTCGGGTCGGGCACATGTTCCACCACCCCACTTGCGATGACGATATCGAAATCCTTCTCACCTATTGACTCCAGAGAATCGGCGCGGCTCATGGAAATGCGCTTGTCGTCGCACGGTGCAAGGGCGTTTTCGTAGTCAACCACCGTGATAGCGGCGGCATCGACGCCTTGGGCGAGGAGCTGTCGTGCTACGCTCACGGCAATGGCCCCATCTCCCCCACCGAAGTCCATGATTTCCAGATAGTCCCGGGGCAGGAGTGCGGCAAAATGCCGGGCGAGATGCTTGCCAAAGCGGTCTGGATTTCCAAAGGTGACATGGGCATCGCCGTCGCCATGGGAGGGGTCCCCATAGAAGACTTCGTAGAGTGCGGCCAGGGCGTCGTCGGTGGGCATGGGATTGACGCTGGCCCCATGGCAGGTGGCGCACTGATGCAGCGCCACGTCGGGCGCGCGTTGAATCCAGGCGACCCGTTTTCCCCGTTCAGCCCCGCAAAGGGGACAGGCCTCCTTGGATTGCACCAATTCTGTCTCGCTCAGATGCCTCGTACCGTTAAAGGGAAACAGGGGATTCATCGACTATCCTTGTCCAGTTTGCAGCAGGTGGTGGGCACCGTAAATGATGCCGATGGCACCATCATAGCGAAGACTCGCCTGCGGCGCACCATCGGCCCCTATGGCACCAACAATTCCATGTGAAACACTATTTTCCCAAAAAGACGCAGCAGGCACCTCCGTTGTGGTATACTCTTGGCGTACTCCCCGGGTCTCCGTGTATCTAAGTGCACCCTGGGCACGCCTCTCTGTAGATCCACCGATCCATTTTTCTTGTGTCAATACAGTTTCTGTGCCGTTTATCCCCGGAAGGTATAGCTGGGCCGCCGTGGCCTTGTCTGGATTATCCATGCTATTGCGACCGGCGGAATTCTCGATGGTTACCTCAAACGCACAGGAAACACCTATGTCTGCAGAAATACTCGAATCTACTGAATCCAATGAAGAACCCGAAGGCATCCGCTTTACTGATCTCGGGCTCACCAAGGCCATACTCAAGTCCCTCGAAGATGTTGGCTATGAAACCCCCTCGCCCATCCAGGCGGAAACGATCCCGTCCCTGCTGAAAGGCGCGGACGTACTCGGCCAGGCCCAAACGGGAACCGGTAAAACGGCAGCCTTTGCCCTGCCTGTCCTTGCCAAGATTGATCTGGCCCAAAAGAATCCCCAGGCCCTTGTCCTTGTGCCTACCCGCGAACTTGCCCTTCAGGTTGCCGAGGCCTTTCAGCGTTATGCCAAGCATATGAAGGACCTCCACGTACTACCTGTTTATGGTGGATCCTCCTATGACGGTCAACTTCGCGCACTCCACCGCGGTGTCCATATCGTCGTGGGCACCCCCGGTCGCGTCATGGACCATATGCGCCGTGGCACGTTGAACCTCGATGGACTGAAAACGCTCGTTCTGGATGAAGCCGACGAAATGCTTCGTATGGGATTCATCGATGACGTGAAGTGGGTTCTGGAACAGACGCCGCCCACTCGCCAGATCGCTTTGTTTTCCGCCACCATGCCTCGGGAAGTGCAGCGAATCGCAGAAGCCCATATGCGCAACCCCGAAGTGATTGCCATCAAGGTGCGCACATCGACGGCAGAGACCATCAATCAGCGCTACTGGATGGTGAATCATCACCACAAGATGGACGCCCTTACCCGCATACTTGAAGCGGAAGATTTTGACGCTGTCATCATCTTCGTGCGCACCAAGACCGCTACCGTGGAACTGGTGGAAAAACTGAATGCTCGTGGCTACGCTGCCTCCGCGCTCAACGGCGACATTGCCCAGAATCAGCGGGAACGTACCGTTGCCCGTCTGCGCAATGGGGACCTGGACATTCTGGTTGCCACCGATGTAGCCGCTCGTGGACTGGACGTACAGCGCATCAGCCACGTCATCAACTATGACATTCCTACAGACACGGAACCCTATATCCACCGTATCGGTCGGACAGGGCGTGCAGGGCGCACGGGCGAGGCCATCCTTTTCGTAACGCCCCGCGAGAAGCGCCTGCTGTTCTCCATCGAGAAAGCGACCCGGCAGAAAATCACGCTCATGGAGATGCCTTCTACGGAGGTCATCAATGACAAGCGGATTGCCCAGTTCAAGCAGAACATTACCGACAATCTGGCCAACGCCGATCTGAAGCTCTATGAAGACATCATCGAGCAGTATCTGGCCGAGCACAATGTGCCCCCGATTGAGATTGCTGCCGCCCTGGCGAAAATGGTGCAGGGTGACGAACCGTTGCTCCTGAAAGACCGGCCCCGGGCGGAAGTACGCTCCCGGGAAGGTCGGGAAGCCAAATGGGATCCCAAGGAACGCAGTGACCGCCCCGAACGCAAGGGGAAGAACGACCGCAAGAAGCGTGAATTTGAACCACTTGACGAAGGCATGGAACGCTATCGTATTGCGGTCGGCCACAAGCACGGCGTGAAACCCGGTAATATCGTGGGCGCGATCGCCAACGAAGCCGGCCTCGAGAGCAAATTCATCGGTGCCATCGATATTCAGGAGCACCACAGTATCGTGGTACTCCCCCGAATTCCAAAAGAGATTTTCCAGCTCCTCCAGGATGTCTGGGTTGCCGGTCAGCCCATGCGTATCACGCGGGAAGAAGGCGAAGGCGGCGGCGAGGACGACAAGAAGGGCTCCTTCAAAAAAGGTGAATTCAAGAAAAGCGGAAAGCCTTTCAATAAGAAAGACGGAAAATCCTTCAACAAAAAAGAAGGTAAGAAACGCCCTGAACTGCGGGCTCCCAAGAAGGAAAAGAAGAAGCATCGTAAGGGCTAATCGCCCCACGGACACCATGGTATCCCTATAATTTCACACGAGGCCCCCGAATCATTTCGGGGGCCTCGTTTTTTTTGGGCGCTTGCGATTGTGTTCCGGTGTCTGTTTCAAGGACACTGGAATGTTCACCGCCCCATAGGGACAGGGCAAGATGACTCAGAGACCAAAGATATATACGTCGGGACTATGCGTCACCGGCACCACATTGCGTGCCGTTTGAATTTCGGCGTGGGCCATGTGTCGACCAGGTATGGTCAACCTCCTGTGGGCAAGGGCCGGTGACTCAGAGACCAAAGAAATATACGTCGGGACTATG
>CAXBPH010000416.1:0-3714 GCA_963977445.1 uncultured bacterium | reverse complement strand
CTACCGGCTAGAATTGGATGAATAGCCGTGTTGCATTTAGTTTATGAAACCAAGGAGCGCTACAATACGATTTCTGTTTGAATTGATCGGATGTTTAGTGTAAAACAAGAGAAAGGTGAGGAGGGCGTGACTTGTCACGTCAGGTCTACCCACCATACGTTTCCGCTCTAGGGTGGGGCGGAAGGTCCCAATTCATTGGAGCTTCCAATCCTGGCGGATTTAACGCGGTACGCAAAAGGAACGGCAACGGTGTCAGAAGAAACGGGACGTGACGGAGATGAACTTCGCCTGTGTGCAAGCTGCAGGATGAAGGTTAGTGTTTGGGCGACAAAATGCCACCATTGTGGTGAAGAGCTGGGGCGGCCACGAAGAGAAGAAGCCAAACTGACCTTGAAGGATTTGGGCGGGACACAACAGACTAGCTACGCACCTTCCGGGAATGTTACCAGCGCCCTGGAATCATTTCGTGTCGACGAAGTGGCGGCCGAAGCCTCCCGAGCTGCGTCAAAACCGCAGAGCCTGTGGGGCCGGGTCTCTGGTAAGAAACAGCCCCTCGCGGAACCAACAAAATCGTCCGTCGACGATTTGCCAGAGCTGGACGCCTATGGCAAGAACCTCGCCGCATCGCTGCTCGATGACAGCCCTTCGATGAATTCGTCCCGCGCACGCTCGACGAATTACGCCACGCCTTCCCTGGTGGAGCGCGTCGTAAAACTGGTCGTCGTGCTCGTTGTTCTCGTCGTGGTTTATTTTGGCGGTAGTTTCGCATGGACGACCGTGAGCGAATATATCGAGTCCCAGAATCGTCCGCCAGAAATTCAATATGTAAATATGGCCCCCGAAATGATGGCCCGGGGTGAGCAGTCAATTGATGTGTTCGAGGAAGCCATGAAGGCCTTTAAAATTAAGAATACCGAAGAGAATAAAGAGATCGCCGACAACGTCAGGATGCTGGTGCTGAACGATGTTGACGCGCTGATGACGGCCAACCCGTGGAAATCGGAAAATCATGACAAGGCCTACGCGATAATTCAGCGTGCGGTAAATGTGGATGGTGCAGGCCCGGTTGCTGAAAAATTTGCCCAGGTTAACGACGACGTCGCCTTATATAAATTCGTGCTCAAATCGGTCGACTCAACAGGAACCCAGGCAACGTTCCGCCTGAATCACCCCAAGTTCGAGCCGGAAGCGACCGTGGAGCTCGCCGATCGCCTCCTCGACCGATTTATCGTTCAGCGAATTTCCAGTCGGAACGTCGATCTCCTCGACGACAAGGTGGCGGGGAGAAAATTGACGATTAGCGTCAATGAGGGCGTGAAATCACGCTATTGAGCGGTCGAATAACTTCCTCAGCCCTGGGGGAGTGCAACGCGTAATCTGATCGATTGATGTGCTATGATGGGCTCCCTTTTTCAAGCTGTATTGAGTCGTGTGTCCTTGGGGCGCTGAGCGTATTCCCCTCCTGGTGAGGTGGTCGCCGGGGTTCAGGCAACAACGTGGATGAATTGATATTATGGATAACGTTCAAGAAATAGTCTCCGTCGGTATTAAGCGATCTACCTTCGCCGTACTGGTTCTCGCGCTGGGCCTTATGTCGTCCTGCGCCACCGTAAAAGGCTGGCGAGGCGGTTCCGCAGATGAGCCGACTGTAGTGCAGGCGGAAAACGCCCTCGAGACTACCGCCACGCCTGCCGAGATGGAAGCGGAGCTGCTTCGTCTCGTTAAGCGTCATATTGAAGAGAACGAAGCCGACAGCAGCAACAATCAAGGTCGGGTAATTCGCAAGAAGCCCTATTATTTTAAAGAATACAGCAACTACCCGGGCACCGTGAAGGACGCCAAGGTAGAGCTGACCGAAACAGAATCCCGTACGTCACCTTTTGTTGCTGACGTCAAATTGGACAAAGTCCGCCATGCGACGCGCCTGCACCGGAGACGGGAAGAAGCTCGCGCCGATGATGGCTTCCTTCGGGACACGGGTGTCGAAACCCTGAGTTATGAGTTGCGTAACGGGCGCTGGACGCGTGTGGGCAGCTTTTTTCTGGCCGAAACGACCGAGGAAAAAGTTAACGGCGATTGGGTCGTTGTACAGCGCGTAATCGAGCGTACCGTCGTCGCAGAAGAACCTCAGCCGGGTTGGTTCGGAAAGGCCTGGTCCCGCGTTTCAGGGAAGAAATAGCGCTGCATGATGTGAATGGTCCAGGCCGCTTACGGCGGGGGGCCCCAAGGTCTACTGTTGTCGGAGAAGTCCCATATGCCGTCCGAAGGCCACAAGGAATCCCACACCCCCGCTGATCGGTGGGCCTTTCTGGTCGAGCGGGTCATCATACTTGCGACCCTTCTCGTGGCTCTCGCCGGCATCGGAACGCTCCACCCGGGAGACTCGGCCTATAGCCGCATGGCAACGGTCTATAGCCTCGTCCACGATGGAACGTGGTATATCGATCGCCCCGTAGAGGAAGCCCCAAATCCCTTCGAAGGGATGACCATCGATAAGTGCAGCCTCAATGGCCGCATCATCTCAACCAAGCCGCCCCTCCTGCCCTTGGCGATGACAGCGGAATACGCTGCGCTCCGTGGAATCTTCGGTTGGGATGCCGCCGACGACGGCGATCTGAAACCCATACTCCAGTTCATGACCGTAAGCCTCATCATCCTTCCCTTTTTCGTTGGCGTCGTATTCTTTGCCCTGCTCCTCGATTTGCTCATCGCGAACCCGTGGCAACGACTCCTCCCCCTGGTAGCCCTGTGTTTTGGCACCCAGCTCACGGGCTTTGCCACGGAGCTCAATAACCACACCCCGGCGATCGGACTCTTGTCGATTGTCATCTATCTGAGCATGGGCATGATGATGGGCAAGCTTGCCCCAAGCGGGGGGCGTCTTTTCGCCTTTGGCTTCGCGGGTGCCCTGGTTTTCGCCCTCGATATGCCCCTGACTATTTTCGTAGGCGTGGCCGGGATGGCACTCTTGTGGAAGTTTCCAAAGCCCGCATTGGTCTGGATGACACTCGGCCTTGCACTGCCCCTGCTGCTGCATTTTGGCGTCATGCTCTACGTGACCGGCAGCCCCCTGCCCGTCCAGATGCGAAAAGATCTCTATCTCTATGAGAACAGTGCCTGGCGCAATCCCGGATACCTCGATGCCCTCAATGAACCCAAAGGCACCTATTTCTTCCACATGACCTTTGGTCGCTTTGGGATATTCTTGCTCTACCCCATACTGCTCTTCGGGCCCGCTGGTCTCTTGTGGACCATCGTCCGCAGAGAAAAACAGTGGCGCGGCTACTACGCTGCGGCCACGTTTTGCATCGTCATGCTTTTTCTCTACTACGTATTCCGGACCAATAACTACGGCGGTGGCTCCTATGGTTTCCGATGGGGGATGGGCCTGATGCCCATATTTATCCTCATGGGCATTCCACTGTTCAATCGGGTGCGCACGATACCGGCGTGGTTGTTGGTCGCCGGTCTAATGGCCGTATCCAGCTTTTCCGCCTGGGAGTGTTACCGCGCCCCATGGGGCGCCTGCCACGAGTGGACCTGTCGCTGGATCTTCGGATTGCCCTATTTACCCCTCACGTAACTTCCCGACTTCACACCGTGGCCGTGATCTTGTGGTCTGAACCTTGGCTAATTCACCGGCGTGGGGACGTACCGCCGCAAGGAGACCAAGAGCGAAGATAGACTCTTTCCGGCCATCATACCTGCTCCAAC
>CAXBPH010000415.1:0-3835 GCA_963977445.1 uncultured bacterium | reverse complement strand
AAGACCTTCTCATGGAAGCCCAGGGCGATGCGAAGCAAGCCCTGGGATCGTGGACGGAACTCTCAGATAGCCCCAGCGGGGCGGCATAGAGTTTTCGGAGATGGGACCCAATTTGCGCCCTATGGCAATACGTCGAAGACGTATAAATACCAGTGAGCTATGGAGCGCAGGTCTCAGACGCGCCAAAGGTGGGCGGCTCGCCTGCATTACGTCGAAGACGTAAAAGCAACTTCTTGACGACGCGTGTGGCACTAGCTTCTTCCGAGCGATTCACGGAAATGACGGGACGTACCGCCGCAACCGGAACTCCGGCCCGACAACAGAACAGAGCTGCCAACACAGCAATACCAGGTAACGGACGACAACCACGGGCGGAGGCATGTCCCTGCGGACTAAATCCAAGCGAATTCCCCGGCTCCTCGCGGAGTCATATAGGATACGCTCCAGTCGTTACCAAGAACGAAACGGGCTCGAAGGCCATGCCCAGGAGTCGCCCGCACCCAGTCGTGCCGCGCGATCCGGTACCCCCGCATCGTGCGATTGATTTGCCGTCGCGTGCCGTCGCCTTATTACCCGCCTGACCTTCCCCACCCCATACATCACCATTTTCACCTTCCCATTTCACGCCCAATCACCCCAGTAAAAACAGAAACCCCCTGACCACGTTTCCGTAATCAGGGGGATAGAACCCATCCAATACTTGTCGTCACGATTCCGGAGCAGCAATGACCCCGTGATACCGGCCCAGCCAGTAGGCCAGCATGTAATCCACGCCCGCACCGTCACTTCGGCCATCACCACCATTGTCCGCACGATAGGGGTCCTGATTCCATCGCTCGAACATGCGCTCGTCCGCAGGCAATACCCGCAGGAGAATATCGTTGCCGCGAACACTGGGGCGGGTATCAAAGACCACATCCGCCCGGTGACCGTTGTCCTGCCGCCAGTTCCGTCGGTCCTGGGGCATTTCCCGAAGCGTTTGGACCGCTCCTTCCACGTCGGCATCCTCGGGGTCTACGCTCGCGTAGACCAGGGCAACGAGGCTGTTCCGCTCGTCCCGTTCGATGAGCGCCGTACGACGCAATGACCGGTGAACCGCATTCCGAATCGTGGGATCCTGTTCTATCTGAAGATAGGGGTAGTAGCAAATGGCCGATAGCTGATCGTCCGAGTGGTTCAACTCATCGGGCCAGAGCTTTTTCTGCAGGAGGAGGTTATCCAGATAGTGGTGGTTCTGGATAAGCTCCACGTAGAGATCCTGATATTTCTCGTCTTCCGTGATGTAGTGCGTCGTGTTCAGAAAAGAGAGCATCATGAGAGAGTAGATACCGCTCTCGAGATAGTGGATGTGCTCATCGTTGAGCGAGACTGGGTCGAACCAGCCCCACATCGTTTTCTCCCCGTCCCAATCGAGTATCTGGTAGTTATTGTCCACGATATAATCGGTGACCTGACGAATCTGCTTCACCAACCGTTCTTTCTCCGCCGGGTCGTTTTTCGCGATATGTTCGTAGTACATATAGAAGGCAAAATAGTGACCGTCGATCTGGTCGCTCGATACATCGTCGCGCCACCAATATTGCTTATCCGCCGTCTCGTGCCAGTTGTCCTGGGTTCTCGCTTCGTCCACATAGGGGTCATCGGCGGCAACCACCGTCCGTGCCACAAGCCCGGTGACGCCTGTAACATTCTGGAGTAGATACATGGCCTCCATGCTGGTCTTTGCAGCGTCCTTGTAGCGTTCCTCACCGGTAAGGGCATAAGCGAGTGACATGGACGCAATATGGTAGGAAGCCCAGAGGCCGTCACTGGGCTGGGGACCCCACTCGGGATTGGTCTGCGCGTAAGCGTCTTCGTAGGACGGGGGGGAGGGCATGCCCAGACGCATCTTGCGTTCGAGGAGCTCGGCGAGCATGTGTTCGGCTTTGCCATGGAGGGTGCGGGGGGCTTCTTCGATCACCGTGGCGCCTTTGCTGGTTTCCACGTAGACCGCTGGTACTGGCTGTGCAGGTCCACCGGGCAAACCCGCGATTCCGCCCAGTGCAATGACCCGAACCACATGGTCGTCGGGCAAATAGCGTTCGCCCACCCGATAATACCACGGCCGCTCTTTGGCATCGGGGCGATAGAGTATCAGGCCCTGAGTGCTGCCGATCCAGATGTCGCCCGTATCGCCAATCGCGATTGATGTGAGCTCCTCACAGGGAAGTCCCTGCCGTCCCCGAATCAAACTCCACTTGCCGTCAAGGGTGCGCGAACTCAGTCCGGCCGGCGTTGCAACCCAGAGGGTGTTCGTTCTGTCAACCGCCAGCCCTGCGATCTGATTGGAAAGTGGGCCGTTAACGCCATAGCTCGGGTGGCGAGCGAATACCTGGCCTTCCGTCCTGCTGAAGAGCCCGTCATCGCTACCGACCCAGGTCAGTCCCGCCTGCGTAACAGCGGGTGTAGTGATTGGTGCGGCGATGGCGTCGATGTTGGGTGCCACTTCCGGAGCGGGAAACGTCATCGTCGCGATCATGTCGTCGTTTCGCAGATGCTCCAAAAAAGAGTCATCCGCAATCGGCAATTCCACGTCGCTCTTCGGCGTGCTCTTGTGCTCATCCCTTCCCAGTGGTGGCACCAGACTCATGAGTTTCGGTTTGGGATTGAGCAAGCCATCTTTTCGGATGCTCAGCGTCTGGTCTTCCTGCCGACCGAAGCCCGTTATCTTCAGTTCCGTCGGGGTCACCGATACGGTGGAATAGGCATTCTCTTCCGTGTCCACCATGCCTTTGAACGTCACAAAGTGGACCCCATCGCGTTCACCGTAGTTGCCCGCATGGTTGTGTCCATTGAGATACGCCTTGACGCAGGAATATTCGTCAATGATTTCGAGGATATCTGCCGCGTTCCAGAGGTTGTGCACATTCTCCGGGAAGACCGGGAAATGGGCCATGAGCACCACCGACTCGCCCCGTTGGCTCGCATCGTCCAACACCCCGCGGAGCCACGTAAGTTGCTGGTCTCCGATAGCGCCGTTCCACTTCGGCGACTCAATCTTGTTGTCCGTGTAATATTTTTCGGCCGCCGCGTACTCGGGACTGTCTTTGGGGTGGGCGTGGAAACTCACGTCATTGCCGTTGAGGGCCACAAAGCGCCAGCCGTGAACCATGAAGTCATAGTAGGGGGCGGGCATACCCAGACGCTTGTGGACATCCGCCTTCTTATCGTCCGCCACGGAAAAATCGTGGTTTCCGAGGACGTGATAGGCGGGCATCTTCAGGCCCTGGTAGATGGGAGCCACAACGTCAAAGCTCTCCCAGTCCTTGTCGATAAAATCACCGAGATGGACCGTAAACTCCAGATCGAAGGTATTCAGGTGGTCAACGGCGGCCTGAAGTTTGGCGGGGGAGTCCCGATAAAAACGAACCCCACCGGTGTCGGCATCACAGTATTGACAGTCCGCGATGGCACCGAACGTGAAGGGCTTGGATTCGTCGCCATGGGCGGATGGAATCGCCAGAGCAACGAGCAGGGTCGAAAGCACGATACGAAGCAGCATAAACCAAATTCCTTAAGGGTTGACCGCTGATGGACATTAAAGGGGCCAGTGTAGCATATGGGAAAGGAGGATGGGAGTCGGCCAACTTCTCAGGATTGGGGGAATGAAACCACAAAGAACGCAACGAACACAGAAAAAACTCACCTTTGTGTTCTCTGCATTCATCTGCTGAATAAGAAGGACCCCGGGGTGCCACCCGATCCGGTATTTCCGGTCGAAGATCCGCCGCAGGAGGATTCGGGTGCCTTGAGCCTCGTTAACGTGAGGAGCCAAAGGATGACCTGGCGGTGGCCT
>CAXBPH010000414.1:0-3870 GCA_963977445.1 uncultured bacterium | reverse complement strand
AAGCCCTGATACATCTGGATGGCGGTGTTGGGGTCATCGGGGTATTGCATTTCAGCAATATAGGCCAAATTGAACAGGGCATCCATTTTGGGCTCTTTCCCCATCCGATAGGTCAGAACCTTATCATAGTGCACTTTCGCGTTTTCAAAATCACGTAGATTGAAGTAGGATTCCGCAATCTCCGACTCAATAGCCGCCTGGAGCCACGTGTAGGAGCTCTCGTCGGCAAGGGCGCTAAGGATTCCTGCTGATTCCATTTCGCCCAACATACTCCCATATCCCAGTATAGCGCTCGCCCCATCACGCCGCTCGCGACCATCTACGCGGGCTACCAGCAAACGTGCTGTCCAACTGACCAAGCTCGGCCCCGCCGCGTTAGCCAACTCTCGCAGGTAGTCTATGGCCTGCGCATAGGTCTCGCCCCCCACCATCTTCGCTGTGTCGTAGTAGTAATGCGTTATGTCACTCTGTAGGGTATGACCCACACTTTCTTTCATGGTCCTGTCGGCCAGATCCATGGCTTTGCGGGCATAATTTACGGCTGTGGCGGCATCACCTGCCCCCAGGGCCTGGGTGACGCGAAACTGATAGAACTCTTGTAACACATAGCGACTTTCTACAGACTGGTAGCGTCGAAGAAGTGCATCGTTGTCTGCCGGAAGGGTGGCTTCGAATTCATCCATGGAGCTATCATCACCAGAATCTGACAATTCCATCATGCTATCGAAAACTTCATTGAATTGGGTTTGGGCATCTATAACTGGCGCAGTTCTCGTATGTCTTTCCATCACATCCAAGACAGCCAGTAGTGCCTCTTTGCGCTGCCCGGCCTTGAGCAGGTCATTGGCACCAATTAGTGCTGCGGCCGCTGGAGTCGCATTCGGATCGGCCAGATAGTAGAGCGGATCAAAACCACCCGTCAACAAACCTGTACCATCCGAAGCCTGGGCGAGGAGGATTTTGGCCTGGGCTACGCGCTCCTCTTCGGGCAATTGTAGATTTGCCAAAAAGGCATCAACATCTGGAAGGGGTTTTCTATTTTGGGGAACAGGAAGGTAGTGAGGCTTGGGTGCGCTCGTGTTTTCCGGTGCATGCATCGGCGCGGAAGGCCTTGGGGACGTTCCGTCCGGGGTGATTGCCAAGCTGAGGCTATTCGCTACCCCTTCCGCTTGGGCCAGCTGGGCGGGAGCGGTGGCACCTTCGGACAATTGTTCGCGCTTTTCCTCGCTCAGTGGCTGGGGCGCGACGCCGTCGGTGTTGGCCGCCAACTGCTCCAGTTTTTCCGCTGGGAGTGGCATGGGGCCATCATCTGCTGCCAGGACGAAAGCCTGTGCCTGGGGCAGAAAATACCACGCCTGGACCGATGACGGTAGAAACGAGATAATCGTCAACACGGAGATACAACGAAAAAACAGACGGTGATGCGCAAGCATACTCATTAGAAAAGCCCCTTCCCCACGGAAAGTTGTTATTGTGCCCGACTCAATAGCCTAACGACATCCCAGAAATACTGTCGTTGTTAAAAAACTAGCACGTATGACTGATGCTGTCAACACCTTTTTTATTTATATAGTACGCGTCTCTGTTTGGGACAAATGCCTCCTTAGCGATAGTGGGAAAATCCATAAAAGCCCCGGCAGGACCGGTGAGAAAGCCCCGACGCCATGGAGCACCACGGCGAAGGCCAGGGCCTGTGCCCCATCCAACTCGGGCAACACCCACGACAGGGCCAGGGAACACCCCACGTGAAACGTGCCCACAGCGGTGGGGGCTGAGGGCAGCAACTGGAAGAATGTGGTGGCCCCCGTGATAATCAGCGCTGCGTAAAGACTTGTTCCCCTATCTAGTCCCATACTCATCAATAGCGGTACAGAAGCTAGTGTAAAAAGCACCCAACAACACAGGGCACACATGAAGGCACTCGCAAAACGTGTGGGGTGTCCCGCTGACTTTAGTGCGTCCATAACCTGCATCAGACGGGCAGCAAGCCAACGAAGGAACGCGTAGGGTCGCCCTTCTTGTTGGAGAAGCGCACCGATTCGTTTCCGATTGCACCAAAGCCATGCCGCAGTTAAGGCCATGACCAACACCCCCGTAGCTATGCAGACGATCAAGTAGGTGGGTGGAAACGCCCTCGGAATCCAGTCTGTCAATGTGCCCGAGGTGTATCCCAACCGTGTTTCGACGGCGCTCAAGTCAACCTGTAGAGCGAAAAACAGAAAAATACAGCCCACAATAGGTAAATCTTGAAGGCGGCACAGCACTACGCTGGTCAGAACACGCTCTACGGACAGGTTTGCGCTCTTGGACAATACGCCCACCTTGAGCAATTCACCACCCCGCATGGGGAGAAAGGTATTGCCCAGGTGCCCCAGACAAATGGCACGGAAGACCTTCCACCAGGTCAGTCCCTCCCCCTGTCCAAGGAGCCAATACCACTGCCAGGTCCGAAGGGGAACACTCAGGAGCACAATTCCCACGGAGGCCCCAATGGCCCAGGCCGGAAATGCCCGGACATGTTGCCAGACTTCCGCCCAAGAGACAGTGCGTGCCAAAAAGTACACCAATACGATGCTGAGCGTCAGGCCCAGGACAAGGCGTATGTAGCGTCTCTTTGAAGGATTGGCTTCCTCGCTTACCGGCATATTGGACTCTTTTCAATGAGATCCATGAGCCAGGTTTGCATGTGCTCTGCGGCCTGGTCCCAGGTAAAGGTGGCGTAGTGTTCCCGTGCATTTTCTCCCATTCGTTGACGGCGGCGATGGTCGACTAAAAGGCCATAGAGGCTTTCGGTGAGGGTATCGAGTTTGCCGTAGGGAACAAGGACACCGGTTTTCTGGTCTTCGATGGCATCCCGCAGGCCGGGAACGTTGTAGCCCACGGTGGGTGTTTCACAGAGAGCTGCCTCGGGGATGGTAAGGCCAAAACCTTCTTTGTAGGAGGGCAGACAGGTCAGCCAAGCCTCTTGGTAGCGCCGGAGCTTCTCTTCTTCGGACACGAACCCAAGAAAAGATACTGTGTTGACCACGCCCAATTGCTCTGCCAAGTGCTCCAGGTGAGCACGATCATCGCCTGTCCCTGCAATGTTCAGGTGAATATCAGGAATACGCTCCCGTAGCGCAGGAAGGACCCGAATAATATGGTCCACCCCTTTGTAACGCTTGAGCCGTCCCAGATAGAGGAGGGTTGGTCGGTCGGCCCGTTGCCCAGGACGAAACGCCGTCGTATCAACACCATAGGGCATTGGATCAGGCACAACATTATGGAGACCCAGGGCTTGAAGCTCCTCCACCGAAGAATGGGAGCCCGTCAGGAAGGGCGTATTGCTATAGACCCAGGGTACAGGACGTTCGTAAGCCCAGACACCAAGACCAGGAAGCAGGCCTAGTTCGCGTATGGCGGAGGAACCAAATAGATGATGGACAAAGCAGCATAAGGGTTCCTTCACGAAAAGGGGCGTATACAGCGGTAGCTTATTCATGAAATCTACCACTACGTGGGGCCGAAATCGCCTGACCATGCGACGGTAGGCCTTGGGTAGGGCAAGATGATAGATTGAAGGGTGGGCGATACGGGTTACTCCGATGCCCTGAATCGTCTCGTTAGAAACGGCCTCAGAATAGCGGGCGCAGAGCACCTCCACCTCCCAGCCCCGTGAGGCAAGTCGTCGAAACACCTCCCAGATGTGCTGCTCTGCCCCACCGGCCAATGGATTATTGAGATCACGCCAGTTTAGAAGCAATACCCGGTACTTCAACGAAGACAATTTGCCCCTCCCTTCAAGACGTGCCACGAGGTCTTACGACGCGCTCGCATTATGCCGGAGAAAAATATGAGCATACAAGACTCTTGCGGTTTTCGTCTACGACA
>CAXBPH010000413.1:0-3875 GCA_963977445.1 uncultured bacterium | reverse complement strand
GAGTCATTCTTTTACCTCCGGCACTCGAAATGTCGAATAAATCATCCCCACTAATAGCCCATGAACCAAAAATAAAGGGTAGATCACTGACCTCCCCTCCATATAGATGCAACTTGACGGTACCCACGTCGCCCAACGTGGGATAGGCTTCCAGCCTGTCACGTAGCTCACTCAATCACGCCAACAGAACCGCACGTCACGAGTAGTACGCTTGAATGACACCGACAGCACGTCACCACCTCGCGGTATCTGGTATATCACGAGCACCTTGCGTCAGCCTGGTCAAGACGCGCCGTGGCGGGAAGGCCAACCCACTTTGGCGCGCTTTCGACCACCTGGACGTACTTCTCTAAGGTATTTGACCGGACCAAGATTGCCAGGCTTGCACTGAGGATGAGGTGGAGCATTCCCATCCAGCCCCGTACTCCCGAGAATTCCTTGTTCATTTTTCGGATGCGTCCACCACTGGTCCGTAGCTACAATGCCCATCAGCGACCCGAAAGAGGACTCCCTGATGCAAAACACGCTCCCGGCCACGGCCACCATGTACGACGCGCTCCTGCGCAAAGACAGCACTTTTGAAGGCATCTTCATCGTCGGCGTGAAAACTACCGGCATCTTTTGCCGACCTACCTGCACGGCCCGAAAGCCCAAAGCCGAGAACGTGGAATACTTCTCCAACACCCAAGAGGCCCTTGCCATGGGCTATCGTCCCTGCAAGGTCTGCCACCCGATGGAGCGCTATGGCGAGTCGCCCGAGTGGGTCACGGCGGTGTTGCGCGAAATCAGCCGGGACCCCAGCCGACGGTGGAAAGATGCAGACCTTCGCGCCCTGGAGGTGGACCCCGCCCGCCTCCGACGCTGGTTCAAACAACACCACGGCATGACCTTCCAGGCCTACCTCCGGGCCCTCCGCATCAACAAGGCCTTTGGCCAGATTCGCCATACCCGCACCGTGACGGAAACCGCCTTCGACAGCGGTTTTCAGTCTCTGAGTGGCTTCAACGACGCCTTTAAAAACCTCGCAGGCTTTGCCCCCTCCCACAGCAAGGCCGGTACGGTCGTTACCATCAACCGTATTCTCACGCCCCTGGGCCCCATGCTTGCCGGGGCCACCGAGGCGGGAATTTGTCTGTTGGAGTTCACCGACCGCCGCATGTTGGAGACCCAGATAAAGCGCCTGCGAAGCTATCTCGGTGCCTCCTTCCTCCCCGGCGAAAGCCCCCACTTTGCCCACGCCCAAGGGGAACTCGACGCCTACTTCGACGGCTCCCTGCGGGATTTTTCCGTGCCCCTGGTGTTGACAGGCACTACATTTCAGGAATCGGTCTGGCAAGTCCTTCGCGGGATACCCTACGGAACCACCCGGAGTTACCAGGAACAGGCGATAGCCCTTGATAAGCCCAAGGCCGTCCGTGCCGTCGCCAGCGCCAATGGCGACAACCGAATTTCCATCCTGGTGCCGTGCCATCGGGTCATCGGAAAAGACGGCAAACTCGTGGGCTACGGTGGCGGGCTCTGGCGCAAGCAATACCTCCTCGAGCTGGAGCAAGAGCACGTGGGGTAGATTCACGGATTCCCAGTCGCCTCTATCAGAAAAGAAACTTTTGTATCTATTTCGGTATCCTATTCTTGAAGACCGGCCGCACGACCACGTGCAAAATCGTCCAACAGGGAGGCAAACATGTCCAGTCAACAGTTCCTCGGCCGATGCCTTATCACCACTACAATCATCTTCGGCACCCTTGCCGCCCAGGCAAAAGAGGATGACCTCGCGAGCCGGCTCAGCAAACTGCATTTCGACTTCAACAACCGTGAACACCCCATCGACGTGGCCGTGCTCGTGCGAATGGACCAGGAATTGCGGGACCTTGTTCCAAGCATAAACGAAGCAGATGAATCTCTGGTTGTTGGATACCTTTTGGATGAGTATGAGCAACTTGGGCTTAACATCAACCACTGGGCCCCGGTTATGCAGTATTCCGGATTACTTTTAAGCTACGCACATGCACAGGATCCGAACTCCCCCTTTCGCAATCGAACGCTCTTTTCCGCGATTGCCAGCAGCAGTTCACCCCGTAGTGAATTCAGCGGCATGCCCAACATCGATATCGCCTATCAATATATCGTGGAGTTTCCCGATGGCCCGTTCATCGGGGACGTCTATGAAATCCTCGCAACCTTCTATGATGATTTCTATAAGACTTTCCGTAAGTATCGAGGTCCGGTTTCCGGCGATGATTTCTTCGAATGCTTTGAACCCTATTTAACCAAGCAGCCCTATCGCGATCAACGTATACAGACCGAGGTATTGGCCATACACTTCTATGAGTCGGCGTTACAGGCTTTCCGCGGCGACGAACGTCGCTCTTCGAAAGCAGGGGAAACCTATGCAAGATTCAAGGAGATACTCGAAGTCTCAGATAGTAAGTACCTCACCTGGTGGTATTGGTGTATTCCTTGTTGAACACCAATCCAGAAACTCAGTTACCGATAGACTCCATCGATCCTTACAGTACTTCACTATTTCACGAATTGCGAAGCTCTCCCCCGGGAAAAACGTTATGAACATTCGATTCACTGGCGCAACCTGGCTCGCGATAGCCAACGTGAGACAGGCTACCACCGTGGAACAATATTTCGAGAACCACCTCAAGATGCTTGGTGCAGCGGACAAACATCGCTTTGAAAGGTGGTATTGGTGCTCTGATTGCTGAACGGCCCCTGTAGCCCCACCCCAGCCCTTTCCTCACTATTAATTCTAAATTCACTATTCAAAATTCTAAATTCTATCCGCCCCTCCGTTTGTGCTACGGTTAATGGACCAACCGAATTGGAGCGACGGTGCGATGGCAGTAGAAGATCTGGATGTAGTCGGTGTCTGGCCTGATTTGACGGGCAAGACGCTCGATCAATTAATCGCTCAGGAATCCTGGTTCGAAGGCGAACTCGATGATGAGGCCAATGTCATATGGCTTCAGGTCGCTGGCGACTGGCATCGTCTTTATTTCGACAACGACGCCATCTATTGGGCCACCGCCCCCAACGGTCCCCGGGCCAAAGACGCCGCCCCCGATGAGGAACCCGAGTTCCCCCTGAATGACCTGACGGCCAAGTTTTCTCTCGGCGGCGCGACCGTGTCATCAACCAATGGTCAATGGATTGAAGACGGCACAGAAGTAACCCTGCATTTCGAGGGTGGTAAAACGGTCACCTTCCGCAATCGCTTTGATACCACGACGGTGTTGGTGGGCTAAATACACGGCACACCCGCTGCATCAGGTCCCCGACTGAGATATTTCGGGGTCTGGCGTGCGGGCCCTGCCCCACCCATATACACGGCACGGGTGCCACCTATACGGACGTGACGTCGAAGACGAACGACCTTATGGGTGTAGGCGACACGGAGAACCCACTCCTTCCACAACAGCAACGCACCCACAAGCTCCTCCGCGGCGCTCCCCCGCGTGTAGGTGGCACCCGTGATGGTCATTCTTTAAAACACGTGATGCTTCCGCTACATCTCGTTCCCAACAACGGAAAATCGAGGTCCAGCGTGCAGGCCCTACCCCACCCACATGCACGGCAAGGGTGCCACCTATACGGACGTGAGGCACGAACGGCCTTATGGGTGTAGGCGACACGGAGAACCCACTCCTGCCACAACAGCAACGCACCCACAAGCTCCTCCGCTGCGCTCCCCCGCGTGTAGGTGGCACCCGTGATGGTCATTTTTTAAAACACGTGATGCTTCCGCTACATCACGTTCCCAATAACGGAAAATCGAGGTCCAGCGTGCGGGCCCTACCCCACCCACATGCACGGCAAGGGTGCCACCTATACGGACGTGACGTCGAAGACGAACGGCCTTATGG
>CAXBPH010000412.1:0-3886 GCA_963977445.1 uncultured bacterium | reverse complement strand
GTGGAAAAGGAATCGTCCTGTAACTGCAAGACGCCGTTTTCTCCGCCCAGCTTGGAGATGCCATAGGGATAGGCACAGGTGACCGGCGCACGTTCATCATAGAGCTCATTGACGGTATAGCCATAGACCGAGCAGGAAGAGGCATAGACAAAGCGCTTTACGCCGGCCTGTTTGGCCTGAAAGGCGAGGTAGGAGGGCAGGGCACCATTCTGAATGAAATTCTGGGCCGGGCTGAATTCCGCCATGGGATCGTTTGATAGCCCCGCCAGGAAAACCACCTGGTCATAGCCCTTCAGCTCTTCCACACCGAGCCGAAACAGATCCTTCTGGATTACGGTTGTGCCATCGGGCAGGTGATTGCCAAACCAGAGTAAATCGACCACATCCACGTCGTAGCCATGCTCCTGCAAAATCGGAACGAGCACGGAACCAATATAACCAGCGCCACCGGCGACCATAATTCGCATTGGGGGAAATTCCTTTTAACAATAGGGTGAGGAGCAACGAACGTGGGTTGTCTCTCCAACACCACAAACGGGCGAGTCGTAGATTTTTGTATCTGCAGCGGAGGATAGTATAGCAAGGGATCCGGAGTGTCACACAATGGAAGGTGAAAATTCCGTAGCCGTGTGAAGCGGGGGTAGATACCAATAGCGTAAATCGTGATAATGGGTGGTGCTGATTTACCCAAGGAGCTTTTCTATGATTCGTGCAACGTACATCGCCCTGGCCCTATTGCTTTCTCCAGCCCTGCAGGCAGCCATACCGTTTCCGGAAGTCGAAATGGTGCCGTTGCCGGACCAGGAGTATGCCTTTGAAATAGATGGCAACGAAGTGCTTCGCTACCACGGCAATGACCGCGCTCCCAAGCCCTTTATCTATCCACTCCTGGGCCCTTCGGGAAAGCGCCTCACGACCATGTCCCATCCAGAGGACCCCGACGGCCACCGCCACCACCGTTCCGTCTGGATTGCCCATCGTGACGTGAATGGCCATAATTTCTGGGAGGAAAAGGAAGACAACCGCATTGTCATGACTCGCCTCGAGGCCTATGGTCACGAAGAGAAATCGGCCTGGCTACGGGGTGCCCATGAGTGGCGCAGCGCTGCGGGCAAGGTTATTGTAAATGAACAGCGCACCTGGACGGTTACCCGCCTGGAGAACAATGAATACTATCTTGACGTGACCATGGTGTTGCGTCCGGGGGAGGACGGTGACGTAACCTTTGGCCAGACATCTTTTGGTTTTCTGGCGGTCCGGGTACGTCCCAGTGTTTCGGTGAAATTTGGCGGCGGGCGTATCTTGAATGCTGCCGGAGACCTTAACGAGGCGGGGGTTCACTGGAAGGCGGCCCAGTGGGTAGACTACATGGGACCGGTCGGTCCCGACAGGATAAATGGAGTCACGCTGATGAATCACCCGACGAACCCCGGCTCACCGGTGTCCTTCCATGTCAGGGATGAAGGGTGGATGGGGCTCTGCTTCAGCTACGATGCACCCTATACCCTGAAGACGGGCGAGTCCCTCACCCTGGGCTACCGCATCTATGTTCATGGTGCCGAAGTCGATCTCGATAGTCTCACCCAGCAGGGCATCAAGTTTTCGGAAAAATAATATAGCCTTACGTTGGGCGACCCATGAATCGCCTGTAGGCCCGCGCCCAACCGCGGACCAGACGCGCCGTATCGATGAAGCGCAGGTGAAGCAACCACCACGTCGCGCGGGTCACGAGCCAGCCACCATTCAACACGGTGAAAATCATGCTGCGCAGTCGATCACCCCGGTAGAATTTAAGCATGGCGTAGGTGCTGTTGTGTTCCTGCATTTCAATGGCGGGACCCTGTTTTCGTTCCGTGCCGTGGTGCCGGAAAATGGCATCGGCAACGAAGCGAAAGGGATAGCCCGCGCGCCCTGCACGGATGCAGAGATCACTGTCTTCAAAATAGTAGGGCAATTCCTCGTCGAAGCCACCTAAGGCTTCGAAACAGGCTCGTGGCATTGCCAGATTGCAACTCGGTCCCGTATTGGCCCGTTCCGGTCGGCATGCAATGCTCTTGCCTAAAAACGTCGCCCGTCGCGGCACCTGCTGCACCCGGCCACCCGAAAAATCTACCACATTGCCGAGTAACACCGTGTGGCCATCATCCGCCTTCAGCATGGACTTCAGCCAGTTATCGTGGACCACGCCGTCGGTATCCAGAAAGAGCAGCAAGTCGCCACAGGCCAGGGCTGCGGCCTGATTGCGTGCAGCCGAGGGCCCACGGGTGCAATCGTTTCGGAGGCAGCGCACGGCGGGATAAACGCCGGCCAAATGGTCAAGGGTGTCGTCCGTCGAGCCATCATCGATTACGATGATTTCGACTTCTTCCGAGGGTATCGAAATTTCATGGAGAGAGCCCAGCAATTCGACTATCAATTGCCTGCGATTATACGTGGGTAGAACGATGGACGCCCGCACTATACGCGTGGCTTCTGGTGCCACTGGTCACGCCGGTTTCGATGGGGCAAAATTATCCCATCAAGAATCCATGTATACCACACTAGACATTTGTTTGTATTGGGATATTCCGAGTTCTTATGGTATCCTACAAGTGCTTGCGGGATGGATTGGGGGCGGGTGGTAATTTTCCATAACGATTGCTGTGCGTTGGCAATCTTCGCGGGAGAGCAGGATGGTTGACGGGATTGGTACATGTGAAGCTCGTGCTGTTTTAGGGGCGGCCTCGGATCACCTTCTACTTGCTATTTCGCAAGTGGAAATTGCGGTGCTATTGACAGATGCGTCGGGTCATATTACCTACATTAATCCTAATTTTACCACTTCAATAGGGTACACCGCCGCGCAGGCTATCGGGCACAACGTCAATATCCTCCGCAGCAATGCCCATGATCGCACGTTCTATCGACAGATATTTGACACCGCCAATTCAGGCAAGTCCTGGGCAGGACGTGTCGTCGTGCGCACGCAAGAGGGCACCAACTACCACGCCCGCGCACTTGTGTCCTGTCTGCGTCACCGCGATGGCAGGAACCTTGGCTACAGCATGTTTCTCCGGGAAGCATCGGTAGAAATGAAGCTGGAGTCCCAACTGCGCCAGGTGCAAAAAATGGAAGCCATTGGCGAGCTGGCCGCTGGCATCGCTCACGAGATTAACACCCCCATTCAATACGTGGGAGATAATATTCAGTTTTTCCGCGAAGCCATGGCTGATATGACCCGTTTGATAACGGCCTATCAGGGCATCTGCGTCACGGCGCGAAATGGAACCGTTGCGACGGCGGATCTCGATGCGGTGGATGCCTTGCGTCAGGAAATCGACTGGGACTATCTGTGTGGCGAAGTGCCTGACGCCATTAATCAGGCGATGGAGGGCCGGGACCGCGTCGCGGAAATCGTTCGCGCCATGAAAGAATTTGCCCATCCCGGTGACGAGACCCTTACCCCGGTAGATTTGAATCATGCCATAGAGAATGCGCTGTCCGTTTCCCGGAGTGAATGGAAATATGTCGCCGAGGTGAAGCGCGAACTGGCCCCCGATTTGCCGGCCGTACCCTGTTATCCCGGTTCCTTCAATCAGGTCCTTCTCAACCTCCTGGTCAACGCGGCCCACGCTATTGGCGAGGGACGAAATAATGGAAATCAGGAAAAGGGGCTCATCACGATTGGTACCCGCGTAAAGGGTTCGATGGTGGAGGTCGAGATACGCGATACGGGATGTGGAATTCCGGAGGAACACCTCGGGCGGATTTTCGAGCCGTTCTATACGACCAAAGATATTGGCAAAGGGACGGGCCAGGGCTTGGCCCTGACCCATACCGTCATCGTGGACCGAATGGGTGGTGAAATTGATGTAGACTCCACGCCCGGTGTAGGTACGGCATTCTT
>CAXBPH010000411.1:0-3936 GCA_963977445.1 uncultured bacterium | reverse complement strand
GCAGTTTGCTTTGTTTTCGCTGCGCGTTTCCCGCAGCGGACAGTAAGGATATCAATTCCTGAAGAGCGTTGTCAAGGGACTTGTTAACTTTTTTCTTTAACGCGGTACATTCTTCCTTTTCCCCCATAGACGCGCCCCATTCCAGCGCTGCCCGCTGAAGCAAATCATATGTCTGCGCTGGGGTCCGTGGCACGTGTATATCCCCTGGCAGGAAGAGGTCTTTCAAGGCCTGTAACTGTAGGCACCAGAAGTGGGGCCGCGGCTCCAGGTGCCACCCCCTAACGCCCGGACACGACGAAGGGAGTACTGGGCGTCCCGTGTATTGGTGCGCCCACCCACGTCAGGCCTACCTAAGGAGCACAGCCCTGTGCCAATAGCGTGTCTCACTCCCTTTGGCAGCACCTGGTGCGAAGGGCACGACTCAATACGCTCGTCAGGCTCTCCATTTCCAAAAACAGAAGCCTTCGTGATTTCCGCCCGAGCGAAGGCGCTGCGAACAGAGCGGCAACACGCAGGGGGGATTCAGGCACGACGCCTTGGTGCAGCGACTTACTGTCGCGGTGTACTCTCACACTACAACCCCTATAGCGTTGTGAAGGATGACAGGCGTGGGTGCGCCACCAACGATTCGAAGAAGTCCGGACCGGAAGTCACGCCCCAGTGAATCGTGACACATCCTGGCAACCCGCAGGGACGGGCGAACGCCTTGGGACGTACCGCCGCAACAGGAACCGTAGCTTCGGAGAAATATCGCGCGTGCCAACCAAGACCAATTGGGAACAGCGACCTGGCTACGGGCGGAGGCATGTCCCTGTGTCCCACCGCAGTAAATCATGGCACATCATAGCAACCCGCAGGGACGGGCGCACACCTTGGGACGTACCGCCGCAACAAGAACCGTGGCTTCGGAGAAATAGCGCGCGTGCCAGCCAAGACCAATCGGGAACGGCGAGCTGACGTCGGGCGGAGGCATGTCCCGGTGGCCCACCGCAGTGAATCGTGACACATCATGGCAACCCGCAGGGACGGGCGGTGCGGGTCTGCTTTCGAATCGTTCCGCAGGCCCGCTGTGTGATGAGGTGTGGAATGTGTGGGATGAAGAAAAGCTTTTCCCACTATTTGCCGATTATTTTTTTTACTTGAGATGAATTCCAGTTCCGCCGTGCGGGAAGACGCACCTCCTCAACACGCGGCCGGGGCTGTCCCGATTCGGGTACGGGGTTTGGGTGGGGCATCTTGTAAGAAGACGTGCTACTGGGTTCGACCCCAATCGGGACATACCCCCGCGCTGTGGCGTTTTACCGCTTGTTGGAGCACGTCCGATGGCGGCTGTTCGCATTCCTTCGGTCTTGGCTTCCTGGCGGCGGTACGTCCCAAGAAGGGGGACTGCCTCGGCCACGCCCCTGTGGGGATGGATTGTAACCCACACATCCAACCAACCAGCCAATTCAATGGAAAGGTTCTTCGGAGGCCGTGGCTATCCCGATTGGGGTAGGCGTTTAGGGCGAGGTATCTTGTAAGAGAACGGGCTATTGGGTTCGACCCCGAACGGGACATACTCCCGCGTTGTGGCGTTTTACCGCTTGTCCAAGCACGTCCGATGGCGGGTGTTCGCATTCTTTCGGTCCTGGCTTCCTGGCGGCGGTACGTCCCAAGAAGGGGGACTGCCTCGTCCACGCCCCCATGGGGATGGATTGTAACCCACACATCCAACCAACCAATACGATGGAAAGGTTCCTCGGAGGCCGAGGCTGTCCCGATTGGGGTAGGCGTTTTGGGCGGGGCATCTTGTAAGAAGACGGGCCATTGGGTTCGACCCCAAACGGGACATACCCCCGCGTTGTGGCGTTTTACCGCTTGTTGGAGCACGTCCGATGGCGGGTGCTCGCATTCTTTCGGTTCTGGCTTCCTGGCGGCGGTACATCCCAAGGCGGCTGGACTGCCCGGGGGGGGACTGCCTCGGCCACGCCCCCGTGGAGATGGATTGTAGCCCACACATCCAAACAACCAATACGATGGAAAGGTTCCTCGGAGGCCGTGGCTGTCCCGATTGGGGTAGGCGTTTTGGTCGGGGCATCTTGTAAGAAGACGAGCTACTGGGTTCGACCCCAAACGGGACATACCCCCGCGTTGTGGCGTTTTACCGCTTGATGGAGCACGTCCGATGGCGAGTATTCGCATTCCTTCGGTCCTGGCTTCCTGGCGGCGGTACGTCCCAAGAAGGGGGACTGCCCGGTGTCGCAGGTGTCGCAGATCCGCCGGAGGTCGATAGAAGTAGTCTTCCGGTGTACCATCTGGCGCGAAGGCACCTGTGCCATCCAGCACGTCGCAACCCATGGACACGACCTCGTCCAGCCCCCGACCATAAACGTAGGGCGCGAGGATCGCGCCGGTATCGTCCCGCCCCACCATGACCCGGCGACCAACCGGAACGGTCCGACGGAGGTGGATAGGGGAACCGGGTGACGTCTATTTCTGGTGCTGCCACATGGCTTCCAATGCACGCCGAACTCCTAATCAGACAACCAGAATACCTTTATCATCACTTCGCTCACGAGCCCACCACCAATTACGGAATTCGTACCAACCCATATTCGATGACATCCTCTAGAAACTCGCCTCCAAATCTTCGGTAGACTTCAAGATACGAAATTCTTTTGTCCAGGAGTCCCAATCGTCTGCGCCGCACATGTCCTCGCGATAAATAGAGTTTTCCCTTGTGCAATTGAAGAGCCGAGACGGCCAGCTCATCAGGGACGATCTGGTCCAGTCTTTCACGACATTGACTATCTACAAGTTCATCAAGATTTCTGTATGAATCAAGAAATGCTGACCACCTTGGCTCACGAAGAACAGACTCAAGAATCTCGGGGCACTCTCTGCACACCGAATCAAGTTGCCAGAATTTCATAGCTATCTTTCTCCAAAGGGAACCGGCTTTACGTTATAGCCCAACCCTTCCCAATACTGAATGGCTGCATTCCAATGCTGTTCGGTAATTCCAGCACCATCACCGAATCGGCCTGATCCCGCGTTGAGAATAACCGTATCCGTTGATTCAAACCAAGCTTCACCACCGATTGACGCCCTCCGGCTAATATTTGTATGAACGATGTTCAGACGCGGAGTCGGCCATGGAGTCAACTCTTGCGCCAAGTTTATACCCCGCTCGTCAATGGTCCAAAGATATTTAGTCGTGCCATCACCATGCGTACCGAGAATGACGTCATCAAACAGCCCTGCCGTTCTGGATTGTAGACCGTGGCTTACATCCATCAATATGTCTTCGTTGCGCCCCAAAGCCTGCGCAGGACCTCGCAACTCTCCAGTCCCTCGAAGTACATCTGCTGCTTCATCTGCGCCCCTTCCGAAAAGTGTGCAAATCCTACCCCAGGTTCTCCGAATCAGGCCTGGAGATTCTTCTACGGCTTGCGCAGCCGTTGACGCTGATCTTCTGTCTAGAATAGCGCCAACTCCGTGCCCGAAGCCCAAACCGACGACGCCGTCCACTCCTAACTCTGCGCCCTCCTGAATCAGGTATTGCAAACCTTCAATACTATCGACGCCAGCTTCAGCCCTGCCTGCTTCATATATGTTCACTCTAGCGCGTGGATCATGTGCTGGCACGTCGACGAACCGTACTGGGCTCGCAGTCGGATCAGTGTTTGCCGGGTTGGTGAGGATTTCCCAGATGGTCCCCAATCCACCCGCCAACCCATCGGGTCCACATAGTTCCACGGGTTATTCCCCACATACGAATAGCCATTGCCCAGGTTTATCCCGTCGCCCCAATTGCCGATGGGGTCGCGGGTGGTGAAGCGGCCCTGGATGGGGTCGAGGTGGCGGTTGCGGTAATAATAGAGCCCCAGTTCCCCGTCCCAACGGCGGCCGCTGAACAGGTAGGGGTTGCCGTAACGCGAGCGGTAGGGCGTGCCC
>CAXBPH010000410.1:0-3948 GCA_963977445.1 uncultured bacterium | reverse complement strand
GGTGTCGGTCAGGTAATACATGCAAAAGACCTGGGGGATTTGTGTGGTGAAGGACTCCGGCGCGTCCCAGCCTGCCCAGTCATAGTGCCAGAAGAGTCGGGGGCTTTTGGGCGGCTTACTGATGATGTAGCCGCTGGAAAAGCCTGCCGTGGTGTAACCGAGGGACTGCAGGGCCGCCAGGGCTTCCGGGAGCGCGATTAACTCGGCAAAAATGGGGTGCTCATAGACCGAGACCATGCTGCCCGTCGAGCGATTATCCTGTTCGTGCTCCTGGGGTAGTTTTTCTAGAATCGACTGGGTGACGTTTCGCAACTCGTCGAGAAATTGAGCCGACAACACACCGGGAACGATACAAAAACCCTTTTCGTCCAACTGCTTTCGTTTTTCCATATCCATCGTATTGGCACCCATTGTAGCGTTGCAGGTTAAGGAAGAAAATCGGACTCATTGAAGGTGACGCGAAGGTCGCCCTGCATCGTGGTCAGCCAGAGTGTGCCCGGCGTCGCCTCAAAAAGGTAGGGGTAGGACAACCAGGCATTTTTTTGCCGGGCGATAACGACCGGCGCAGACCAGGTCAGGCCATCGTCTTCAGAAAAGGCCAGGGAGAGTTCCTCGCGGTGATTGCTCACGGGGACTTCCGACCATTCACTATCACCACCGCTCAGGGGAAAGGTGGTCTCGCCTTCGGGATAGGGCCGGTTCCAGAGTAAAACCATGCGCCCACTCTTCAATCGCAGTAGTTGGCCGGGGGCGCTACTGGCCGGGATGGTGGTGGGGGCGATGGTACGCCAATAGATACCATCGTCTGACCAGGCTTGCCAGAATACGCCGAGATTGGTTCGAATGAGTTTCCAGAGCCGCCTATCCTTCAGCTCAATGACCGTCGCTTCCGTGGCGCCGCCATGGTGTCCCTGCCCTCCCAGGTCGATTATGTTACTGGGTTTCCAGTGCGCACCGTTGTCCGTGGAGGCATAGGTCAAGACGGTATGTCGTCCGGGCTTGGTGAGGAGACGCATGGCGGTAAAGACGACTTTGCCGTCTTCACACTGAATCATATTTCGAACACACCCGCTCCATTCATCGTGAAGCTTGACCGGTGTCTCCCATGTCTTTCCCTGGTCCAGGCTGCGGACGGCATAGGTCGGCAGGGTGGTGTCGGGTCCGCCATCGTGGATGGTGCTGTCCCAGGCCCATACTTTCTCGGCGAGGTTCATGCACGCGAGGATGAGCACACCTTCCCGGGTGTAGATAAGGGCCCGCTCATTACTGACTTCGAAGGGAATGTCAACGGCCAGGGGCCAGGAGGTCCAGGTCACCCCTTCATCGGCACTGGCATGGACATTGCCCTGTTCCACGGCGAGGATGCTGCCATCATCTAAACGAACAAAAGGTCCCTGGAGCGTAGTGACTAGGGGAGAGAGCTTGTCGTGAAGCCAGAGGGGCCCCTTCTCCGCACCGTTCGCAGTGGTCGTGGTGAGAAACGCAAGGACTACCAGGATAATGCTGTTGGAAAAGGGGCGCATGGCGATCAGCTCTTCATGTTTACAAATTGAAGGGGAATGTCTAAATCTTGCTCTTTAAGCATGGAAATCACTTCCTGCAGGTCATCGATTTTCTTGGCGGTGACGCGCACCTGCTCGTCTTGAATCTGGGTCTGTACTTTGAGCTTCTGCTCCTTGATGATCTTGGTGATCTTTTTGGCCATATCCTTGTCGATACCTTGTTTCAAGACGACGGTGACCCGGAGTCCCCCTTTGGAGGTACCTTCCGGCTCTTTATATTCCAGGACCTTCGGGCTGAGTTTTCGCTTAATCAGATTGCTCGAAAGGGTGTCCTGCACCGCCTGCATTCGCATACTGTCTTCGGTAGAAATGGTAATGTGGAGCTGTTTTCTATCCAGATTCACTTCCGTATCGGAACCCCGAAAATCATAGCGTGTTGCCAGGGTCTTCTTGGTAATGTTTACGGCGTTGTCTACTTCCTGCAGGTCAATTTCATTGACCACATCAAACGAGGGCATGGGTATTCCTTCCTTGTGCGCTCAGGAGACCAATCGGGTCTCTGGCGCGACGTGCTCTACCTGTCCGCGGATGCACGGACGGGGGTTTTCATCACAATACAATTCGAAAAGCGTGCCCCTTTCGAGGGGCTGGGCTTTCATTGACGAGGTACTTTCCATATAGACGGGACCCTTGAAAATGAGGTCTACCTGGACGGGGTTGGTGTCGACCGACGTGGACGTGTGGCCAACGCAGCGGGCCGCCGACCACATTCCGTGGATTAAATCCCGTTCGAAGCCCATAAAACGGGCCAACAGACGGGAAATATGTATCACATTATAATCGCCGGTTATTTTGGCATAGCGCCAGCCCATATTCTTGGGCACGGGCCAGGTCTCTGTGGTCGCCACCTCGGATACGTCAGGCAGTTCGGCACGGGGCGCGGGTTCGACGGTATCGCCGAATTTCTTCCCCCGCACGAGGTACGCGCTGATACTTTCCCAAAGCCGGACCCCGCCCGATTCGAGGAGGGTGGTCACTTCAAATTCCACGCCTTGCTTAACCACACGCGTTGCCGTTAATTCGCAGGAAATATCCACGGACATGTCGACCGGAATGGGGACATGTTGGAGAATATGGTTGCGGGCATGAACGGCACCCATGGGCGACAAGGGGAACTGAGGTTTGCTCATCATGTCGAGGTGGATGGCCGATGTGAGAATATGGGGATAAAGAATCGGATAGTGCCCGTCGTATTCCAGACCGCAGGCGTGGCAATAGGCCTCTACTTTTGCGGCGTTCGCCTTGGCACCGGTCCAGGTCGCCCGAAAATTTGGTAGCGCAACGCCGGGCGTATAACGGGCCCGCCTTCCCAGGAGTAGCCGGCGATAGATCGGCAGGAATCCGGGGGGCTCGGTATATGTGAGGCTAATTGGACTGGAATCGGACATTTCGGATAGTTTCCTGCAGTTTAGGATGGGACGACACACGTCTAATTGGCATCACCATTATACGGTCCCGCGCGAGACTGGTAAAGCAAGGCGTTTTCGCTATTCCTGATGCTTTTGATACACTACCGCATCGCTGTCGGGTAGCGCGCCGCCGCGCTGCTGACCTAAGGCAGGCACGACCCGTCGGACCGTGTCCCTGGGCGACCACACCATGGGCAGCCAAGGCCGCTATTGAGGAAGAGTACCGTGACGAATCAATTTGTCCCCCCGGTCCGGACGATCCTGCTTGGGCTCGTCGTTTTGGTCAGCCTGATTCCCCTGGGGGCGTCGGCAAATCAGCCAATCATATTCGGGGCGTCATTGCCTCTCTCCGGTGAAAATGCCAATGAAGGCCGGGCCATGCGTGGTGCCCTGGAATTAATGATGGAGGTGACGAATCACGAGGGCGGTATCGGGGGGCACCCACTGGAGATTATTTTCAAGGATGATCAGAATAACGCCGATATGGCCCGAAACGTAGCCGAACAATTCGGCAAGGATCCTCACGTGCTCGCGGTGATTGGCCATCAGTTTTCCGGGGTTGCCCTGGCGGCGAGCGAGGTGTATGCCAGGTACCAGTTGCCCCATATTTCTCCCTCCGCGAGTAATCCAAAGGTTACCCGCAGTAGTCCCTGGTCCTTCAGTATGAATTATCAGGACGATCTCCAGGGGGAGAACATGGCGGTTTACCTTAAAGTCGTTCTGGGCGCGAAGAATTTGCTGATTATCCATTCCGACGACACCTACGGTACGGGGCTGGTGGAGAGTTTTTCGGCCAAAGCCGCCCGGCTGGGACTGGGGGTGACCCAGACGGCGTCCTACAGTGAAGAGCAGAAGTTTGCGCCAGATTTTGTTGAGACGATTCTCGCGCAGGATCCCGACGGGACCGCTGACGCCGCCATACTCTTCGCCCATACCGGAGAGGGCAGTAAGTTAGTCCAGCAGCTACGGGCAGCAGG
>CAXBPH010000409.1:0-3965 GCA_963977445.1 uncultured bacterium | reverse complement strand
AAGCGGTGGCAGAACGCCTAATCTGCTACTTGATTTTTATCTATCATGGATGTCCTGTCGTTGGCGAAGGTAGTGTCGGGTAAAAAGGATGGCGCTTTGTTCGGCGAATTGGACCGCTGGTAGTACCGACAAGAGCATACCGATGCATCCCTTCAATTTGCGCGCGAATCCTACGTTGACTCTTTTTGCCCGATTTTATACAATCTCACCATGTTGTACATAAACAAACCAGCGACCGAATGATTGTGCGCCCCATGAACCATGGCAACAAACGACATAATGCCGTCACGGCGATCCTGACGGACATTTTTCAGAGCAATTTATCTCCCGGGGAACGATTGCGGGTGGAGCACCTTGCGGAACATTACGGCATGAGCGTTACCCCGATTCGGGAGGCGCTGGTGGAGTTGGCGGGGCTCGGCCTGGTGGAGCTTCAGCCCAATCGGGGTGCCGTTGTTCGGCCCTTTGGTCCACGCCATGTCCGCGAAATCTGCCATGTCCGCCGGATACTGGAGTGTGAGGCGACCCGAATTGCCTGTGGCAGGATTGCTCCATTCGAACTCACGACGCTGCAAACGGGCTTCAATCGGCTTGTTGAGGCCCCGCGCAATCAACAGTGGTCGGTGGATACCCGACAGCTGGACTCGGCGCTCCACGAATTGATTGCCTCCCGCTGTGGTAACGAACGGCTCGCCTATGAAATCGGGCGCTACAGCATTCTCTATCGCACCCTCCGCGATGCCCTCCATCGCCGCCGAACCGCCCGGAACAACTACGCCAAAATGGAAGAGAACGCGGAACATCTGGCCATTGTGCTGGCTCTGGCGTCGGGAAGTGCCGAGGCCTCCGCTGTAGCCATGTCTGTTCACATCGACGTGGCCGCCGAAGCCCTGGTGCGGGATCTCTTTTCGAAAGAAGCTATCGAAGCGGATTCTACCATTGCCTTTCTTCGCTCGCCACAGGCTGCGGCCGCGACTTCGGCGGCGAAATAGATGGACCGGTGGTCAATGCGAATAATTCAATGGCCCTTCCTGGCTTTTTCTCTGGCCGTCGCTATGGGGCTCTCTGTCCAGGGTGCAGAGATGCCCGAAGCCGTCGGTGTCCTCATCAGCCAGACCTGTTTTGATTGCCACGACGAAACCTATGCGGAAAATGACCTCGCGCTGGATTCTCTGTCCTTCGACCTCGACGACCGGCCCCTCCGTAACCGCTGGATTCAGATTTATGATCGCGTAAAGAAGGGGGAAATGCCGCCCGATGCCGTCGATCTCTCCGACGCCGATCGTCAGACGTTGGTGTCCCAGCTCGGCAAGGCTATCGAAGCCGCAGACCGCACCGACGTGGCCCAACACGGGCGCGGTCCCATGCGGCGTCTCAACCGCGAAGAATATGAGCAGAACTTGCGGGATGTGCTGCAGCTCCCCCACCTCGACATTAAAAACATGTTGCCGGAGGACCGGGAAGGCTTTCGGCTGAACAAGACGGCGGCCATGCTGGACATGTCCCGGGTGCTACTGACCGCTTATCTGGAAGCCGCCGATGCCGCACTGCGCGAGGCCATGGCGAGTGGTCCGGCGCCCCCACCCGTAAGCACCTATCGCGCCATCAGCACCCGACTTTTCCCCGAGTCCCATACCTTCGGCAACCAGGAAGCCATGTTTTTCGCCAAAGACCATAGGGGTATAGCCCCCGGTGACTTGGGCGCGGTGGCCGAAGACCCTACTATTGAGATGGCCCTCTTTCGCTCTGCCCACTGGCCCTACTATGGCTATCCTCGGGGCTTCGTGGCTTCCTTGCCGGGACGATACCGGGTGCGCTTTTCCGCCCGGGCTGTGCTGCAGGAACGGGGCTTCCTCTTGAAACCTGCGACCCACCCCGTGCCCATGACTTTTCGTGCCCGCAAGCCGTCCGGGGCCGATGTGTCCGGTGATGTGCGCGCAACCGGTGGCCTCATCGATATACAGCCCGAAACCCAGGTCTATGAAACAGTCGTCGAGCTCCTGCCGACCGAAACCTTTGAATACAGCCTTCTGGGCTTGCCCGTCCCCCTTGCGCGCAATGTCGACGGCGGACCACCCACCTATCGCTATCCTCCCTTCCCCGAGGGTGGCCAGCCGGGCGTGGCTTTTCAATGGCTGGAAGTTGAGGGGCCCATCCAGCCGGATACGTGGCCACCGCCATCGCACCACGTGCTCTTTGATGAACTCGGCGCGGAAGTGCATTCCGAAAACCCCGTGGAAGACGCCCGACGGCTCTTCCGCCGCTTCGTGGGCCTGGCCGCCCGGGAGCCTGTTCCTGAAGAAGCAACGCTCCGATTCGAGGAGCTGATTCTCGCCCGCCTGGACCAGGGCAGTTCTTTCGCCGAAGCCATGCTCACGGGCTACGAGGCCTTTCTGGCGTCGAGCCACTTCCTCTATCTTCCCGAGCCTGCCGCGACGTCGGCGGGGGTGTATGACCACTATGCCATCGCCTCCCGTCTCTCCCACTTCCTCACCAACACGCGACCGGACAGCAGTCTCATGGAACTGGCCCGCACGGAAAAGCTCCGTGATAGCGACACGCTGCAGGGCGAAACAGACCGCCTCATCGAAAGCCCCGAATTTGGGCGATTTGTCGAAAACTTCACCAACTACTGGCTCAATCTGCGAAACATTCTGCGAGACGACCCAGACATCCGACTCTATCCCGAGTATCGCTTTGATGAATACCTGGTGGAATCCATGGCACGGGAGTCCCAACAGTTTTTTGCCGCCATGATTCGCGACAACCTCCCCGCTGCCGTCGTGGTGGATGCCGATTTCACCTATGCCAACGACCGCCTCGCCGAGCACTATGGCCTGGACGCTCTGAGCGGCTCCGCCATGCGCAAGGTACCCTTGCCGGACGACAGCCCCTATGGCGGGCTCTTGACCCAGGCGGCCGTGCTCAAAGTTACGGCCAATGGCACGTCCACGTCGCCGGTGATTCGCGGTGCGTGGATTATGGAGCGCCTCCTCGGCCAGGCACCTCCCCCACCACCACCGAGCGTTCCTGCCGTTGAGCCGGATATTCGTGGTGCCAGTACCATTCGCGAACTTCTCGCCCTCCACACCACCTCCAGGAAATGCGCGGCGTGCCATGCCCGCTTTGACCCCGTGGGGCTGGCCCTGGAAAACTTTGGCATTCTCGGGGCCTGGCGTGAGCGGTATCGCGCCGTGGAAGAAGGTGAACCCGTCACCGGTATCGATCCGGCAGGACACGATTTCCGCTATACCCTCGGCCCCCCGGTTGATGCGAGCGGGACACTCCTCGATGGCCGCTCCTTTGCCAATATTCAAGACCTGAAATCAATGCTCACCGGGGATTCCCGCCAATTGGCGCGCAATCTGTTACATCAATTCACCGTCTATGCCACGGGAACACCGGTACGCTTTTCCGACCGGGAGGCCATCGAATCCATCCTTGACCAATGCGCCGAAACGGACTACCGTGTTCGCGACTTGATCCACGGCTTGGTTCGGAGCACTATTTTCCTCGGTAAGGAGGTAGACACCTGATGGGTTACAACGACATTACACGCCGACGATTCCTTCGCGGAGCAGGTGCGGCCCTGGCACTGCCCCTGCTGGACGTCATACGGCCCGCCGTGGCCCATGGGCAGACAGCACAGACACCGAAGCGCATGTTGCTCATTTCGAACAACCTGGGAGTGCTGCCCCGCCACTTCTTTCCTGAATCAACCGGACGGGATTACGCCCTTTCACCGTATCTGCAAGACCTGGCCGATTTTCGGGATGACTTCACCGTAATCGGTGGCCTGTCCCATCCTGATGTGGACGGTGGACATAGCACGGAGAACTGCTTTCTGACGGCGGCCCCCGGCCCCACCAAGAGCGGATTTCGCAATTCCATTTCCCTTGACCAATTCGCGGCCGAACAGCTTGGCCCCGTCACCCGATTTCCGACCCTCAATCTTGGCGTGAACA
>CAXBPH010000408.1:0-4012 GCA_963977445.1 uncultured bacterium | reverse complement strand
TAGCCCAGGGCAACGCCCTGGGTTAACGAAGACAAAATTTAAATGAGCCCTGAAAGGGCGACACAACCGCAATCACGCGCGGTAAAATAACGGTCCCACAGGCCTGAAAGGCCCACGCACCATAGCCCAGGGCAACACCCTGGGTTAACGACAACAAAATTTAAATGAGCCCGGAAAGGGCGACGCAACCCATCAATACGATGTCTGCGCTGCCCTGTCAGGGCGAATAGATAAACCGGCAAACCGAATACCCAGGGCGTTGCCCTGGGCGAGGCTGCCAAGCCCCTTCGGGGCGAAATAAAAACGTAACCCGCTGGTCATCTGCGAAAACGTAACGACCCAAAGGCCCCATGTTTTTCGGCCTGAAAGGCCAATGCAACATAGCCCAGGGCAACGCCCTGGGTTAACGAAGACAAAATTTAAATGAGCCCTGAAAGGGCGACACAGCTAAAACACAACCGCAATCACACGCGGTAAAATTACAGGCCCCAAAGGCCCCAAAATATTCCGGCCTGAAAGGCCAACGCAGCATAGCCCAGGGCAACGCCCTGGGTTAACGAAGACAAAATTTAAATTAGCCCTAAAAGGGCGACACAACCAAAACGCAACCGCAATCACCTGCGGCAAAATAACGGGCCCCACGCCCAAAACCCAGGAGAGAGACAACAATGGCCAAAAAAAACCTTAACATCGGCATCATCGGCTACGGCTTCATGGGCCGCGCCCACTCCAACGCCTTCCGCAAGGTCAATAACTTCTTCGACCTCGAATACCAACCCGTACTCAAGGCCGCCTGCGCGCGCAACGCCGAAAAAGCCCAGGCCTTCGCCGACAACTGGGGCTGGGAAAGCATCGAAACCGACTGGCGCAAACTCATTGAACGAGACGACATCGACTGCATCGACATCGGCAGCCCCAACAACACCCACAAAGAAATCGTACTCGCCGCCGCCGCCGCCGGTAAAATGATCCTCTGCGAAAAACCCCTCGCCATGGACGCCGCCGAAGGCGAAGAAATGACCGCCGCCGTAGAAAAAGCAGGCGTCCCAAATATGGTGTGGTACAACTACCGCCGCGTACCCGCCATCACCCTCGCCAAGCGCCTCATCGACGAAGGTCGCATTGGCCGCGTATTCCATTACCGCGCCAAATACCTCCAGGACTGGACCATCTCCCCCGACCTGCCCCAGGGCGGTGAAGGACTCTGGCGCCTCGACGCCTCCATCGCCGGCAGTGGCGTCACCGGCGACCTCCTCGCCCACTCCATCGACACGGCCATCTGGCTCATCGGCGGCATGGACAAAGTCACCGCCATGACCGAAACCTTCATCAAAGAGCGCACCCACAACCTCACCGGCGAAAAACAGGAAGTCACCATCGATGACGCCTGCGCATTCCTCGGTAAATTCGACTGCGGCGCCCTCTCCACCTTCGAATCCACCCGCTACGCCCGAGGCCGCAAAAACCAGAACACCTTCGAAATCAACGGCGAACATGGCTCCCTTTATTTTGACCTCGAAGACCCCCACCAACTCCAATTCTTCGACAACAAACACGAGAGCCACATCCACGGCTGGCAGACCATCCTCGTCACCGACTTCGAACACCCCTACATGGACCACTACTGGGTCCCCGGCACCACCATCGGCTACGAACACACCTTCGTAAACGCCACCGCCGACTTCCTCAAAAGCCTCGAAAGCGGCGAAGAAGCCGTCCGCCCCAACTTCCGCGACGGCCTCGAAACCCAATACATCTGCGACGCTGTGCTCAAGTCCGCCAAAACCGGCGTCTGGGAAAGCTGCAAGCCATAAGCTGAAATACGGCACGACAACGCACCAATCCGTCGGCCACCCGAATTCCAATCGAAGCCAAGCGGCCCCGACAAAACGTCGGGGCCGCTTTTTCCATAGCACACAACCAAGTTTGCGACTCGACATCGAACCACAAAGACGACGCCAACCATTGGGAGGATCGGGCCGTGACATTTCAATTGTGCCCAATTATCCACAAAGTGCACCGAGACTACACACCCCAGGTAACCAAGCGGTAGCCCTCCACAAAATTCCAACGACGTTTCGCGGTCGAGTTTGTTATAGTAGTGCGATCAGTTTGTAGCGCACGTCCTCGTCGGCAGGAGTCAATTCCCCGAGGGCGGTCATCACCTCTTAGAAAGCGGAGAGTTACCATGAGATCTACACGACATTTGGCTATGGTCCTGCTCGGGACGGCGTCTGCCCTCGCCTTTTCCAACGCCACCACGGCGGACACCAACTCGGGCTATCTCATCCACGATATGGCGCGAGACGAAGCGCCTGTAGTCACCCCCGGCACGGCAGGCTCGGCCTCTTCCGATGCCATCGTGCTTTTCGACGGCACGGACCTCTCGGCATGGCGCACGGAAGATGGCGCGGCGGCCCAGTGGATGGTGAAGGACGGTTATTTTCAGGCCGTCGAGGGCACGGACGATATTTTCACCAAAGAAGGCTTCGGCGATTGTCAGCTCCATATTGAATGGGCATCTCCCGCCGACCCCGCGGGCAAGGAAGGCCAGAACCGAGGGAATAGCGGTATTTTCTTCATGGAGAAATACGAGATACAGGTACTCGATTCCTACAACAACCGCACCTATTCCGACGGCCACGCGGGCTCGATTTATGCCCAGTTTCCGCCCGAGGTAAACGCCACCCGCCCACCGGGGGAATGGCAGACTTATGACATCGTCTTCCACGCGCCCCGCTTCAAAAAAGACGGCACGGTAAAGCGTCCGGCTCGGATGACCGCCCTGCTCAATGGCATACTCGTCCAGGACAATTCCCAGCTTACCGGACCGACGAGCTGGCTGATGCAGAAGCCCTACGAGAAACACGGAGAGCGCATGTCCATCAAACTCCAGGACCATGGTTCCCCGGTCCGCTATCGGAACGTCTGGATCCGCCCGCTCACAGAGCCCAAGCACCTCAAGAAAATCCCCATGAAAACGCGGGAAACAAAAGTGCAACTGACGGCTGACCAGCTCGACCAATTCGTCGGCAGCTATGACCACAACCAAGGCGATAAAGAGGTGCCCTTCATCGTCGTGCGCCGCGAGGGTGAACATCTCCTCGCCACCATCCGTGACAAAAAGGAGTGGCCCCTCTTCGCCCAGACCGAAAATGAGTTTGTCTTTGAAAACTTTGACGGCACCCTCACCTTCGAGTCTGATGGGCAGGGCAAGGTAACGGGCGTCAACTTCCAAGTCGGCGTGAATCCGAAATTTGAGAACAAGCTCTAACGATCTCTGCGGCAGATGGCACCGACGCGAACCCGCGCGAAACATAACGCCGTCTGCCGCAGTCTATTCTGTGTGTGGCCCAACCCAAACGGACGAGGTGCAGTATGAATTCGACGACGCCTGATGGCCCAAGACAGACGGTATCCGCGGGCCCCCCACCGCCCCCCATACAGAACCAATGCCGGAAGTGTCGTCAGCCTATCGGCGGCAACGACGCCTTTTGCCGATACTGCGGGACGCGCCAACAGGTAACCGACCCGTTCTATTACCATCCCATTTCCATCCTGCTTCTTGCCTTCTTCGTGCTCGGCCCCTTCGCCCTGGGCCTCGTGTGGCGCTCCCAGTCCATGGACCGCACCATGAAAATCATCCTCGCCATACTCATCCTGACCTACAGCGCCGCGTCTTTCTATGCACTCTATGTGGTCGGCATGGCCATGTATCAGGAACTAAGCGCGCTCAATCAGATACTGTAAGAAAGCGCTGCTACGCGCTGGCTTCCCACTTGCGTGGGAAGGACGTGGTCCGTCGTCATCCCCGCGAACGCACCCGCCTTTCGTCATCCTTACACGCCCCCCAAAAAAAATCGCCCCGCCGCGAGAACTTTATTTCCCCTATGGGTTCTAACGTCGTGTAATCTGTAAACAACGGTCCCGGCGCAGTCGTTATCTACTTGCGGAACTCTAGCCCGGATATTTCACAAAGTCCACCGTATTGTGTCCATCGACGGTTATGAAC
>CAXBPH010000407.1:0-4052 GCA_963977445.1 uncultured bacterium | reverse complement strand
GGTCGTCCAATGCGCGGGCCACTTCCGCGCCGATGACGGCCTTAAGCAACTGGGTGATATGGCCTTCGCCGAAGGCGCTAATAAAAAGGGTATGGAATATCTGGTTCGCCTGGGGCGGGAGTATCCGGAGAGTCGCTTTCGTGGTGAGGCCTATTACGCCTGTGCGACCCACGGCGACACCAGAAACAACACCGATCTCCAGCGCGTATTCTTTGCCGCTGCGGCAAAAGACAACGTGGGCGACTACTATGGCCACCGGGCCTACTATCGACTCGAGGTGCTGGAGGGCAAGGATATCCCGGTGAACCTGAAAGTGGATGGGGCCAACCCCGTCCTACTCCCCCTCCCCAACCTGATGGAGCCCTTGCCGCCCATGCCGGACGCCCTGGATGAAGCCGTCGAATATCGCCGACTGCGTTTCTTCGGCCGGAACGGGCTGGAGGAAAGCGAATGGGAAGTGCTGCCCCTCTTGCTCGGCCTTTCTACGGTGGAAGATAAGGCCCCCCACTACCGTGCCATGTCGGAAGCCGGTCTGGCCCACACGGCCTTGCAGTTTGCTTCGCACACAAATTGGGGTGTGGACGAAAAGGGCCACAAGACACTAGACCGCCTCCGTCTGGAATATCCCCGGGCCTATTGGCCCGAAGTCACCGCGCTGGGACGCACCCTTGGCATCGACCCCTATTTCATTCTCTCCGTCGCCAAACAGGAAAGTACCTTCCGTCCAAACCTGACTTCCCACGCAGGCGCCAGTGGCGTAATGCAGCTCATGCCGGGTACGGCAAAGTGGTTGGCGAAAGTGGACCCTGACATCGAGAACAGTCACGTGGACAATCTCGAATCACCCGTGAACTCCTTGCACCTGGGGGCCTATTACATCTTACGTATGTTTGAGCGCTCCAACGGCAATCTGGTGGATACGCTGGCCTCCTATAATGGTGGTCCGGGCAACCGGGACAAGTGGCGGAAAAAGTTTCCCAACTACGACCTGGATGCATTCTTGGAAGCCATCCCCTTCGAGGAAACGAAGAGCTATGTGAAGAAGGTGCTCGGCAACTACGCGGCCTACCGCTCGCTCTATGAGCCGGTGGGGTAATCTATGGACTCCTAATCGGGCACTGTGCGAGGACATATTTATACGATAATCTGGCCGAGACGCCGCGCGTCAAGTAGATCCCGTCGGCGAACGATGATTTATATGCGTTCTTGCTCTATTTTTACTCTATTTTGAACAACATGATTTCGTTTTGCGGTCGCCTGGAATGAGGGTCGCCAAAGCGCCCATCGCATAACCCTTAGATAACGTGCGACTTATGTAAACAGCTCCTTTCTGGCGCAGTTCTTGCACTCTTATCGTCAGAGACGAGACCTTAGATCTCGTTGATACTCTAGCGCGGCAACCAGCAGTGGGAACCGCAATTATGACGGGAGTGTGTTGATAATGAGAACCGCAATTATGACGTTTGGTGTTGCACTGGCCATGGCCTTGGTCGTTGTGCCCGCCAGCGCGCTGACGATCGAGACGGATGCCAACTATGAGGTACTACACGATTTTCTTGGACCGCAATCGGATTCCGATGGTCCGAACACCGCCAGTTCCGGGAGTGTTCAATCCGTTGTGTCTTTCGGTGGATTTGGGCTTGAGACAACTTCCTCCGGAGAAGGGCCATCCCCCGTGGAGGAAGAAATCACTAGCTTTGGTGACGCGAATGCCTTCGCCGAAGAGTCGGGTCGACTTGCCGCAAGTGGATTTCTCTTTTCGCAAGGTGATGTTTCGTCCATGGACTTTCACTCCACAACGTCGTGGTCGGACGTATTCACCAACACAACCGGTGGCAACGCCATTTTCGACTTCGATTTCAATTTTACCGGTGGGCGCCTCGAGCTAGACGGTGACGGTGGCATGGCCATGTTCAGCCTGGATATTCTGCTGGATGGCAGCTCCATCTGGAATCGCACGGCCAGCCTTACTCGTGACCCATTCCTTGGAACCAACGTACTCGACGCGGGTGGTCTCGATAATTTAGTCTTCGGGTCGGGAAATTATACAGCTGCCTTCTTCGATCCGTTTTCGGGTAACCTGAATTTGGGTAGCTTCGGAAATGGCGACTCTTTCGAGCTGACCTATGTAATCGAAACCTGGGTAAGTACGAATGGAAAATTCGCCTACGGGGGGGCTGCGGTAGGCGATCCCTTCGGCGGTGGGTTCTCCGGTACGCTTAACGCCCCCACCAACGCTCCCGTCCCCGAGCCGACCACCATGGCTCTGCTCGGCATGGGTATTGCTGGACTGGGTGCCCGTCGCCTTCGTAAGAAGAACTAAGTATCCCTTCCCAATTAATTCTGCCAATCCGGGCTCCGTACTTCACGGGGCCCGGTTCTTTTTTACGGTGCTACCGCCGGACCAAGCAACTGATTTACAATTCGCATCGCGCCCAAGTAATTTCTATAATGGAAGGACTTTGATTTCTTAACCCTGTGGGGAGTCGTGCTGTCTCCCTGAACAACACGGAGAGAGCTATGTCGAAATCGGATATAAGCCGCCGCGCCTTTCTGGCGGCCACCACCACCACGGCGATCACCCTGGCCGCCGCGGCCCCCAACGATGCCAAGGTCGTCCCGGGCAAAGTATCGCCTAACCAGAAGCTGAATGTGGCCGCGATTGGCGCAGGCGGTAAGGGCGCCTCCGACATCGGCAGTTGCGCTGATCTGGGCGAAAACGTAGTCGCTTTGTGTGATGTAGATTGGGATCGTGCGGCGAACACCTTCAACGCCCTTCCCAACGCGCGGAAGTTTAAAGACTACCGCAACATGCTGGAAGAAATGCCGGAGATTGACGCGCTGACTATCTCCACCCCGGACCACACCCACGCACCGGCCGCCTATATGGCCATGAAGCTGGGTAAACATGTCTACGTGCAAAAACCGCTCACCCATACGGTGGCGGAAGCGCGGCTGCTGAAAAACACGGCCGCTGAAATGGGTGTCATGACGCAGATGGGCAATCAGGGCCACTGTGGCGATGGCTGCCGCCAGCTCTGTGAGATGATCTGGACGGGTGCCATCGGCAATGTGAAGGAAGCCCACGTCTGGACCAGTCGCCCCGTTTGGGACAACCAAGGCATGGACCATCCCCTGCCCCCCGAAGTTACGCCGGAAAATATGGACTGGGATCGCTGGATTGGTGCCGCACCGTGGCGCCCCTACAACAAGAAGCTGGCCCCCCACGACTGGCGTGCGTGGCAGGACTTTGGTGGTGGATCTCTGGGCGACATGGCCTGTCACATCATGGACCCCATTTATATGTCGTTGAAACTCGTCGAGGCCCCAAGCTATTCGGTGGAAGTGGTGATGCGCAAAGGCGTGACCACCGAAACCTTCCCCGTGGCCAGCACCATCAAGTATTCCTTCCCTGCGCGGGGTGACATGCCGCCCGTGGATGTGTATTGGTATGACGGCCACTGGCCCGATCCCAATGGTGGCGAAGAAATTCACAACCTGCCGGAATGGCCCAAGAACGTGCCGTCGGACCAGCCTTTTGGCGATCCCAAAGGCTACGGCGGTTCGAACGGCTCGTTCATGATTGGCGAGGGCGGCATCGTCACGACCGGTGAGTATGGTGGCGACACGCGCCTCATGCCCGCCGCTTCCATGGCGGACTACACCATGCCCGAGCCCTTCCTGGACCGTATTCCCGATGAAGACCCCTATAAGAACTGGATTGACGGGATTAAGGGTGGCTACAAGGCAGCCTCCAACTTTGACTACTCTGGCCCCTTCACCGAGATGGTAAACTTCGGCAACCTGGTCGTGAAATCGGGTAAGAAGCTGAAGTGGGACAACGTCAAGGGCGAAGTCACCAACGTGAAGAATCCGAAGGAAATCGTGAGCAAAGAATACCGCACGGGCTGGGAACTGCCCTGTTAGTAAATGTCGATTGGAAACAGAAACACCCCGGCACTGTCTCGCGATGGCACCGGGGTGTTTTTTATTTTTGTGGGACCTATGGGACCTATGGGACCTATGGGACCTATGGGACCTATGGGACCTAT
>CAXBPH010000406.1:0-4100 GCA_963977445.1 uncultured bacterium | reverse complement strand
GTTCGCCAAATCAAGTCCTCACTGAACAACGAATAATACAGCATGTTGCATTTAGCACTTGAATCCAGCCCCGTCTTGGAGCCTCGATTGGCGATTCACGGGCGCAACGGCGTACATCAATACCGCGCTTGTCCATTCTACGGCAGGTCTGTTACGATGACTACGGTGGAACGCATTACGGCCCCCAGTGAAGTAATCACCCCTGTTTCGGTATAGTTGTACCCCTACGGGTCGTTTAATGCGATTGCGGAGAAGGTTCTTGCTGAAACGACTTATTGATTTTGTCTCATCGGATACGTCCCGCCCCCCGTTCCAATTTACCTTGCAGGATATCTCGCTCTGCCAACTCTGGTATGAAAGCCAGGTTCGACAGCAGATCGACACCCCCATCACCCCGCTGGTGCGTCAGCGTATTGAGGCCTGGAAGCAGTCCTCCGAAACACCCGACGTGAGTTCGGCCGGGCGCCGCCATCAGCGCCTGCTGCGTGTGACCCTTGCCCGGCTGGAAAACACGCCGAAGGGCCTCGTAGCCGACGAAGTCGCCTTTCTACACGCCGCATTGACGTTGGCGGAAACAGCGCAGAATGCATCGCAGCAAACCCGCTTCCTGTCACGCATACGACCCCATCAGGATACGCTCCTCAAGCTTCTCGCCCTTGGCGCACCCAGTAGTGATCTTCACCATCTGGAAATGCATATCGTCTATGCAAGCGCCGCAGATATCCTGGGTGCCGAGACCACTTCCGTTCGCATTCTGGCGGGCATCGAAGTTCCCAGTCGCGGGCCCGTGTTCAAGGCACGCAACCACTTGAGAATATTGGGCGATGTGCCAGAGAATTGCACGGTCGTTGTAGAGAATGAAGGTTCGTGCTCGGTAGATGGCTATGTGCTGGGACGGATCCTGACCAAAAGCGACTGTGAGATTCGGCACAACATTTCCGGGGTTGCCATCGTTCTCCACGGGGATGTCCGTGCCAGAAGTATCATAAATAACGCCTTCGTCGTCTCCAAAATGGGTAGTGTTTTCTGTAGAAATGCCCAGGGCCCGAAGCTCGTCTTCGCGGGGCGCAGCATTGAAGTCGCCGAGAGCACAATGCTCGGAAAATACATAACGCGCGACATGAATATCGGAGACGAAGCCCGTGGTAGTCATATCGAGATTGCCGGCGAGGCCCAGGCAAGACAGTTCCGAAACCTCGGCATGAGCAATATAAATATTGTCTTGCGACGGGAACTTTCCTGTGACGATTTTGGAGAGATCTCCAGCGACGGCCTTAAAAAACTCCTCTCCCAGGCCTACGCCCTTCGTCGGAACGCGCACAATTTCAAAAATATGTCTGAGGCGGCGCAGCGAGAGGCCGATCACACGGCCCAGTCCGTTCTCATGTATATTTTCGGGGGCGGCGAAGTTCAAAAGCGACTCCAGGGATTTCTTCATGCCCAACGTCGCCACACCCTGGCAACCAACGTCGTCACCAACCTGGAAAACATCCTGGAGCGGGCGCAAGATCGCCTGTACAGTCGTTGTCTGAGCGATGAGGCGGAATCGAATTTCAACAGCCACGAGGATATGGAGCAAGACAGCGAATTGATGGCCGCACGGGAAGAGGCCGAGAAGTTTAATACGTCGCTGAGCAGCAGCACGCTGAACACCATGCAACAGTCCCTCCTCCTCGAACAGGTCCGCCAAAAACTCTCCGACATGCGCGGGATGCAACGGGAAGCGGAAGAACAGCTCAGAGAACAGGAACGCTCCCTGCAACACCTCGAAAAGTATGAGCAAGTATTGGCTGGCGCGGGCGCAAATGCCACAAAGATAGACGTACTGAATCGAATTCTGCCCGCCATGAACAAGCAAGCTCCCGAAAGCGCCATGGGAAAACGCCTTCGTTCCGGCTTCGTCGTTCGCGCGTTACGCACCGTAGACCGGGCTGGTCGACACGCCACCGAGTTCGGACAGAAGGCAGACCAGTACCTGAGTGATTTCCGGGCCGTATCGGAGCGCCTGGGAAAGGACTATCAGGTTCGTGTCCTTGAAAATCCGGAGAGCGAGGAAGTGTCTGCCCGGGTTAGCGGTATTTTCGACGATGGAATACGTATTTACATGGATGTGTATACCGAAAACATCGGGGACATCCCCAAAGATGCCGTTATCATAACGGAGAGAGATGATGGGGTGCGCACCTATATCCGCCCCAAGGCGGGCGGCCGTTTTCACGGTGCCGACCGTCGCTGATCAGTTTGCTTTACAGACCCGGAGCCCCATGAAGTCGGCCTTCGTATCCGGACGGGCGTACCAGCCCCGGTAAGCACTGCGACATTCTGGCGTGATTATGCACCAGCTTCCTCCCCGGGTCATCCGTTCTTCGGCCTTATCATTCAACCACGCCTGACCACGATCGGGGGCACCGACATAGTCCTGGTGACGGTGATCTTCACACCACTCGCACACGTTGCCGTGCATATCGTGAAGCCCCCACGCGTTGGGCTTTTTCTGACCCACAGGCTGGGTGCGACCACCCGAATTTTCATGGGACCAGGCATAGTCATCGAGGAGGTTTTCTTCGCCACCAAAACACCAGTCGCCCGTGTTTCCGGCCCGGCAGGCAAATTCCCACTCTGCTTCAGACGGCAGACGAAAACGCCCTTCGCCCAGATTGGTTAAGGCCTTCACAAAGGCCTGACAATCATGCCAGCTTACGTTCTCCACCGGCAGATCCGGGTCACCTTGAAAACCCGACGGATTGCTGCCCATCGTGGCTTGCCATTGGGCCTGGGTCACTGGGGTCTTGCCCATCCAGAAACCCTGGCGAATCGTAACCTCGTGACGGGGTTCTTCTTCCACAGACCCGTCATCACTTCCCATGTAAAAGTGGCCCGGGGGCACCCAAACCAACTCCATGCCGCTTATCGTAATAGGATCTCGTGCTTCCTGCTGGTTCGCATACTCTTTCCGCTCCCTTCCACGGGGAATCGCCTCCGTGTACACGGTGATCGCCTCTGCATAACACGCTCGGGCCGCCGTGTAGTCGGGAATGCTGGTGCGGGCATTTTCCACCAACTCCCCGACGCGACGGGTTTCCATCTCGAGATGGGGAAGCAGTTCCTCTTTTTCAAGGAGCTGTCGAAGCGTCTCCAGTTGGTTGCGCACTTCGACGAGGACCGATTCTCCGTGCCCCATGGCCACCTTCAGCGATTCCACGTAGATTACCGATGCCCGCTGATAAAACTGGGTGGCCTTAATTACCCCGGCCGTACTTCGCGCTTGCTGTTCTTCGGCAACGGCCCGATGAAAAAGCTCTGTCGCCAACTCTTTCGCGCCCGCGATCTCCGCTTTCTTTCTGATTTCTTCCATTTGGGCCCGCGCTGCCTTGAGGGCGAGCATTTTTTCAAGGATCAGCTTCGAACGCTCGATGGCTTCGGTGAACTTCTTGGTAGCCCCCTCAAAGGCCGTCTTCGCATGGCCATACTGCTTCAGTTGCTCGTGGGCTTCGCCGTTTCGAAAGAACTCGACGCCCTCCGTCAACGTTTGATTGGCCAGCTTGTCGCAACCGTTGTGCTTGGCATCTTCAGCGAGTTGATAGGCCTTCAGCTTCACCAGACGGGTCTCGTCACGGGTGACGTTGTCCTCCTGAACCAAGGGTGGGCTGGCGGCGGCCCCCCGGGGCTCAAGGCATTCTGTCAGCGCGGCGACGAGTTCATTGGCCGTTTGAAAGCGATCATCGGCCCGATAGGCCAGTGCCTTGGCAAGGACTGCGCTGACATTTTCCGGTAGTTCGCGCCGTTCTTGTATGGGCGTATACTTCCCCGCCGTGATGGCAGCCATAACCGCGGCGGCATCGGCCCCCGTAAAGGGTAGCGTGCCCGTCAGGAGCTCATACAGGGTGACCCCCTGGGAAAAAATGTCTGACCGCGCATCGCCCGCACCACCGGCGATAACTTCCGGAGCCATATAGGCCGGCGTCCCCCCCGGCGCATCACCTTCGTTGTTCCCCGTGGGATCAAAGAGTCGGGCAACGCCGAAATCCGCTAACTTGGCACTGCCCCCTTCGATTTCGAGCAATATATTGGCCGGTTTGATATCCCGGTGAATGATATTG
>CAXBPH010000405.1:0-4140 GCA_963977445.1 uncultured bacterium | reverse complement strand
TCATTCCCGCGAACGCGGGAATCCAGTAGGTATGCACGGTTTCTGTGTTCGCGTTGCTGGAGCCCCGCGTTCGCGAGGATGACGGAGCGGGCGAGGAGCGTTCGTTGGGTACAGTTACCGAATAATTAACGACGCGTTTCCAATACCCGGACACACGATGCATTCGGAAACTGTCCCCCGCCCACGCGGCACGTCGTCATTCCCGCGCAGGCGGGAACCCAGTGGGCATGCACGGTTTCTGTGTTCGCATTTCTGGATCCCCGCATTCGCGAGGATGACGGAGCGGCGAGGAGCGCTCGTTGGGTACAGTTACCGAATAATTAACGACGCGTTTCCAATACCCAGGCACACGAGGTCTTCGGAAACTGTCCCCGTGACTTACCCTTTACTTGGCGAATACCAGACATACTGGCGAGGGTACGGTGACTTTGCCCTCGGTAGGGGTCAACTCTCCCGTCTCCTGATTGATGCGGAATACGAAGATGTCGTGGGTGTCCTGGTGGGCAACGAGCAAAAAGGCGCCGTTAGACGATTGGGTAAAATTCCGGGGACGTACACCCCCACTCTTGGTCTGGCCGAGTGGCGTAAGGGCCCCGGTCGCTTCATCAACCGCAAAGGCGGCAATACTATCGTGTCCCCGGTTGGAGGCGAAGACAAATTTGCCGGAGGGATGTACTTCGATGTCGGCCGTGGTGTTGTCCCCTTCGAAGCCTTCGGGCAGGGTGGGTACGGTGCCCACTTCACTGAGGGTGCCCGTCTTCACATCCCAGCGAAATGCCGTAACCGTATTGCCCATTTCATTCACCACATAGGCATAGGGCCGGGTGGGGTGAAAGGCAAAATGGCGGGGACCTGCGCCCGGAGCGACCGAGGCAAAGGCGGGGTCATTGGGCACAAAAGTCCCCCCTTCCCGCTTGTATACCATCAACTTGTCGATACCCAAGTCTGCGACCACGAGATAGCGACCAGTGTCATCAAAATTCACGGAGTGGGCGTGGGGTCCGGTCTGGCGATTGGGGTTAGCACTGGTACCCGTGTGCTGGAAGAAAGCAGAAGCGGCGCCGAGTCCCCCTTCTTTTTCGAGGGGATAAACCGAGACGGTACCATCACTATAGTTCGCCACGGCGGCGTTTTTTCCATCCAGCGTAACCGCGACATGGCAGGGACCACTTCCGCCGGCAGACTGTTGATTGAGAGCGGTCAATAAACCCGTTTCTGGCGCGATACGGAAAGAGGCCGCGACATCCTGGTCCCCACTGCGTGCGGTCGCATAGAGTACGGGTTCGGTCGGGTGCAGCGCGAGAAAGGAGGGGTTTTCTACGGCAACCGCGAGTCCCTTCAGGGCAATGGCACCCGATTCGTCGTCAAAGTCGAGGAGATATATGCCTTCGCTATCGCCGCCGGTGTAGGTCCCCACATAGACATGTCTGGCTTCCGCCGCGACCCATTGCGTCATAAAAAGACCACCTAAAAGGGCGGCAACGCACCGCGACACTACACTTCGGCCCATCAGAATTTCTCCCAAGTCATACCGTCTCGTGGGTCTGCCACGTGACTGCCTCAATACATCCCCGAGGGGACACCAACAATCAGGTTGCACCAACCGCAGCGATTAGTGGCCTGTAACCCGCAAATCTGGTCTATTGCATCGATAAAAAACGTAACCAAGGACACGTAAACCGTGTTTTTCCCCAGTTTACTACCCCCATTTGACCGCGCCGGGCGTAGTATAACACACGGATAGGAAAGACTAAACGTTGGTGCGAATAGTAGATGTAGTGGGCATTTGGAAGGGCTGAGCAGCCCGACCCGGCACCCTGCCTCGATCAGGCCCTATCAAACCAACGACTACACGTTTTCAGCAACGTGGCGCGGTCAATGGGCTTCGTAACGTAGTCATTGCAGCCTGCGTCGATGCACTTCTGACGATCTTCGGCCATGGCATGGGCAGTGATGGCAATTATCGGTATGGACTCTCCCCTATCGCGCAACATGCGCGCCAGCGTATAGCCATCGACTTCCGGCATCTGCATGTCCGTCAAGAGGAGATGAAATGGTGTGTCGCTCTGCACGGCGGCGAGAAATTTTTCCATTGCCACCCTGCCATTTTCAGCAAGGGTAACTTCCGCCCCAATCTTTGCCAGGTGAAATTTAATAAGTTTCTGATTTACGGGATTATCTTCTGCCACGAGAATTCTGGCGGGAATACGGGTAGGCACCTCGGCATAGTCATCTGAATCGAACGAAGTGATACGATCCGTCGGCACAAAGGTTTCGACCAGTTTCGCATCGCGCGATTGTACCAATGGTATAACAAAGGCGAAGGACGAACCTCGACCCGGAGCAGAGCGCGTTAGCACGACATCTCCCCCCATATTCCGGGCAAGACGATGGCTGATGGTAAGGCCGAGCCCCGTACCACCGTGTTTCCGAGTCACGGAACCGTCGGCCTGAGAAAATGGCCTGAAGAGCAACTCGATCTGCTCCGCCGTCATTCCTGGACCGGAATCTTCAATATCCACGACCAGCACCTGCCGGCCAAATCGCTCTTCCGCAGCAACGAGCACCCGAACAGCACCCCTATCAGTAAACTTCACGGCGTTGCCTACCAAATTCATCAATACCTGTCGAATACGTGTCGGATCACCGATTATTTCTTCGGGAATGGGCGTCTTGAACTCGGTACTGAGCTTCACGCCCTTTCCGATTGCTCTCGGGCGCATCAGCCCTTCGATATCTACCAGGATCTGGTAGATGGGCGTATCGATGGTTTCGATAGTCACTTTTCCCGCTTCAATTTTCGAAAGATCGAGAATGTCATTAATTATCTGCAAGAGATGCTCACCGCCAGAGAGAATCGTATTCACCGCTTCCACCCGCTTCGGTGGCGCTTTTTCTATATCGCCTTCATCGCGCAATATGCCTGCGTAGCCGAGAATGGCTGTGAGCGGCGTTCGAATTTCGTGACTCATATTCGCGAGAAACTCGCTCTTCGACTGATTTGCCGCATCGGCCAAATCTTTGGCTTCCGCCAAATCACGGGTCATGTTGACGGCAAGCTGGAGCGCCCGGATATGGCTGTGACCAAAAGCCCAGACCACCGAGGCAAGCAGCATGCTCATCACCATCCCACCTATCGCAATGAGCCAGTAGGAATGCAAATCGACTGTAGCGTCGAATCGTTTCGAAGAGGTTATGTTGAGAATCCACACGCGACTGCCAACAAGAAGCCCGCGCGAGGCTTGGAACTGTCCCGCACCATAGCCCAACTGTCTTGCCAAACCAGTAATCGTGGTGTCGTGGTTGTCAAAGTCAAATAGTAAGTTTGATTCACCGTCCAGTTGATCGTCGTAGATATTGAATTTAAGCATCCCCTCGGAAAACTGGGCAATACCCGAGAGGGCACGTTCGATGACAATCGGAGCGTACAAGATGCCTTCGAGCTGTTCCCAGCGTTCTTCCGGGGTTTGTGGATTTGAGCCCTTCTTGTATACGGGGACTAAATACAGAAATCCAGCCAGGCGGGACTCATCCTGCACCAATTCCAAGCGGGCCGACATGGTGGGTTCATCGGTGTAGACAGCGTGCTCGATAGCCGCTCGACGTCTAGTCTCTGCGCCGGCGTCCAGCCCCAGGGCGGCCCGGTTGGTATCCATTGGCTCCACGTATTTCACGATGAAGCACGGGTCCCAGGTACCAACAGGATGAACCGTAAAGTCCGTTACGCCACTGGCCCGTTGAGCCGCTTCGTAGGCCCCCACATCGGAACGAGCGATTCGCTCGATGAATCCAAAACCGATAGCGCCGGGAAACTCCGTCGGCAGGTCCCTGGAATCAACGTACGCTCTAAAATCTTCTCGGGAAACTTTATCGCTCGCAAGATAGAGACCTCGGGCACCATTGAGTCCATAGCGGGCTATCGTCGCACGGCGATGAATCTCGGTAGTCAAACGGTCCGTCCGGCGCTCAAAAAGTAAACGTCCCTCTGCCAGATTGGTCTCTCGCACCCAAGCCGCGACGAGAATGGAGAGTATCACCCCGATAAGAAGCACCACACCGCTAAGGACAACCACGCCTCTTCGGTCACGTTTTGGCGCACTCATGAATGGCGACCAATGAACCGGGCTATTCGGTGGTTGC
>CAXBPH010000404.1:0-4141 GCA_963977445.1 uncultured bacterium | reverse complement strand
TCCAGAAGGAAGACCGCGTTTCTCTATTGGCGCTTCCACGCCCGTAGAAAATCTTATTTCGACAGATAGCCCTTGGGCGTTTCCGCCGGCGGGGTGTATTCAAAGGGGCATTCTTCAGGGAGCACCTTGATAGGCGTCGTGTACTTGAGCGGTGTGCCGCCGGGACCTTCGAAAGTCAGCTCTATCATCTGAGCCGTCCAGCCTTTTTCAGGGGCGGTCATGGTGACTTCGTAGACCCCATCGCCTTTGGCTTCCAGGGGGGTGCTTTTCCAGATTTGACCCGCCACGTCAACCCGGAAATCACGGGCTTCGGCATTGGTTGCCGTCCAGTAGTTTACCGCAATGGGCTTGCTCGGCGTTGTGACCGTCAGCGTGTTGTTCTTCCCGTAGGACCAGCTGTATTGGGGCAAGGGCGTATCGCTGATGATGGAGTGATAAAAGGCCATGAGGGAGTACAAGGCATCGGAGCCATCCATGCCATGGCCTGTATTGGGGATATAGCGCAGATACTTGTCGCCCACGAGATCATCCCAATAAAACTGGGAGGAATCGGGGAGGAAAAACTGGTCTCCGGCGGAGTTCATGATGAGCTTGGGCATGGTAAAACGTTTGATATAGCTATAGGGCTCTACGAGAGCCAGCAGCTTTTCATATTCCGGCGTGCCCATCCAGTCCATCAGCCCCATGGCATCGTAGTCGCCCACGGCCGGTGCCCAGAAGCCATAGGCTTCCCAGTGATGCTTGAAGGATTCCACGACGTTGAGCATATCGATGACGATGGGCACGATAGCGACAACCCGTTTATCCACGGCAGCAGTCGTCCACGTTGTCCAGCCCCGTTTGGAGCCACCGGCGACAACAAAGGATTTAATTGTCAGCGGATCGCCGTCTTTTTCCAGGCAATACGCTTGGGTCGCATCCATCGCGCGAACCACACTCTTGGTCATGGGCATACGGGCTGGCCAGGTTTCATCGCCGGTACGAAGGAATTTGTCCCACGTGTAGGCGATCAACGCGTCTTCTTTTCGCCCTTCCGTCTCTCCCGCGAAGGTGAGGGGCTGGTTGGGGATCATGCCGAGCTCTACAACAACCGACCGGGTGGCTTTCGCGATTCCTGCGAATTCCGGGCTGCCCGTCGTGGGCGCGGGGTCACCATTGGCTCCGCCGCTGATATACATGAGCGCCGTGTCGTGCACCACCACATCGGGAATGTAGACCCGCATCCAATGTTTCCAGACAATGCGGTCGACTTCATCGGTGGTGCGCCAAGTCTGGGATGTCATTCCCAGGACGTGGAGGGTCACACCATCGCCCGGGTAGGTGCCTTCGAGGTTATAGGCGAAGGAATCATCCGCCTCGTTGACGTAGCGGTCGAGCGCGGTGGGTTGCTCCACCATGCGGGCGGTTGATTCACGTGCAGCGACATTGAAGGTGACCATACCCGCGAGAATAAAGGCGACACCACATCGGACTATCCATTGCATCATTACGGTTCCTCGTGCTTCGTACATCCATGACGTTACTGGCATGGGATGGGATTAACCCTGCGATTTAGGGAGAAAAAACTCCCACAGTAAGATAAGACCCGTATTTACATGGTCTGGTTTTGAAAAGTTCGCTATTTTGCACAAAAAAATGGCCGGGGCACGTTCCCCGACCATTAATCTAATGACGATTTAATTGTTTAGTTACTGCTTACCGGTGCCGGAAACGCAGGTGGTCTGGGTTGGGCCGTGGGCCGCGCGACGGGCGTGCGGGCCGGTGTCTTGCCTACCCTGACGGGTGCCGCCGGTGTTACGCGAAATGGGATGCGAATTTCGGGCTTTTGGGGCAGGTTGGTGGTGACGATCAATTCTTTACCATCCAAGGTCATATCGACAGGCATTTCAGACACTTTTACATGGTAGTCATTGTCTTTGCGCTTAATGAGCTCCGCCTTCATTCCCGGGATGGGCGCGATTACGTCGAGCAACTCAAAATTGGCCGTACGTCCGGGCAGGATCTGGAGAAACTGGGTGGCGAGTGGCGCATCGGCGGCAGTATTCGCACGAATGTTAATCGCGTCCGGGCGCACATGGAGTTCGCCGATAACATTCCCAAAAACGCCGACATTGAGTATTTTGTGCTCGGGGTCATCGGTCATGACGGAAAAGCGACCATTTATCGTGCCGTCGGCCAGATTGGAAATGGTCGTGGCCGTGATGCGGTACTCTTTGCCCGCTTCGATGACTTCGTAGTCTGCGGTAAAGGGCGAGTTTTCCGGGACCACAATTTGTTCAATAGAAAAGGCGTGGTCTGCCTTCATGGACTTGATGGTCAGACTCTGTGTGTGAAGTTCGTTGTCCTTGATCTGTCCGAATGTAAGTAGTTTGGGGACGATCATGATGGTGGGCGTGGCTACGCCCGTGAACTCAAGATAATAATTGGGTTGTTGCCCGTCATTGGACATGACGGTTATTTTTTTGGATTGTGGCCCCTGTTTCCCTTTGAGGTTCAGGGAGGCGGATATTTTGGTCTCTTCCCCGGGATTGAGGGTGTTCTTTTCCAGCTTGGCCACGGTGCAACCGCAGGAGGTTTTTACGTCACTGATCACGAGGGGCTCATCCCCCACGTTCTTAATCAGGAATTCGTTGGCCACCTTCTGGTCGCTGTCCATTTCACCAAAATCGAATACGGGTGCCGGACTCATAATGGCCGGGCCGGCGTGGGCGCTCACGGCGAAGAGTAAGGTGAGAACGGGTGCAAACCACGTCCATTGAACCGTTTTCTGGATATATTCTGTTCGTTTCACGTTCGGAACTCCTGTTTTGTTCACTGCAGTGTGACCACGTTGACCCCGCGACGCACGGCGAAGAAAGGGGCAGCATAGCAAGTTTTCCCCGGAAATAAAAATACACCGTAGGGATAAAATCTACTTCGTTGTATTCACGATTACGGGGGTTGCCATATCACTGTCCATGAAATCAGGTAGTTGATGGACCGTACCCGATTTGCGGTTCCAGAAGAAGAGATTAGACGTGGACGGTTGGCGGCCATGGCCATCGGCCCACCAGGAGTAAAATTCGTCCTGTCCATTCAAGGGGCGGCGGGCATAAGTATGGTTTCTCCCGCTGCCGGAGGTGAGCTGATATTCCTTTTCCCAGGTAGCGCCCTGGTCGCTGCTCACCCACGAAGCAATTTCTCCACCGGGATTAAAAGGCTGTGGGCCGACTTCGGTGGGGCCAACGACCCGCCAGGTTCCGTCTTCACCCACGAATATGGATCCCATGTCGTAGTTGTTGTCGGACTCCGTAATGGTGTGGAAGGCCCAGGCATCGCCCGTCCAATGGGCGACCCGCCACCGTCGTGGACCCGATTCGGGACCGGAAACCCAGCCACCGGAGGTGACGTGGAGAATAATCGGGTTCCCCTCGGCGTCATAATTCAGGTCTTTCATGTAAACCAGACGATTTTCCGCCTTGTAATCGTGAATGAGGGCAGGGCTATCCACCGTGGTTACGGGAAGCGTTATGGGTTTACCATCTACGGTCGTCCACGTTTTTCCCATATCGGCCGTCTGCATGTAATAAAGATTGGTACGGAAGTTCAGGCCCTTTCCTTTCGGATGGTAGTTGTAGGCGCTGCCGATACGGTTTTTCCACGGCCAACTGGTCTGGTAATGACCCTCCTCAATGTGGGCCATCTGTACGCGGTCAGACCACTCCTTGCCGTCTTTGCTGGTGCGAAAATAGAGGCCCCGACCACCTTCATACCAGGTGTGCATGAAAATGAAGCCTTGTCCTTCGATATACCACGGCTGGGGATAGGAGAAATTAAAGTTGGCCACTTTTTCGAATTGGGTGATGTCGTAGGGCTTCACACTCTTGAAAATGAATGACTTGGGACCCCGGCCATGGGCGCTGACAAATACCCAGAGGTGGCCTGCTTCGTCTATCGACAATACGGGGTTGTCATGGGCATCGGTGGTGTCTTTCTTGTGATAGACCATGGTCGGTTTGGGCACCTGCCCAGTCTTATGGTCATAGAAGGAAATCATTTCCTGCAGGCTGTCCCCCGATTCCGTTGTGCCGCCAAAGACAAAAAAGGTCTTGTCCACGGCCGGAGCGTAGATGCCCATGGGGATGTGCTTGGCACAATAGGT
>CAXBPH010000403.1:0-4187 GCA_963977445.1 uncultured bacterium | reverse complement strand
CTCGGTCTCATTGCATTGCCCGTTGCCCTCATCTCCGCCGCGGGATATTTTCCCCTTGGCACTACGATGGGCTTCCTACTCACGGCCGCTTTGGTCTGCTCGTGCCTCTACTATTTGATTCGGGGCATGGGAGTCATGGCACCCATGGGTGTCATGGAAATTATCGGCCTCACGGCCAACGTCCTCTCCTACAGTCGTCTTATGGCCCTCGGCATCGCGTCTATCGCGTTTGCGGATATTGCGAATGGCCTGCCCGAGATGATGGGTGGTGGCGTAATAGGTTTTGTCATCGGCGTGCCCGCTGCGTTGGCGGTCCACGTGTTGAATATAGGAATCGGCGTTTTCAGTCCAACGATTCACTCGTTGCGGCTAAACTTTGTTGAATTCTTGCCCAAGTTCTACGAGCCCCAGGGCAAAAGTTACAAACCCTTCAGAAAGGAAATGGTATGGTAAAGAAGTCTACACTCCGCAAGGCATTCATGCTTTCCGCAGCCGTAATGGCCGTAATGAGCATCTGTGCTCCCTTTGCAATGGCACAGGAGCACGCCGAGGGCGTATCCGCAGCCGCCGGCGCAACTTCCGTGGGTGAAGGCATCCGTGTGGCCGGTATCGCGATTGCCGCTGGTATCGCGCTCGCTGGTGCAGCACTCGGCACGGGTCGCGCCCAGGCATCCATCGGTGCTGGTGGTACCGGCGCTCTGGCTGAAAAGCCCGAGCTCTTCACCAACGTCCTCATCCTGGTCGCCCTTCCCGAAACCATCGTTGTACTTGGTTTCGTTATTGGCTTCCTGATTCTCGGCAATATCTAGTTTGTGTTTCGCGGCGCCCTCGCGGCGCCTTTTATTTACTTGGCCCCCCAGGAGGATGCCGTTTTTTCGGCACTATCACCTATGGAAAACAACCCTCTACTGGATTTAATGTCTCAGCAGATCGCGGCCCAACGTGAGGAAATCTTACGTGTGGCGCGTGAAGAGGCGGCAGCGATCCAACAAGGAGCCCAGCAGCGGGCCGAGCAACGTCGGTCTGACACGCTTGGGGCGGTCGAGGGAGAGCTCGCATCTCTGGCGGCGCGCTCCCGAGAACGTGTCGAGGCCGAGGCCCACATGGTTACGTTGACAACGAAAGACACCATCACCAACGAAGTGTTGGCGGCGGTAGAAACGTCGTTGGCGGCCAAGGCAGCGAGTCCTGAGTTTGCAGCTATCCTCGATGCCCTGCTGGCAGAGCTCATGGCAGACAGCCCGTCTGACATTGTGGTTCTTGCGCCCGCAGCCTATGTGGACCATTGCAAGCAGTGGCTGACCGCCCACGGACATGGCGACCTGCCCGTTGAGGCCCTCAAGGGCCTTGACGACGGTGTTGCCATCCAGGACCGTGGACGAAAATTTCGTTATACCAACACCCTTTCTGCCCGCTTTCGGCTGCAGGAAGGTACGTTGCGCAAGCAAGCACTGAATCGACTGTTTCCGGACGCTCAACCGGGCGGGGAAGGATAAGTCATGGCAGATATGGACCCTTTTGTAATTCATTTCAATGCCCGGGTGCATGGCATGAAGGCCGATCTCCTCACCCAGCACGCCATAGATGAACTCTTGGAGCAGGGCGACCTGGCCCATATGGTGGATGCCCTTCTGGACACCCCCTATCGCACCGAAATGGCAGAAGCACTCACACGATATGAGGGTGCTGACGCTGTGGAGGAGGCCGTCTCCCGGAATCTGGTAGTAACCTTCCAGATGCTCCTAAGCCGCTCACACGGCGAATTCCGGACGTTGGTTGAATTATTTCTATCACGTTGGGACCTCATGGCGGTTAAATCTATTTTGCGGTGTAAGCACCACAATCTGGATGGCGCGGCTGTGGGTAGCGCCCTGATGCCGGGACCGAATCTCACCTCCCCCATTCTGGTGGAACTTAATCAGTGTGATTCGGTTGAGTCGCTGGTACAGGCGCTCATTGGTTGGAATCGCACGTTGTGCCGTTCCCTCCGTAGCGCGTTACCGGCGTATCTGGAGAGCAACGACCTTGCCTCCCTGGAAGAAGCCCTTGATCGGGCCTATTTTGTTGAGAACGCGGCCCGTTTAAAATCGACCGACGACTCAGACAGCCAGATGGTACGCGAGCAGTTACAAGCAGAAATCGATCGGATAAATCTTCGGACGGTCTTTCAACACATCGAATCCGGTGGCGAAATTGAAACGTCGCTGGAAGACCGTTTTCTCAGCCAGGGTACGCTTCCCAAGTCGCTGCTTCGTCAGATGGCTAACGCCTCTGACCCATCGGCGGCCATGGAGCAATTGGATCGCACCAAGTATGCCCGGTTGGTCGAAGAGCTCTATCAGCTCCTTGAAACAGAACGCTTTTCGCCTATGGAGCGTTATTTTGAACGCCTCCTTATGCGGAATGTCCGTCAGAGCGCCCGAAACAATGTGTTCGGCATTGGGGTGATGATGGATTTCGTCTGGCTCAAATACAATGAAGTTATAAATCTTCGTCTTATCGCCCGGGGCCTGGCAGGTAACCTGCCAACAGGTCGGGTGCGCGACGAACTGTATCCGGTCTAACGAGGCCGGAAGCTAGTTTATCGGGCTGGTGTGCAGCATGCTGCCACCGGACCAAACGATACAAGGAATTGGATGACCATGGCTTCCAAGGTTGTAGCTTTAGCCAATGGCCAGGCGGCCCTGCAGGTAGGCCTTACGGGCGTGCCGGTGGAAGAACTGTATGACGTGTCGGCTGTGGAAAACCGTCTGTCGGAACTCATGAGCTCTGACACGGAAGTGGTCATCGTTAACGAAGAGTTTCGAGACCAGTTTTCGGAATGGTTTCAAGGGCGTATTGCGCGTCACGTGGGCCTTCCACTCATCATCTTTTGCCCCTCTTTCGAAGAAGAAGACGCAGGAACGTTGGCCTATATTAACGCCATCGTCAAGCCCGCAGTCGGCTTTGAAATTCGTCTGGATTAGATTGCGTTACTGGTTTAGTAACTGATATTTCGCGTGGGTTGTCCGAACGTATACGGGCAACCCGGATACTTTTCAACGTGTTTGTGATGCACAGTGTCATCTGCGGAGCCCCGCCCCAACTTGGCGGTACGCTCAACCTGATACTGACATCAGGCAACCGATAGTAGGAGAAACAAATGGCGGTGACGGAACAACAGATCGTCGGAAAACTCGTCCGAATCGCCGGGCCCATGATTGAGGCCGATGGCATGCTCGGGGTCTCCATGGGTGAGATCCTGACCGTCGGCAAATTGGGCCTGATGGGCGAAGTTATTCGAATAGAGGGCGAAAAGATCTACGCCCAGGTATTTGAGAGCACCGAGGGAATGTATCTCGGTGAAGAAGTGGTCGCTACGGGCGTGCCGCTGGCCGTTGAAGTCGGCCCGGGCCTCCTGGGTGCCACCTTCGATGGTATTCAGCGCCCCCTTATCACGTTGCAAAAGTCCTCAGGGGACTTCATTGGCCGTGGTATTACGGCCGTGGCGCTGGACCGCGAACGGAAGTGGGACTATACCCCCGTTGCGGCCATCGGTCAGGAAGTTGTGGGTGGTGATATTCTTGGCACGGTGCCGGAAACGAATGCCATTCTGCACAAGATTATGGTACCCCCCCACACGACCGGTAAGATTGCCTGGATGAAAGAGGGCGGTTCCTACACCGTGGAAGAAGTGATCGCAAAGCTGGAAGATGGCATCGAGATTCGTCTCATGCACAAGTCTCCAGTAAAGCAGAGTCGCCCGGTCCACAAGGTGCTGCCTCCTACCGAGCCTTTCCTTACCCGTCAGCGTGTGCTTGATATGCTGTTCCCCATTGCGAAGGGTGGCTCCGCTATCGTTCCCGGTGGTTTCGGTGCTGGTAAGACCGTTGTGGAACAGAGCATGTCCAAGTATTCCAACGCCCAGATCATTGTGTATGTGGGTTGTGGTGAACGCGGAAACGAAATGGCGGAAGTACTCACCGAGTTCCCTGAGTTGGTCGACCCCAACACCGGTGACTCCCTGATGAACCGCACCATCCTCGTGGTAAACACGTCGAACATGCCGGTAGCGGCGCGAGACGCATCCGTATACACGGGTATGACCCTCGCCGAATACTATCGCGACATGGGCTACGACGTGGCACTCATGGCCGACTCCACCTCCCGCTGGGCGGAAGCCCTCCGCGAAATCTCCTCCCGTCTGG
>CAXBPH010000402.1:0-4212 GCA_963977445.1 uncultured bacterium | reverse complement strand
TTCTCACGCACGAACCGGGGTACCGGATCGCGCGGCACGTAGGGTGAATCCAGGCCTTCTAATTGCCCCTCGACATGACGCGTACAGACCGTGGCCGAACAATCGTGCCACGTCGTAGACGCGCCGCAGGAGGGCGATCCGACAACGTTGGTTCGTGTGACGTCAATGGGCGACGGGGCGTCAATTCTTGTTTAGGCCTCGCCGTATCCTACGCGAACATCGGGACAGCCACGGACACCTGCGACACCACACAACATCACGATCACCGAACGTTCAACACCACCCACGCAAACACGACACTGCTGGGTCCGAGACAGTCCCACAACTGCACGATCACCGAACGTTCAACACCTCCCACGCAAACACGACACTGCTGGGTCCGAGACAGTCCCACACGCGCCGCGAGAATAGGGTCCAACACGAAAAAAGGTCCATCCCGAAGGATGGACCTCATTGATTCAACGTCTATTGTTCGTCTTACAGCAGTTCCGCAATCTGAACTGCATTCAAGGCGGCACCCTTGAGGAGATTGTCGGACACGATCCACATGTCGATGGCCGAGGGGTGGGAAATGTCTTCCCGGATACGCCCCACGTAGGTGTCATACTTTCCTGCCGCATCAATGGCGGTGGGAAAGACATCCTTGCTGGGATCATCCATCACCAATACATTCGGTGCTTTGGACAACAAGTCCCGCACTTGGGCGGCGCTCAGCTTGGTGGCCGTCTCCACATTGACCGACTCGCTGTGGCCCGTGTGGACGGGAACGCGGACGGTCGTGGCGGTAACCATGATGGCGTTGTCCCCCATGATTTTCTTGGTCTCATTGACCATCTTCATTTCTTCGGTGCTGTAACCGTTGTCAATGAAGGCATTGCGATGGGGGATCTGGGGAATGCAGTTGAAGGCGATCTGCGTGGGAAAGATTGTGCATACAGGGGCCTCGCCCGCAAGTACGGAGCGGGTCTGGGCGTCAAGCTCCTTCAGGGCCTCACTGCCTGCACCAGAAACCGCCTGATAGGTCGATACCACCACACGCTTGATGGTAGCGGCCGCATGAATGGGCTGGAGCACCTGCACCATTTGAATGGTGGAGCAGTTCGGGTTGGCAATAATGCCCTTATGGGTCTTGATGGCTTCGGGGTTTACTTCCGGCACCACCAACGGCACTTCGGGGTCCATACGCCAGGCGCTGGAGTTGTCCACCACCACGCAACCTGCTTTGGCAGCGAAGGGGGCAAAGTGTTGGCTTGTGCCGCCACCTGCGCTGAAGAGGGCAATATCCATTCCCTCGAAAGAATCTTCGGCGAGCACCTCAACGGGAAGCTCTTCACCGCGAAATGTCAACGTGCGACCTGCGGAACGGGGAGAAGCGAGGAGCTTGATAGAGGCAATGGGAAAATTGCGATCTTCGAGAACCCGCAACATCTGTTGGCCCACCACACCGGTGGCACCTGCGACGGCGACGTGCTTTGCATTCATAAATTAACTCCTTGACCGGTCCACACCCAATACGTAGGGTCCATGGCAACGGTGTTTTGTATCCCGCAACGCGAACATCATCTGAAGGACGCTCCGAAACAGGATGAGACATAAGTACGATACCGTATGCATATCGGGTGATGGCGGCAATCAATGCGCGCTCCGGTAGGCATGACGAACCCGATGGGTATCACACAGGGGTTGCTACAGTATAGCAAATAAAGGGTATGGGGTGAAAATTGATTGGTATGTGGAAAAGTATAGTCCTCTGTTTATTGGGGTTTTTTGGGGTGCCGTTTAAAAAATGTCGGCCAGGAAGCGCCGACGCGGGCAGGGCGGCGGGCCTACCAAAAAACGCCCCGACAAGGCCGGGGCGTTTTACGTAATCGTATCGATGAGGTTGGACTAAGCCAGTACGCTATCCAGCGCCTGAGCCAAATCATTTTTGCTGGTGACCCCGATGAACCGATTTACTTCGGCTCCGTCTTTCATGACGATCAAGGTGGGGATGCTCTGCACGCTGAATTCCTGCGCCAGGGCCGATGCATTGTCCACGTCAACCTTGCCAATTTTTGCTTTGCCTTCGAAGTCGGCAGCAAGTTCGTCAAGGATCGGTGCAATCATCTTGCAGGGGCCGCACCATTCGGCCCAGAAGTCGACCAGGGTAACGCCGCTGGCGACGGTGTCTTTGAAATTTTCTTCGGTTAATTCCGTAGCATTACTCATAGCATTGGGCTCCTTGGGAGTCGGTACTGTTGGCGTGCCCGTATAGGGGAAAATAGCTGATTTTCAATGAAGTATAGCCCAGTAAGCCCCTGTCCGTAAAGTTTGACGTAACGAACTTCGGTCGAAAAATTGACTTCTCACTGGCGAGGTATCTATAATTCCCTCCTTTGGGGAGAGTTGTCCGAGTGGTTTAAGGAGCACGCTTGGAAAGCGTGTGTGCGTGGAAGCGTACCGAGGGTTCGAATCCCTCACTCTCCGCCATTTTTTTTGTTTTCTGGTCCCCAGGCAGACCGCGCACCACTCCGGTGGTATCGACCCCCGCGTGAAAGAATCGATCGATCACCCCGTCCTGGTGGTGAGTCTCGGATCGCCAGCTTATGGGGCATGGAAAACTGGCTTCGCGAGTGGGACGGGGCACTGTCCCCGGATTGGTTGGACCGTACTTCATGATCAATGGTGTTCCCCGTATACTCATCGTGCGATTGAGCGCCATTGGCGATGTGGTCCGCGTATTACCCGCGCTGCATGCCTTGCGCAATCGCTACCCCAATGCCCAAATCGATTGGGCCGTTGAGCCTAAATCCTACGAAATCCTTTCCGGCCACCCTGCTCTGGATCAAATCCACCTCTTTGAGCGCACGGGCGGCATTCTCCGGAATACCGGGGCTTTTCTCGCATTTTGCAAGCTGATTCGCGAGAATAAGTACGACTGGGTCATCGATTTTCACGGGATCGCGAAGACGGGATTGCTGACGCGCCTCTCTGGAGCCAAACTCCGCTATGGCTTTTCCCGTCCCCGGGCCCAGGAGTTGAGTTTTCTTTCGACCAATAAGAAAACCAATCTCGTTTCCCGCTACATGAACCGGATCGAGGAAAACCTTGAGTTGGTGAAATGCCTGGAAGCGAAGGCCCATTCCCTCGACGTGACGATTGATATTCCCGATGATGTGGAAGATACGATCGAGGCCTACTTTCAACAGACCTTTCACGGTGCCAAAAAGGTCGTTGCCGTCCACGCCCCCGTGGATCGCCCCGAAAAGCAATGGCCGATTGAATATTTCGCCCAACTTGCGGACATGATCATGCGCGATGGCCGTTATGAGGTCCTCCTTACGTGGGGACCCGGGCAGCGTGAGACCGTGGATGCCGTTATACGGCTTTCCCGCAATAAACCCCATGTAGCACCGGAAACCCCCGATCTGAAGCATTACGCGGCCCTCGTGGCCCAGTGTGACCTCTATTTTGGCGGGGATACGGGGCCCATGCACATTGCTTCGGCCATGGACACCCCTGTCGTAGCCGTTTTCGGGGGCACCCATCCCGCCCAACACGCGCCCCTGCGCCAACCGTCTCGCGTGCTCTACGCCGGACCAGAAATCCCCACCCGCAGTATCGACAAAGAAAATGCTGAGGCGCTCTTCCGCGAAATCACCCCGGAATTGGCCTACGATGTCTGTGTAGAGGCCTTGCACGGGTAGCTTAATTTGCAAAGTGCCTGGTAAGATAAACCTTATATTGTGCGTCTTTTTCTCTAATGAACATGTTCAAAAATGTGTTCTCTCGGCTTTTCGGTCTTCATTCTTCAGTTCATCATACATTGTAAGTATATTGTTTATAATATGTTAAGAATAATTCCTGGCGCGCGAGCAACCATATTGGTTTGGTCTGGTTTTTGAAGATGTTTTGTTTTGAAAATTTTCTTCACCTGATGTTCACCGCGTAACCTACCATTCTCTGGGGCCCGCACACGAACCGGCGGGGTCGGATTGCCCTTCTACGACGTGGCACGAGAGGTCCTTGCTCTTGCCGACCCTCGGCCAACATTTGGTCGAGTGGAAAGGCGCTCCATGAGTCCAACGGGGGCATTTGAATAAACTTCCAAACCACTCCCCATCAATTCGCGCGCGAACGTAGGTTAGGCGTTTCGCCAGACCCGGAGCACACGCCGAAGCTTGCGAAAGACCCCGGGTCATCACCGATCTGCCCCGGTTGCCAGCAAGTAGA
>CAXBPH010000401.1:0-4251 GCA_963977445.1 uncultured bacterium | reverse complement strand
GTGCCTTCTGCGGTCTTGTAGTGTTTCGATACGTGGTCAAAATTTAACATGGTGACTATTGTTCCCGAAGGGTGTCGGCTGGATCCTGAGATGCCGCGTAGGCGGCCGGGATCATACTGCAGCAGGCGGTGAGTACCGGGGCCCAGAGAATGGCCTGACGAAGCAAGGTCCAATCAATGACGATACTGCCTGCGGTTACCTCAAAAATGGTGGGGCCATAGGTCAATACGACGACGGTGGCCGCCGCAAAGCCGAGGCTGGCACCAAGGAGGCCAATGGCTATTCCCTTGCCGAGGACGAGGGTTAGAATCTGCCCCGTGCCATAACCGAGGGCCCGTAGCACGCCGATTTCTGCCGCCCGTTCGCGTACGTTGAGAAAGGCCAACACAGCCAGCCATACGGCGCAAACCAGCAATACAATCTGCATGGAAATGGCGAAATACTTTTCATTGGTGATGCGCTGTTTCGTTCGCGTCGTCGCCATGTCCCGGAGCATGAGTACTTTGGCATCGGGCAGGATTTGCTTGAGTTCGGCGCGGAGGATATCGAGGGAATCCACATTTGGGTCGCGGCAGAGACATTCGAGAGCCTGGATTTCGTTGATACGGCCTTCCATGCTCAGAATGCGCTGGACATCGTTGAGTCGGCCCTGAATGCGAATGTCGTCCGCACTGCCCTTCTCGGAAAGGACTTTGGCTACGGTGTAGGTCTCTCCGCTGAGTTCCAGGGTGTCGCCTTCGACTTTGTTGAGATGGCGGGCGACGTGAAAACCGAGATAGAGGTTTCCGGGCTCGATTTCGAAGACCATGGGCTTCTTGCCCGTCTCCAGGGGGGAGACCTCCGGGGCCATGCCGGTGAGCAAGACGTCGATGCCGCCTACGGGCAAGGTGCGCTGTAAGGTGGCCAGGAGGTGGCGGTAGGAGATGCCTTTCTGGTTCATGAACTTCTTCACGTAGTCGGCCGGCATGGTCTCGGTCGCATAGCCCTGTTTCCAGAAGATGGCTTCGTCCGTCGCGGCAGGGATGATGCGGAGGTTGAAGCCCAGGTCGCGCATGAGGCGCGTGGTCTCGCGGTCGGAGGCCTGGCCCATACTCTGGAAGCCGACATAGAGAAACACGGCCAGCGTTACCGCAGCGGTTGCGAGAAACGCATTGAACTTGCGGTGGCCGAGTTCTTTCAGGATAAGGCGGAGGAGGTGCATGACTATTGCTGGCTCTTCTTGCGATAGAGGTAGATGGCCCCGCCGACGTTGAGGAGGATAAAGATGCCGATGCCGATGTATACAACGTTGAAGTTAGCTATCGTGATATAGGGGTCATGAATTGAAACCTCATCGCCATTTTCATCGAGGAGTAGCGTAAAATGACTGTCTCCGGGACGGGCAGCCTCGACAGCGTCAACGATTGCAGCGGTAATGTCTTCACTTAGTGGGACATCCTCGATGGTCGTTTCCGTTGAGCCCAGGGGCACATCCTCGACGACCAACACGTCTTCCATTTCAACATCGGCAGCGGCGAGGGCACCCTCCGCCTGGTCTACGCCGAGGATAGAGTCCATTTTCGATGCGCTTCCCTGGGCCATGCCCTGGGCGATAATCTGGCTGATTTCCGTTTTTACCAGGGGGCTTTCCGGGTCAAAACCCAGATGCTTCGCGAGGTCAGCCTGATCGGTGTTGTCCCAATCGAGGAGGAGCATGGGGCCCTGCATCCATTTGCGGTCGAGGCCACATTCGCAGGAAGCGCCAATGAGCGTCATGACTTCCACGAGAGAATCCTGGCTCACCCGGTCGCCCCGCAACACCGAACCCATGCGTCGGGCCCGGCCGAAGAGCACGGCAACCCGGGGCTGGGCAAGATCGATGGGGGAAAGTCCCAGGCTCCACAACAGGGGAATCTCATTACCACGGTCTGCTACGGAAAGCTCTACGAGCTGGGGGGGCACTTCCGTCGCCTTTTCCAACTTGTCCATATTATCCGTAAGTTCGTCTATGGCGGATTCAATGCGGATTTTGGTGGTGACGTTAAGTTTCTCGTCATCGCCATGGATGAGTAAGAGCGTGCAAAAGGGTTCGATGACCTTTTCTTTCAAGGTCACCCGGGTTGGCGAGGAAACCAGGGGGTGCAGACGTGCAAGGAGGGCATCATCGTCTTGAAGCGCGGCGTCCGAAAGATCCACCGGGATGGATTGGCCCTCGGGGGCGATAAGGACACCGGCCGGGAAGGTGGTGAGACGGTGGCGTTCTACATAGTCTACCGGGGGATTGCTTACTTCGGCCTCACTGATGAGCACGTGGGCATCGATAAAGGCCGTGTAGGCGGCGCGTTTTACCCGAGAGACGATGTCTTCGGTCGCATTGCCGGGATAGATGAGGAAGCGGTAGGGCGCTTCATCGAGGTCGACAAAACCGACTTCCCGCACGGAGTAGCGGCAGGCCGCAGCAGGAACTGCCACAGCGAGGACGAGTAGTAGTGCGACGGCTCGGTGTGTAGTTCTGGCGTCAAACATGGGCCGTGAATTTCGTCTGGTAGGTCATGAGATTTGATTGATCCTATAGGTCGTATAGGTTTTACTGCAGGGCGGGCGGCTGCCTGCCCGGTGTCAATTATCGATTTACGTCGGCTTTGGCGAAGGCCACGGACGTCTGTAGGGGCTGGCTGGCACACCAGCACCCGGCACTGCTTTCCGGTGCAAGGAGAAGGCCGTTGGCACTGATAAGGCCGAGCCAGCAACCGGGGCGGAAATCATTCCACACAGTGCGTTCATCCGTTTCCACATTCCACATGCCGTGGTTGCCGTCGCGCCAGAGTATGGTTTTTCCGGATGCCGAGAGCGTGCCGCAACCGTGTTCGCGGTCGGGTACGTCTCGCAATACTTCACCCGAGACCAGATTGACAATCTTGGGTTCGGCGAAGAGTTTGTCGCCGATAATTGCCGGATGGACCATGGCACCGCCGTGGTTGTCGCGGAGCCATTCGTAGTGTTGCTCCCACTGGAGTTCCCCATCGGAAGTGCCGTAGGCGAAGAGGTCCCAGCGGTTAGAAGAATCCACGGCGATCAAGCGCTCGTCGGTATACATGAGATACATGACGAAAGTTGGCTTGTCTTCGCCATAGGGCCGATCCCAGAGACCGCCACCGTTCTTCCCATCCATGGAAACCAGGAAACGGTCTTTGGCGATCGTGTCACCTGCGCGGCCTGTGTCGTGCGCTTTGACGGCTTCGTTGCGGCTTTCCACGAAGAAGAGCCGGTCACCGCCCAAGGTAATCGTCGAGTTGATTACCGCACCACCTTCACGGGTCCACAGGAGTTTGCCTGTGTTGCGGTCCATGGCAAAAAGCACGGCACTGATAACTTTCTGAGATTCCTGGCCTGGGTCGTCATACCACTCGCCATCGGCTCCCACGAAGAGTCCGCCACGCTTTACGGCGGAGCCATAGAGCACGTCACCCTCGGAAGCGAGGTAACCCCAGTCGTAACCCTCGGTGTAGCCTTCGGGCAGGGTGAAGGCCGCTTTCAACGCCCCGGTCTGTCCATCAAGGGCCCAGCATCGGTCGCGCACGGTGGCGTAGAGGGTATCTTCGTTTACGACCATATTGCTGCCGTCCCGGGGAATGTTGGCCCGGCGGAGGTCGGGGATTTCCAGGTCCCAATAGATGGTGCCGTTGAAAGCGTCAATCCCAAAGAGACGGCGGTCGCCCTGGACAAAAAGTCGGCCGTTGGTGCTCAGGGGGGCGGGGGGTCGGGTGCCCCGATCTACCATGGGACGTGGTCCCGGCTCGCCATACCAGAGGGCGGCCATGGCACCACCGATAACATCGTCATTGCTGTTGGCCGTGTTGCTGGCCTGTCCATACTGGTGGGTCCATTGGCCCGCACCGGGAACCTTCGGCCGGCTGAAGGTGGCCTTGTTTTCGCTGACCGTCCAATCGGGGGCTCCCTGCAGCCATGGGGTTACCGTATCGGTGGCGCTGCTGTCCCACTGTAGCCAAATCTGGCCACCGTCGGGGCGGGTTACGCGATTGATCTCGTTGATGTTGCCGGGGAGCTGACCGTCGAGCAAACTCTCGGAGACGACCAGGTTGGCGAAGTATTGGGTCGTGGGCAGCTTGTTGAGATCGGCTTCGGCCACGCTGACTTTTACGCCGTAAATGCCGGTTGCGTCCAAGGCGCGGCGAACGTCCTGTACGCGTTGGGGGTCGTCGTCCAGACAAATAATCTGGAGGTCTGACTGCCAGGCAAGTTCATAGGCCA
>CAXBPH010000400.1:0-4265 GCA_963977445.1 uncultured bacterium | reverse complement strand
CGAGGAGCCGGCCTTCTCATTCTATCTACGATATGCCGCCCCTCCGGGGCTAAGAACCCTTGGACCGACCTATTCTGCAACACTACAAAAATTACGCCGCTTGAGCTAACCATAGAAGAACTCGACGGAACGGCAGAGCCTGATGAATTCTCACCGGCAGAGCCGGTGGATTAACTATGATTTAGGTATCGCGCTTCCGATTATATGAAAGATGTGATTCTCCACAAATTTGACGAGCTCACCCATCTCCCACAATGGTATGGGTTCGCTTTGATCGGTATTTGACAAATGCGTGATGACTATATATTGTATTACTTATAGGCACCCAGTGGGGCCAATCAATCTATATGTTGTGTTTTTTCATCTTTTAGTGTACGCTAAACCATACTATGTTGTGCTTTCCGTTGCATTTTACGTCTATTTCGAACGATAGACGAACCAAATTTGGACCATATCTTGTGTCACCGACTACAATAGTTAGTCATCGCGAATCCAGTGAGACCCTCTCGGCACTTTTTGCGTCGGGTGCGCGCGTCTCGTTGTTGCGCGTATTCATGCTGGACCCGGTCCGGGCCTATTATCAGCGACAGCTGGAACAGGCGACGGGATTGGCGATTCGTGCCATTCAGCGGGAGTTGGAGCGACTGGTGTCTATCGGCTTGCTCTTTCGCCATGTGGAAGGCAACCGCGCCTACCATCAGGTAGACTTGGATTTTCCGCTCTTTCCTGAGTTGCGAAATATAATCTTGAAGACCAGCGAAGCACGGGATGTGTTGCGCAGTCGGCTGGCCATGGACACATCGGTGCGCCTGGCCTTTATGGATAGCAGTGCGACTAAATTGCTGGTCGTGACCCGAAAAGGGCAGCAGTTTTCGGTTACCTTACCGGAGACCATCGCGCTGGAATTGGTAAGTAGTGAAACGTTTCTGAAATGGGTTCAGCAACGGGATGCCGCGCTTGAGCCATACCTGACGTCTGGTATTGACTTATTGGGTCGCCGTGAAGATATTATTTGGCGACGTATTGAAGGTCAGGGATACCAGGTGGAAAAGGGAGAAGGGATACCATGAGAGACCCCGTTATAGAACTAAAGGCACTCTATGAAGATTGCCAGCTTGCACGCGTGGACCTGCGCAGTAGTGCGACCCGGTTCCTGGCGATGCTCGATTGGGAATACCCCTTGTCTTTCTCCCCGTCGGAACAGGTGGAAGCCCTGCACGCAGCGCCCTTTCTACTTCGTGCCCAATCGGGCGACTCGGTAGCGGCTCTGTTTCTTCCCGCCGGTCTGCTGGAGAGTCCTTCCTTTCTCTACGACCGAGGTCTCGACTTTTGCAAGACGACGCGCCTCTTGGTCGATGAGATGAAGGCCCTCAACGTGGGCTATCTTTTCGTCAGTGACCTGCGCACCAGTTATCTCTTCGACATGCCCCAGGATGGTCTCCTCCTGTGTGCCGAAAACCCCGAGGAGTTTCAGGAAGAATTCGCCGGGGCCTTAAGTAAGGCGGCGATGGACCGGGGCTCCCTTGCCGAACTACGCCGGACCCCGCGCAGTACGCTGGCCCGCCAGTTGCGCGATTGGCGCACTTTCTGGGTAGACCAGATGGTGATCAACGTTAAATGTCCCAATGCGAGCGCCGATTTGTTAATCGATCGTATGCTTGCGGTTCGTTTTCTGTTTGCCCACCGCATTTTTCGCCGCACCCGCGCCCATTTGGAGCAACGCTTTGAAACGTTGGTGCAGGACTGCTGGCAGGGCAACGTCGAGAGTGCAGGCGACCAACTCGTTCACCTTTTCCACGACATGTGGTTTGACTGGCGCATCGATCTCTTTCGTCCCGACCCCGAGCTGGATGCGGCGCTGACCCGTTCGCCCTTGACCGCGGAATTTATCGTGGAAAGCAAGCTCCTCTCCCAGAGCAAGCTTGATTTAGGCACCATCCTGGAAAGCTTCAACTTTGGAACGCCCGAAGAGAAGCTCCGGGTTCGCATGGTTCCCGTCACCGATGAAGATCGGGAACATTACCTTTCCGTCCAGTCCCTCAATTCGATTGACGATGCACGAATCATGGTGGATCTCCAGGAAGAGGGCTACCGGGCCATATTCTTCTGGTTTGACCGCGTTGTGTCGCTCTATGAAAAGTTTTCGGATGCCTTCGATGACGAACATCCCTTTGATGAAGCCAATGCCGCTGAGGGTATGGAATTACTCGCTTGGTCGGCCGTGGATGCGGACCGACCCGAAGCCTGTGCCGATTCACTGGCCCATGCCTGTAATCACGGCTTCGGTATTTTCTGCGCAAGCTCGGCTCAGTATCGCATCGGACGTTTGCTCTTCACCCTCCACCTTATTTCCCGGTACCACCGGCGCAAACAGGTGGTAGAACGTTTCCCTTGTTTTGAGCCGGTCTTTGAAGAACGACCAGCGGTGCTCCATGCGGATCAGGTGTTGTTTAAACGCGGTGGTCGTGCACCCCGACGTCCTTCGGCGTAAACGTTGTAGCACTTTCCTGCCCACAATGGGGAGCTACCGGATTGTGCGGCACCTTGGCTCACCCCGTGTTTTGAGCGTGTTCTACACGCGTCGATCTATGTCAGGGCTTTTTCTTGGCTACAACGTGATAGATGGTCAAGGGGGGCATGCCCGCCGACTCAAAACGTCGAGCGACCAGACCGGCTTCCTCCATCCGCGCTTCAAAGGATGCCAGATCGTCCCAGCGATAGAAAACGGCCCAAACCGAATAGCCTTCGTGTACCCGGGCTATAGAGATGCCCGCAATTTCCTTGAGTCCGTAAAGTAACTCCGTCTCCACGCCGGAATCCCGCAGGGCATAGACCACCGCATCGTAGTTGAAGGGTTTCAGCGCCAGCGCTACCTGATTCTCCGAGGGGTCGGATGCAATGGCCCGAACGACGGCACCATAGTCCGCCCGAAAGGGTCTCGGCAAGGCCAGTACCTGCCAGGAAAACATGAGCACAAAAGCCAGACCGGCCAGCCGACTCATTTGCTTCCCTGGAATAGCCGCCAACCCGAGGCCCATCAGGGCGTAGAGGGGCAGGGCGGCGTAAATGACGTAGCGGGTAAAGAAACAGGGACGCCACAGTCGGCCAAGAAAAAAGAGCAGCAGAACCGGCGTGACCAGACACACCAGCAGCAACATGATTTCGCCCGGTGCCCACCCGCCATTCTCCGCCGCCCGTGCTTTGTACCACGAATGCCACAGGCCATAGAGCACGGCTGCCAAGGCCAGGCCGCCAATGGCCACATCCAGACTCAGGCCGCCCGGCATGTACACGGCAGGGTTGATATTGGAGAAGCGCCCGCCGAAGAATTGCAGCGCCGTACTCAAAAGCTCACGCAATCCTGCGGGCATATCCCCGTAGGCCGCACTCTGTCCTCCGAAGTCGTAATGGAGCCAGCCCAGCCAGCCAAACAGCCCCATGGCCATGAGGCTGTGGGCACCCATCCAGAGCAGGAGAACCCGAGGCTGGCGCCAGAATCGCAGCATATAAAGGCCCAGCCCCAACACAAAAACTACGCTGAAAGTGTGGGTCCAGACGAGGCCCACATTACCGAGGAGGGCCAGGATTAATCCGCTACGGAGATGTCCACGAACATACCAGAGGGCCCCCTGCATGGCTGCGAGGGCGAAGACGTTCATCAGGGCATAGAAGCGCACTTCCTGCCCATAGTAAATCGAAAAAAGGGACACACTGAAGAAAAACACCGCCCACCACGCCGCCCGATGATTGCCGATGGAGCGCACCAGTACATACAACTGTACCGAAGCGATGACATAAAGAAATACCGACATTAGACGGAGGGCAAGCAGTCCGCCACCAAAGAGCAATGACCAGAGGTATTGCCCCCCGTAGTAGACCGGCGCAATGCGGAGACGATCGTCCTCCGCAAAAACACAACGGAGGTATCCAGAGAAATTGTCCGCCGGAAAGCATACCGTTGTGAGCGCCTCATCGCCCCAGGCCGCTTCTTCGGACAAGGCGAGGCAACGGAGCCCTGCACCCAGGAGCACCAGCCCGATAAGAGAAAAAACGGCTATGATTTCACTATCTTTTATTCGTGCCACGGTGGGCCTTCCGCTACATGCTGCAATCCAACGAGTTGTGGAATACCTGTCCGTCGCACCACTGGAAACGACGTGATCGTACAGGCGCTACTATATACGAAGGACTTGCCTGAGTTCTTGCGGGGAACAGGGGGTTGACCATTCCTGGTCGACATAAGGCCCATGATGGGTTCCAAAGGG
>CAXBPH010000399.1:0-4285 GCA_963977445.1 uncultured bacterium | reverse complement strand
CTCGGGGGGACCGGGGACTGCACCGACAGCACCACGTCTTGAAGCAAACATGACCCCGTGGTGCCAGATGCAAACCCTCCCCACGAAGGCAAACGCCAACCGTCGGGGCCGGCCCCCTGAGGGGCAATTCACACTCGGGGAGATTGCGGCGCCCCGTTGGCCTACAAGTGGTTCAACAGCGCTTCGTAGTGTTGCTTGACCCGGGTGGCCTGGGCGGTAAGCCCGAAGTGTTCTTCGGCGCGCTGACGGGCCTGTTGGCCCATGGCGGTACGACGGGCAACATCTTGTCCCAGCTCGCAAAAAGCGGAGAGAAGGGCATCCACACTGCCGTCGGTCACCATACCACTCTCGCCATCCGCCACGATCTCCCGGAGCATGCCCCGGTCCGCCACCACGAGGGGTTTGCCCATGGCGAGGATTTCCCGGGCGGCGCGGCAGGTACCGTCACTACCGGGAACGAGGTAGACGCCAGTGTCCATTGCCTGAATTGCCCCGACGAAATCGTCGCCATCCACAAAGCCGGTGATATGCACGTGATCGGCCATGCCCATGTCGCGGGCAGGGTCTTCGACGACCCGTTGCTGATGGGTGCCCCGGCCGACGATGAGGAGGTGGGCGTTGGGCATCACGTCAATGAGCTGGCGCGTCGCCTGGAGCAAATCTTCAAAGTGGCGGTGGGTCTGCATCCGCGCGACGATGCCCACAACGTAAGCGTCTTCGGGAATGGTCAGTCTTTCACGCAGGGAAGCGGAGCAGCGGGCGGGATCAAAACGATTCGTATCGATGGCCCCTGGTACCACGGCGACTTTTTCAGGTGCCAGCCCGAAAACGCGCAGATCGTGTTCGCGGGCAATTTCTGAGGGCTCCAGCAAGAGGGCCGTGCGGTCGAGCATATACTGATGACGACGGTCGCCCTTGAGGCCCAGGCCTTCATAGCTGGATCGCACGATGGGCGTCTTGCTGCCCCGGAGGGCGCGGGCCGCGATGGCGTGGTCGTTGTCGAGGTGACAATGGACGATATCGAAGCGTTGCTCCCGGAGATACTGACGGAGCGCCCGCACATCCTGCAGATTCTTGAAGGGGTGGCGATGCTTATTCAGGTGGAAATCGAGCATGGGCACAATCCCCCGGGCCCGTGCGGACTCCACCACCATGTTGACCGAGTTGCCCGCATCCGGCGCGCAGGCAAACTCCGTTTCCACCCCGACGCCCCGCAGGGCGGCGCAGAGATTAAGGGCGGGCTCGGCGGGACCGGTCCATTTACAATTGCTGAAGAGATGAAGCACCCTCATGCGGCTGGTGTGTCCTCTACTACGTCCTCGAACTTAACCGAAACGAGTTGGGATACGCCCCGTTCCTGTTGGGTAACCCCAAAGATAGCCTGTGATTTGGCCATGGTCTGCTTGTTGTGGGTGATGATGATGAACTGGCTGTTGTCGGTGAATTGATCCACCAGATCCAGGAAACGGCCCACGTTGGCATCGTCCAGCGGCGCATCCACTTCGTCAAGCACGCAGAAGGGACTGGGCTTGGCGGTGAAAATGCTGAACAACAACGCGATGGCCGTCATGGCCTGCTCACCACCAGAAAGCAGTGAAATGGTCTGGGGCTTCTTTCCGGGGGGGCGGGCTTCAATTTCGATACCACTCTCAAGGGGGTCATCTTCGTTGAGCAGATAAACCCGGGCCTGGCCACCGTTGAAAAGGCGGCGGAAGTAGTTTTTGAAGCATTCGGCCACCTGGTTGAAGGTGTCCAGGAAGAGGGTGCGGATGGTCTCATCGATACGGGCGACCACACCCAACAGGGTTTCCCGGGCACGACGCAGGTCTTCTTCCTGGGTACACAGGAATTCATCGCGCTTTTCGAGGGCTTCATATTCCTCGATAGCCATGAGGTTTACCGTGCCCAGTCGCTGGAGGTCCTTGCGGTGTCCTTTGATGACGGCTTCCCGTTCTTTTTCGTCATACTCATCGTTGCCCACATCTTTTTCTTCGAGGGAGGCCAGGGCGAGGTTGTATTCCGACAGAATCCGTTCCTGGAAAAAAGTAACGCGGTCTTCCCGATGGGAAAGCTCGAGCTCCAGGGTGTGCACTTCCTTTTGCGCCTTGGCCGTAAGGGCCCGGAGCTCTTTCAGGGAGCGCGCCAGCGTCGTCGCCTCTTCATTAAGGCCATTCTGCTCTTTTTGCGCATCCAGCACCTTATCGTGGGCCTGTTCTTTGGTCTCGGAGAGGGCTTTGGCCCGTTCGAGATGATCGGCAATACCTGCCTCCAGATCGCGGGCCTTCATGGCCAGATCTTCCATCATCTTTTCACGGCGTGCCGCTTCCTCCAGGGCATCCTGATATTCACGGGCTTCACGGAGGCGATTGCGCTCGGTCTCTTCGAGTTTCTGGGTCAGGGAGGCCACCTGAATACGCAATTCACCCAGGGCGTCGCTGCACGCCGACATGGCGGCACGGGCTTTGGCGGCCTGATCCTGGGCTTCGGTGTGTTCGTGCTGTATTTTGTCGTCTTCCCCATCCATGGTGCTCATACGGGATTGCGCCTCGGTACGGCGGGCTTCCAGGGATTCGCGCTGGGCAAGCAGGTGATCCCGCTGCTCGCCGAGTTGCGAGCCCGAGCTGGTGAGGGAATCCACCTCGGTCGAAACACGAGCAATTTCCACACCGGCCTTGTTGAGCCGCTGGCGATAATTGCTTTCGTCCTCTTCGAGGGTCCGGAGACGGCCCGACAATTCCTGCAGGGCACCGGTCATCTGCTGGGCCTGTTGGACCAACGTATTGATGCGCCCGGTGGCTTTCTGCACGGAAGCTTCGAGCTCTTCGATCTCGGCACTACGGCCAAGCATACCCGTGCTCTCGTTCCGGGTGCGCCCACCGGTTACGGCACCCGACGAGGTCACGACTTCGCCGTCGAGGGTGACCAACCGAGGGAAACGTCGCTCGGAACGGGCAATCCGGATGGCGTCGTCAATGGTCTCGACGATCATCGTGTTATAAAGCAGATATTCCAGAGCAGGCATGATGTGGGCGTCGCACTGGATATAGTTGATGGCCTGGCCGATAACACCCGCCGAGCCCCGAAGCGAACCACTGTCGTCGCGGTTGCTGCTGCGGATGGTATCCAGGGGCAGGAAGGTTACCCGGCCGGCACGGTGCTTCTTCAGAAAGTTAACCGCCGATTTGGCTGCATCGGCATTGTCGCAGATGACATTGTTAATATTGCCACCGAGGGCCGCTTCGAGGGCCTTGCCATACTCTTTGTCGGTGGAAATCAGGTCACCTACCGGGCCGATGATGCCGTCTACTTCGGGCATTTCATGCTGGCGGGCCTTCATGATGGCCTTAACGCCCGTGGCGAAACCTTCATAGCTGTCGCGCAGTTCACGGAGGGATCGCATGCGGGCTTCCTCGCTGCTCTTCCGCTCGCGCAAGGTCTGCCATTCGTCGTTGGCCGTCTTCATGTCCTCAGAAATATTGCGGTGTTTTTCCTGGGTAGACTTGCGCTGATCGACGGTTTCCGTGAGCAGCTTCTGGGCCTCGGTCTCTTCCTTCTGGGCCGTCTGGAGCTGGGTCGTCAGGTCTTCGTGGCGGGTGTTTTGCACCTTCTGTCGCCCGAAAATAGCCTCCAGCTGATCGTCGATGTTCTGCACGCTGACGCTCGTTGTCTCCAACTCGGTCTGCGTCTTGTTACGAAAATTGATGGTTTCCAGGGTGCGGGCACGGACCTGCTCCACGTGGGCATCGGCCTGGGACACGGCGATTTCAGCTGCGCTATATTCTTCCTGTTTGGCCTTCAGGGAGTTTTCGGCGTTTTCGATTTGCTGGGTCAGTTCCGAGCCTTGATTACCCGTCTGACCCTGATTGCCTTTAACCCCTTCGGCACGCTTCAGGTAGTCGTCTTTTTCCTTCTCCGCCTGGGCGCTCTGGGTCCGGGAGAAATCGATTTCCTTGCGGATGAGGGCGATTTCGCTTTCTATCTTCTCCATTTCGGAGTCGACCTGGTATTCGCCATCCCGGCGGGCCATGAGCATGCGCTCCAGCTCGACCCGTTTCACGCTCAACTCTTCCTGGCGCGCTTCCATGGTGCTGGTCTTGGTGGAGGCTGTTTCGTATTGCTTTTCCGCAACGGAATAGCGCTCTTTCAGGTCATCAATCTGACCGCTCAGCTCATTGTACTGAAGCCAGGCATTCCGGACTTCCAATTCACGGAGAGCTTCGGTCAGTTCCCGATGGCGTATGGCCGCGTTCACCTGGCGCTTGAGGCTGCGCATCTGCCGCTGGAC
>CAXBPH010000398.1:0-4530 GCA_963977445.1 uncultured bacterium | reverse complement strand
CCAAAACCATAGAAACTCTCATAAGCCCTGGACCAAAGACAGGGGGCTTGCCACATCTTCATCCGATATCCGCATATGCTTGAAATTAGGAGGGATAGTGTCGTAGGCGGCATCGTCACCTTCCAGTTCTGGATAAATGAATCTCGCCTCAATCCAAAAAACACGTTCATCAGGCACATCTGCGGCCACTTCGCCCAAGGGGATATGAAAATCAGATTGCTTTACCCGCCTGAGACTCGGATCGAATGCGAACATTCTCGAAAGAGCTTGAAGGACTGCGGTTTTCCCTGCTCCGTTAGGGCCGATCAGAAATGTAATGTCTTCCAAATCTATTGTCGTGGCATCCGGCCCGAAAGATTGAAAGTTTGAAATCCGTAGTTGGTTAAGCTGCATAGCGATTTCCCCGTATTATGCCCAATAAGTTTCTCCTTACTATACACCTCTAAACGTCCAACTAATAGTCGATTCACAATGAAAAAACGACAAGGAGTGAACCCAGAGACTACGAACAGATTGGGGCTTCTCTCCTATGGGTGGTGCTTTAAATCGAGTTCCACCCCAAAACATAACGCCTGCGTCGCAAACGACGGAACAACGACAACCCTTGCCGTCCCCTCCACCGGTTGTCAGTGACGGTATGCGAATAACCGATGTGTATGGCAACGTGCGACCGGAGTTGATGGCGTAGGGGTGCGCGCTGATTACTCTACCGGCAGATACCACTCTTCTGGTGGACAGTGTGGACTTGGTGGACGAGGTGGACGGGGACAGTTTCCGATTGCAAAACCAACCCATGCCCAAGGGGAAAGCGCTATTCATTCGGTAACAGTACCCACCAGCAGTCAGGAGGGTGGGTTTTCTTACCCGCCACATGGCACGCGCGACGTCATACCGAGCTCGCAGGGCACGAGAAAATAGCGTAGCGGCCAGGATGACCTCACGTGTACTTTATTGCGGACTGGAAAGTCCGCACTCCGATCCTTCCTGAACTATTTGTCGACCGGAAAGGTGATTTCTGCCCAGACTGGCTTGTGGTCGGATAGGGGTTTTTCGAGTTCTATGATGCCGCCGTCGGTGCTCTTGCCGCCGGAGGCCGCGTTGTAGAGTATGTGGTCGATGACCCCGCCATTTATTTCTGGTTTAAGCGCGTTGTAGGTGTAGAGGGGCGCGACGTCGATGACCAGGTCATTCCACGTGATGTTCATCCCCGTGTCTGCCAGGATGTCCATGGCATGATCGCCGAGGCGGTTGTTATAGTCCCCCACCACGATATAGCGTTTCGCTGCTTCCTTGGGCAGGACCTTCGTGGCCAATTCGACGGCGTGCCCGACCTTTCCGTCGGAGCCCGCAATATGGAGCGAATAGAAGGCGATGGAAACTCCGCGAATGGTGGTCACGGCGCGGACTGCGGAGGCTGGGTTCCATGCGGCCCCGCCGTTAATGGGGAGTTCCTGGGTCACTTCCAGCGGCGTTTTACTGAGAATCGTCTTGTATTTGTCTTTGTGATTGGCCGAAGAGATCGTTCCGACATAGACGTGGTCCATTTCCAGGGTCTTGCCGACCCGCGCCGTCCAATCGCCATCGGGGGCTTCGCAGAAGCCGATGATATCAAGGTTGTAGGGTTTGAACATGGCCCCGATTTCCTCGGCAGAGGCGTTCTTGCCAAACTCCACGTTGTAGGAGGCGACCCGAACCGCAACCCGCTCTTCCTCCCCCTGGGCGACAAGGGGACTGGCTGACAGCCCCAAGAAGGCCAGGACAACAAGGGCAAGTCTTACACGGGCGGAAAATCTGGTCGTCGTATTCATAACGTATCTGCTCCCTTGTTGCTCAATCGAAAGAATGGCGTTCCAGGCATTGGTGAATGAACGTGGCTCGAAGGCGACTTCAGCATCCGTGTCATCCAATTTATCCGTGGTCAATCAATTGATTGGGGCCAATACTCTTCGTGCAAATTGGCGTTCATTCGTGCTTCCAGATCCTTGCTTGGGCCATACAACGACGGATTACGAGACGCCTTCCCTACAAACTACAGGACGACGCCACCGCACAAAAAGCTCGGTCACCCATCATTTGAGTTTGAAGCCTGCGGCGACGAAGGAGAACATTTTCTGGGGTACGACGGGGCGGCTTTTGATATCGGAGACCGTCCAAATCGCGTGGGGGTCCAACTTCATAATCGTCGCGATCAGACGGGGCACATTGCGACGTTTCTCATCGATCAACAAGACTTCGACAGAACGATCCGACTCCGTGGTTCCTGCCAACTCGGTCACCGAGTAGCCTTGTCCCCGCAGTGATTCGGCCAGCTCTATTTCCCGATTGTCGGACATGGCACGAACGAGCTCTGAGCCCATGGCCAATTTTGATTCGATATACATGCCGACGACATTGCCCATGGCGAAACCGCCCGCATAGGCGACTGCAAAGTACCAGACATCGAGATTCTGCATGACTTTGCCGACGGCGACAACCCAAATTAATATCTCAATAAAGCCGAGAGCCGCCGCAATCAATCGATGGCCGCGAAAGACCATTATTGTTCGCACGGTTCCTATCGATACATCCAGAACCCGCGCGCAGAATATAGCAATTGCCAGTAGGATAGGGAATTGCTCAATATACTCAAAAATAACGTCCATTCAATACTCCGGTTTTGTGAATTCAATACTCTGGAGGTACCATTGTACGTTAAATCGCTCCCCCATTACGGAGATGGCGGTATTTTGCCCAGACGCGCCCCTCTACTTGACCACCCGAATGGCCCGGAACCGGACTTTTCAATGGCACTCCGGCCACGCCTACAAGGTCGCACCTGAAGCGCATGGATATGGTGGGAGCGGTGGGCTATGTGGATCGGTGGCTTTTGCCCCGTTTCTGATGGTCCAGCGCTGGTCGTTTAGAAATAGCGGAGGTGCCGCAATCGTATTGGGGGACCTGGAGTCTGACTCCCGGAAGCCCCTTGCGCATCTCGAACACGGGCTACCAGGGGGCTGAAACTATCTACGCGACAACGTAGCCCGCGCAGGTAGCCAGTAGTCCGCCGAAGAGAATCAGTCCCAGGCAGCCCTGTTTGGCGGCGAAGGTAAAATTCTCCGGGCACTCTTTTCGGAGATCGGCTTCGAGGGCGTCCATTGCCTGTTTGGCCTCTTTCAGGCCCCCGCCCGAAGCATTGCGGTAGATCTTTATGGCCTCAATTTTGTTTCCGGCAAACAAGGCCGCCGTCAAAGCGGCGGCGCTTTCTTCCGGAACCGCCACACCGCCTCGAATGACTGGCTGGGGGTCCGTAACGATGGCTCCGCCGTCATTCATTGCCGCCTGCATATGCTCGACGGATTCTTTGGCAGTTCGCAGGTCGACACCGGTGGCCTCGCGATATAACTTTATGGCCTCGATCTTCTGGCCGGCATTCAACGCCGATTCAATCGTGCTGGCCGCTCCCGAAGATAATTCATGCATGACTATGTACTCCCTTCCTGCCTGGTTTCGTCCGATATCATTCTCCCGTATTGTTGCACGAGATTCCCGCCGAGAAACAATTCGCTCAGGGTCTCGGGGTCGAGAACCTGTCTTTCCTCGACCAGACCTACGGCAGATGCCGCAGCGCCCAGCAGCCGCCCGGGGGACCAGCCTGCCGCGCGATAGTCGCGGAGGCTTCGGGAGAAATCCCGTTTACTTAGCTTTTTCCCTTCGCTATCGTGGATAAGGGGATGATGGAGAAATCGAGGTGACCCATCGCAACCGAGGAGCTGGGCCAACTGCAGTTGCCGACCGGTGGAGTCGAGAAGGTCCTCTCCTCTAATGATGAGATTCACCCCATGAAGCCAATCGTCCACGGTCACGGCAAACTGATAGGTCCAACACCCGTGGCGGTCTTTCAGAAGGAGATCGCCGCACTGGGCAGCGGGCCGCTGCACTTGTGGCCCCAGGCACAGGTCGTGAAAGCCGTAGGAGCGTCCATCCAGAAGTAAGCGCGTGCCGCCTTCGACTTCCGGATGGTATCCCCTTGACCGGCAGTGGCCATCGTAGCGCAGTTCATCGTGTTGATCCCCGGTCCGCGCGAGGATGTCTTTGCGTGAACAGGTGCAGGTATAGACCAGATTGCGGTCCACGAGACCGGCGAGTATGTCGGCGTATCGTTCGCCCTGATCCGATTGCCGGTAGGGTGTGGAGCCGGCGCGAAATTCAGCGGGTGTGCCGTGATCGGGCTCCAATTTTAGCCACTCCAGATCCTCGAGGATAGCCGCCTCATATTCGAGACGGCAGCGTCCTCTGTCGTGGTCTTCCAAACGGAGGAGCACCTGCCCTCCCAGGGCCCGTGTGAGCCCCCATACGTAGATGGCGTTCACCAGATGGCCGAGATGGAGATAGCCGGTAGGGCTGGGAGCAAAGCGGGAACTTATAGGGCGTCGGTTGTCGTTCATTGGGCCATAGTATAGCGCGTGGGTGGTGCTGAAAAGCTACATAAGCGAAGATAGACCTCGATCAAATCCAGCTCGTTATTTTTACGTCTTCGACGTAATGCCGACG
>CAXBPH010000397.1:0-4643 GCA_963977445.1 uncultured bacterium | reverse complement strand
GTGGGCGTAGGCCAGGCCCTCGGTGCTTTCTTTGCCGATCCGAAGGGCCATGGGCACGGGAAGCCCCTTGGGATGAACCCGAAGCAACATGCCCGCATGGGACCCCACAAATTCGAGCACGAAGTATTTTCGCCCCTGGTATTCGCTGAATTCGAAAATGGAAACAATCGCCGCATGTTTCCCCAGGGCGGCCACGGCCTTGGCCTCCTGTAAGAACATGGCTTCATGGGACTTATCCAGAAACTCATGGAGGAATTTAATCGCGACGTAGCGACCCAGCGTGACATCTCGGGCTTTGTAGACGGCACCATAGGCCCCCTTCCCCAGCACGAAACTCACTTCATAATTGCCCAAACGGGTACCGAGTAACGGATCGACGAGTGCGTCGGCCCGAACGGCCTGGGGCGGCTTTACATCGTCCAACAAACTCTGCCGAACGTCTGAAGCTACCATTTCACCACCATGTTCCCCATGCCACTCCCCAAATACACCATTTATTGCTGTCGCGACGCGACCCAAGCTAGCCCTAATGATACCGCAGAATTCTAACAAAAGACCAGAATTATCGGTACAGGAGCGGTTTACCCATCAAATCCCGATATCCGGATCCTACGGCCGGGGAAGGCGCCTTCCTTTCCGAAACTATGCGACAACGTGGCACCCCATTCGGAAAAACTGCTATAGTGGGCCCTCTTTCAGTCCCCATATTCTCCGGTTTTACGCCCATCCTGTATGTCGCAGTGTGCATAGTATGGTGGCAAATAAAAAACCGGATGTTTCACCATTTCGTAGGAGATCGATTCGTGGAAGAACGTGTACACAACTTCTCGGCGGGACCAGCCGCCATGCCCCTGCCCGTATTAGAACGGGTTCAAGAGGAACTCCTTCTTCTGCCAGGCGCGGGCGCATCGGTGATGGAAATCAGCCATCGCTCCAAGGCCTTTGCCGCCGTACTCGCTGGTGCCAAGGACAATATCAAGACCCTGCTGGACTTGCCCGACAATTATCAGGTGTTGTTCCTTCAGGGTGGTGCCTCCCTCCAGTTCACCATGATCGCCATGAACTTCCTCAACGGGGGAAGCGCCGACTATCTCCACGTGGGTGCCTGGGCCAAGAAAGCCATCAGCGAAGGCAAAAAGCACGGTACGGCAAATGTAATCTGGGACGGCAGCGAAGGCAACTTCAACCGCATGCCAACGTCCGACGAATACACGATCACGCCCGGCGCGGCCTATGTCCACTCCACGGCCAACGAGACCATTCAGGGGATTGAGTTTTTCGACGACCCCGATACGGGCGACGTGCCCCTCATTTGCGATTTCTCCTCCAGCTTCTTGAGCCGTCCTATCGACGTGAGCAAATACGGACTCATTTACGCCGGTGCCCAGAAGAACATCGGACCCTCGGGCGTGGCCGCCGTGATTATTCGCGACGATCTGGTCGAGCGTTGTGCCCCGGGCCTGCCCTCCATGCTGGACTACCGCGTCATGGTGGAAAATGATTCCATGTACAACACCCCCCCGGCTTTTGGCATCTACATGATCAACAAGGTCACCGAATATCTTCGGAATGACATTGGCGGTCTGGAGAAAATGGAAGCCATCAATCGCAAGAAGGCCGAAACCCTCTACACGGCGATCGACAATAGTGGCGGCTTCTACACGGGCCATGCGGTGAAAGAATCCCGCTCCCTCATGAATGTCACGTTCGTGCTGCAAGACAGTGGCCTGGAAGGCAAGTTCCTCGAAGGAGCTAAGGCCGCGAAACTCGAAGGCCTGGGCGGACACCGCTCCGTCGGCGGATTCCGGGCATCCATCTACAACGCGATCACCCAGGATAGCGTGGATGCATTGGTTGCCTATATGAAAGAATTCCAGCAGACCAACGGCTGATAATATTGGTGAAGCTTCCCGCGCGGCGCACTGTCGCGCGGGAACGACTTCCCCCCTTGTGACCGGATCACATGGCAATTCAGGCCGGACGAAGCCCCTTCGGCGTATTTGGTCCCCACGGCACACCCTATGGCGTGGCCCAAACCGTTTCCAGTCCCGGTGTTTTAACGCCCATCAATCCATGACCTGACCCGAATCGAAAGGAGTCACCCATGCGAATCCTGATTGCCGGGTGTGGCTATGTGGGCTCCGAGTTGGCCCGACAACTCCACCACGCAGGACATACGGTCTTCGGACTTCGGCGTGACCCATCGCAACTCCCCGAAGGCATTACGGCCATCGGCGCCGACCTGGGCCTTCCTGAAACCCTCACGGAACTGCCCGAGGGCATCGATTTTGTTTTCTACACGGCCAGCGCAACGGGCTACGGCGAAGGCCCCTATCGTGCGGCCTATGTGGACGGACTGCAGCATCTCCTGAACGCCCTGAAAGGCCAATCACCAAAACGGCTCTTCTTCACCTCGAGTACGGGTGTCTACGATCAGAATGATGGCGAATGGGTGGATGAAGCCAGTCCGGCAGCGGCAAACCGGCCGACGGCCCAAGCCCTCCGTGATGGCGAGGCCCTGGCGCTCGGTGCGGCCATACCGGGTACGGTCGTGCGTTTCAGTGGCATTTACGGACCCGGCCGGACCCGACTCATTGACAGTGTTATCGCAGGGACTGCCCGCCGCGAGGGCGCTGAAACCCGCTACCTGAATCATATCCACCGGGACGATTGCGCCGGATGTCTTGCCCACCTCATGTCGGTAGAGAAGCCCCACGACCTCTATCTTGCCACCGACAGTGAACCCCGGACACGGAACGATTTCCTGAGCTGGATTGCCGAGGCCACCCATAGTCCCCTGCCGCCGCTGGTGGATGAGAAGGAAGAAAACACCCGTCCTTCAGAGCGGGGAGGCAATCGACGCTACCGCAACGACCGCCTCTTGAACGATGGATATACCTTCCGCTTTCCCAGCTACCGCGAAGGCTATGGAACACTTATAGCCGCCCGAAATGAATAAGCATTAAACGCGCCACACGCTCCGTGGTATCGTCGGGAACCCAAGCAGTATCCGCGCGTTCCGCCCAGGAAGTTATCAAGAAAACAGTCCGTCTCCCGTGCCGACCACAACATACTACATCATGATGGTTGGCCCGATCCCGATACCACAAGGAAGTAACACGTGCCCCGTAATTGGTCCAACATACCATTCGCACCCGCCCGCTTGCCGTTCTTTTATGGCTGGGTGCTCCTCGCTGCCGCGACCATCGGCATCGTCGCCAGCATTCCCGGTCAGACCATGGGCGTGGGTATCTTCACCGATTTTTTGATCGAAGTGCTGGGACTCACCCGGAGTCAGCTCAGTCTGGCCTATGCCCTCGGCACCATCTGCAGCGGCTTTCTCCTCCCCCTGGCTGGCACCTGGCTCGACCGCTATGGGGTCCGTGTGACGGGCTCGATTGCTGCGATTGGCCTGGGCCTCAGTCTCATCTTGCTCTCCCAGGCGATTCATATTCTCGACATGCTCCCTATCAGCCGTCCCCTGGGGCCCTTTCTTGTAATTTTTGTATGCTTTCTCTGTCTCCGATTTTTCGGTCAGGGGTGTATCACCATGGCCGCCCGTGTTGCCATTGGAAAGTGGTTTGACAAGCGACGGGGCCGGGCCGTTGCGCTCATGGGTATCGTCACCGCGTTCTCCTTCAACGCCAGCCCCAACGTACTCAATTATCTTGTGCGCACCTACGAATGGAATGGTGCCGCCCTGATTATGGCCGGACTGGTCGGCATTGGCATGACTGCCATCACCCTGCTCTTCTACCGGGACACGCCCGAAGCCTGTGGCCTGGCTATGGATGGTGCGGCCGTTGTGGTACACAAGGAGGGGGACCCAACACCTGCCCCGCCAACCGTTCGCGATTTCTCTCGGTCGGAAGCCGCCCGTACGCTGGCTTTCTGGGCGTACAGTTTCGGGCCCGCGGCGCAGGGTCTCGTGATGACGGCCATCACCTTTCACATGGCCTCCATCGGTGCCGAAGCGGGGCTTGACCGAGAAGCAGCTTACGCCCTGTTTATCCCTATGGCCTTTATCAGCGTGGCCTCCAACACCATCGGTGGCTGGTTGAGTGACCGTATTGAACTGAAATGGATACTGGGCTTCATGATGGTCATGCAGGCGGGCGGAATCGTGGGGCTGTCTGCCCTCGACAGCTCCGCCGGGCGTATCCTGTTTTTCATCGGCCACGGCGCGGCCGGTGGCCTCTTTGCCGTCCTCACCACCGTGCCCTTTCCCCGCTACTTCGGGCGCACCCATCTCGGGGCCATCAGTGGACTCAACATGTCCATCATGGTATTCGCCAGTGCGCTGGGGCCCTACTTATTCAGCGCGGGCATGGACTATTTTGGCTCCTACCGCGCGGTGACCCTGGCCTGTCTGATTATGCCTGTGATAATTGCCGTGCTCGGATGGATTGCCCGGGATCCCCAGCGTATGCACGTCGATTAAGTAAGTGAAGCTAGAAGTTGAGCATACCCAGGTAGTTCGTTTCGACAGCGTATGCAACTGGCAACGGGCCTGTAAAGTCCACGAAGTGGGCGACATAGCGTAACCCAGCGGCGAGCGTAGCGAGTCCTGGGTTTTGGTCGACACACACCGATACGAGTCCCAGCGGGGCGACATAGGGCGCGAATTGGGTTCCATCTCCGAA
>CAXBPH010000396.1:0-4644 GCA_963977445.1 uncultured bacterium | reverse complement strand
AAGGCTCGGAATCGCTGACCACCCTCCTGCTCGAACTGAATGCCGAACACAACATGGCCCTCATTGTGGTCACCCATGCCCGCGATGTGGCCGCCCGCATGAACGCCCAGCTCGTATTGAAAGCAGGCCAACTGGTCGATCAAGGCGCGACGCCATGATCGCCCTGATAAAGAGCAGTCTCCGCCATTACTGGCGAATGCATCTGGGCGTGGTGCTGGGCGTAACCCTCGCGGCGGCGGTCCTCACGGGTGCCCTCCTCGTGGGCGACTCGGTGGACTACTCCCTCAATCGCTTTGCGGAAATGCGCCTGGGCAACATCCAGCAAGCCATCAGCACCCGCAGCAACTATGTCGATCAGGCCCTGGCCGAACGACTCACGACCCAGACCGAAACGAAGGTCGTCGGGGCCCTGACCCTGAAGGGAATGGCCATCGTTCAGGGAGACACGGCAGGGGACCGCCAGCAAATAAACCAGGTGGATGTGGTCGGTGTGGCCGATGACTTCTGGTCTCTCAACAACGGCCCTGCCCACGCACTGGCCGCCGACGAAGTAGCCCTCAGCACCAAATTGGCCCTCGCGCTGGGCGCGTCTGCAGGCGACGAAGTGGCCCTGCGCGTGGAGAAGCCCTCCCTCCTCCCCCGGGACGCGGGCTTGTCTGTGCGCGATGACGACCGCTCGGTTCGCCGTAGCTACACGGTAAAAATGGTCCTGGAAGATGACGATATGGGTCGCTTCAGCCTGGCACCCACCCAGATTGCCCCCTACAATGCCTTTATTCAGCGGGATGCCCTGCAGGCACAACTGGACCTTCCCGGGAAGGTGAATCTGCTCCTCAGCGACAGCGATGCCGGTACCGATTCCCTCCAGTCGGCCCTGGATGCCCAATGGCAACCTTCCGACAGCGGGCTGGCCATCAAGGCCTATGAGAACAACATAATTCAGCTGGAATCGGCGGGTGTATACCTCCCGGACGAGATTGCCCGGGCCGCCATGGCCCAGCCCGGTGCGGAAGGCGCGTTAACCTACCTGGTCAATGGCCTCAGCAGCAAAACGGGGGCCACGCCCTACTCCTTCATGACCGCCGGCCCCGTCCCCGAAGGTATGACCGACGATGAGCTCGTCATCAACCGCTGGCTCGCCGAAAACCTGAGCCTGGCCGTGGGCGACCCGGTCACCGTGGCCTACTATGAACTCTCTCCGTCCAATGAATTCGTAGAGAAGACACGGGAGTTCACCGTTCACGCTATACGTGAAATGGCCGATCTCGAAGGCGAGCGGGCACTCATGCCCGTATTCCCCGGCCTCACCGATGTGGACAGCTGCGCCGACTGGGACGTGGGCATGCCCATGGACGACGAAAAACTGGAAGATAAGGCCAACGAAGCCTATTGGGACGCTTATCGCCAACTGCCCAAAGCCCTGGTCACCCTCCATGCCGGTCAGGAAATGTGGGCCAACCGATTCGGCAGCTATACGGCCGTCCGTTTTGCCGGAACGACCAATGAGGTTGCTGGTATAACGGATGCCCTGCGCAGCGCGGTCGATCCCGCCTTACTCGGCCTCGCCTATCAACCCGTCCAGGCCCAGGCCCAGGAAGCCGTGAACAATGCCATGGATTTCGGTGGCCTCTTCATCGGCATGAGCTTTTTCATTATCGTGGCGGCCCTGGTACTCACCGGACTACTCTTCATCTTCGGCATACAACATCGCACCAACGAAATGGGCATGTTCCTGGCCGTTGGATTGCCCAAGAAAATGGTTCGCCGTTTATTCATGGCCGAAGGCACCATTCTCGCCGTGCTCGGTGCGGTGCTCGGCAGTATGTTATCCACCTACTACACCCGCGCCCTCCTCTACGGCCTGGCCCACTATTGGCAAGGCGCATTGGCCAATTCCGCCATTGCCTACCATGCATCCAGCGGCACCCTCCTGACCGGCGGTTTCATGAGCATGGAGTGTGCCCTGATAACCATGTATCTCGGCCTGCGCAGCCAACTCAAACGACCGGCCGTCGATTTGCTCCAGATGGATTTCTCCCAGTCCCTGAATACCAGCCGGGACGGCCGCGCGAAAGGCTTCAGCCTCGCATTCGGACTGGGCGGCACCGTCGTGGCCGTGATTTCACTCATCGCCTTACTGGTGCTTCAGGTGCACAATGCCTCCATGCTGGGCTTTGGCGCAGGCAGTCTGCTCCTGGTTTCCGTCATATTTCTCTGTCGCTACGCCCTCCTGGCCATGAACAGCGGTGACGCAGGTCGGCTTACCCTCCCCCGCCTGGCCCTCCAAAACGTAGCACGTCGCAGGGGGCGGAGTATCGCCACCCTAGCCCTCCTGTCCAGCGGGGCCTTTCTGGTCTTCGCCGTCTCCGCCATGCAGGAAGATCTCCAGGCCAACGCCCACGAGCGCTCGGCAGGTACCGGCGGCTTCGGACTGCTCGCCCAAAGCACCTTCCCCCTGCTGGAGAAACCCAAACTAAACCGGGAAGCGGAGCCGGATAAAATCGCCGCCATAAAAATGCGGGACGGGGCCGATGCCAGTTGCCTCAACCTGAACAGCTCCCAGCAGCCCGGTGTACTGGGCATTCACGTAGCCGACTTCGTGGAACGTGGTGCCTTTGCCGCCGCCGATGACGCTCAGGAACTCTGGGAACGTCTCAATGTCACCCTGGAAAATGGGGCCATCCCCGCGCTGGCAGGTGACGCCAACACCGCCATGTGGACCCTCAAGAAAAAGGCAGCCCTCAAGGGGGGCGATATCCTGCTCTATGAGGACGCCGCCGGTGAAGAAGTGAAAATTCAGCTGGTAGGCAAGCTGCCCATGCGACTCAGCGTCTTCCAGGGTAAAATTCTCATGAGCGATGAAAACTTCACCCGCCTCTTTCCCTCCGAAGACGGCTACCGCATGTTTCTCATCGATACGCCTGCCGACCAGGCCACGACCCTCGCCCAGTCCCTGAACAAGGACTACGACCGCTATGGTATCGACGCCTTTCCCCCGGTGCAGCGCATCCTGGAATTCTACGCCGTGGAAACGACCTACCTGGCCATGTTCCTCGTTTTGGGTGGACTTGGCCTCGCCATCGGCAGTGTAGGCATGGGCGTAGTGGTCCTGCGCAATCTCGTGGAACGGCGCGGCGAGTTGGCCATGTTGGGTGCCCTCGGATTCTCCCATCCAGCCATCATCCGCATGCTCTATGTGGAATATGGCTTCCTGCTACTGGCGGGTCTGGGCACGGGCATCGTAGCCGCCTCCTTCGCGGTAATTCCCGCCCTCTTTGCAACCAGCTCCACCGTCAACTTCGGCGTCCAGATACAACTGGCCCTCCTGGTATTCATTGTCTCCGTAGGCTGTACCGCCTCCGCCATACTACTCGGCTTCCGCCGGGAGCGCTTCGACGCGCTACGGAGCGAATAGACAACCCAACATCAAAAGTCATGATGATCACGAAGAGCGCAAAGAAAACTACTCTTTGCGCTCTTTGCGTTCTTTTGCGGCCAATAATTTTCGTGCCCCGCTCCGTCCATGGCGAAAGGGCGGGAAGTGCCAAAGAATGGTGCTCAGAACTTCACATCACCTGAATATCATCACGTGTCCTGTGGAACCTGGCGTGGGCCTGATGTCGACCAGGTCGAAGACGCGCCGTGGCAGGAATGGTCAACCCCCTGTTGGGCACGTCCGATTTTTTCTTCTTCCTTCGTGCTCTTCGTATCTTCGTGGTAAAAACATTTTGGTCGCGGCCAATGGCTGCTCTGCGTTCTTTTGCGGTCACAAATATTCGTGTACATTAGTGTTCGTTCGTGGTTCAAAATATTTGGTTGCGGCCAACGGCAGCTCATCGCTTCTTCTTGGTGAGCGCTCCATTTACGATCGCCACCAACGATTCATTCACAACCCAAAAACATTATTTACCCGGCAAGTCATTTGTGTAAGGCACCGTGCCATCCTTCGGATTCACCACATGGCCAAACTGCTTGATGTAGGCGTCACCCGGGAGGAATTCATCCCCCCGCGCCGCCAGCAACCGGGTCAGGTCGGCTTCAAGTCTTTCCTGCAATGCGGCATGCTCCGACGCACCCACGAGGTTATCCAATTGATAGGGGTCGGTCTCGTTATCAAAGAGCAACCACGGCCCCTCCAGATTCCGAACATAGGTGTAGCGCACCGTCCGCACCCCGCGAAACTCCTGACCGCCATTGTCGCGCCGCCATTCGCCGAAGGGTGCCATGCAGGAAATAAGGGTAGCCTCGTCTCGTGGCGCTTCCTCCCCACGAATAATGGGCGAAAAATCACGCCCTTCGACGGACTTCGGTAGGTCGATACCAGAAAGCCCCAGTAGCGTGGGCAAGATATCCGGGCTGTTGATAGGCATATCGATAGACCGCCCCGATGTCGCATTCGGATAGCGCAAGAGGAAGGGCACCCGGATGGACTCATCCCAGGGCTTCTGTTTACGCTCCACACCATGGGAGCCAATCATATCGCCATGGTCCGACGTGAAAACGACAATCGTATTCTCTGCCACCCCCAATTCATCCAGGGTGCCGAGCAAATCCCCCATGCTCTTGTCCAACGCCGCGATATGGGCATAATAGCCCGCCAGATGTTCCCGAAAAAGCGCCGCATCGGCCGGGGCCACATTGGGC
>CAXBPH010000395.1:0-4664 GCA_963977445.1 uncultured bacterium | reverse complement strand
TGGCCTTTCAGGCCGAATAGGCGGTAGTCCCCCACGTCGGCTCACCACTCGAACCCAGCGAGGTAGAAGCACCATGCGGGACACAACACAAACACGAACATCAAGGGGGCCAAAGGTCCGCCGTGGCGGATTGGACATTTCCGCCACGGCGGATCTGCGACCTGTCCGACACAAAGCGCACTCGCTTCAAGCAAACGCTCGCGACGCCCGACAAGAGACGCGTACATACAGGAGGTCAAAGATCCGCCGTGGCGGATTGGACATTTCCGCCACGGCGGATCTGCGACCTGTCCGACACAAAGCGCACCTGGGTCAAGCCAACGCACGGGAGTCACTGCAAGGGACCTGCAGTCATTTTCCCAGCCGTGCAATCCGTGTAATCCGTGGTCAAATGGAGCGCAACGCCATGACTAACCTCCACCTGCGCCACCTTGGGAGCCCCACGCCATGCAACTAATCAAGGCCTTCCCCGGACCCAACACGGCCCTCATGTGGTTTCTGACCCACCACTATCGCTGGTTTCTCACCTGCATTGCTGGAACTGTTCTCATCGCGGTTTATGACAACGAACTCTATCGTGCTGGCGGCATTGTTGTCCTACTTCCCGCAGGGTTAAGTGGAACGTCGATTCTTGCAATGTCACGGCGGGGCCTGCAAAGCCAATTGCCCGTGAAGTCGCAACGCATTGCGGATCTCGAACTTCTCTTTCTCGCTATCTCAGGCGTGGCGGGCATCCTATTGTATGGGGCAACACTCTGGATCCACTCGCCAACGGTGCTTTTGCCTGCAAACTATGTAACCCTCCTGCTTCTTGCGCCGGCGACACTCATCGCGTTTCGTACCGCTCAAGCCCTGGACAAGGTTTTCGATACCTTGATCATGTTTACAATGTTGTCCGTCGTCGTCATAATATTGGGTTGGTCTCTGTGCGAGGACTCCAAAAATCGGGTGACTTGGACAGTATTGTTTTCATTCGTGACCATCCTTGTCGCTCGCTTCCTATATCAGTGGTCCGTTCGTAGCATCGAGTTGGACGACTCCATGCCAACACCGAAAGCGTCCGTGGGGAACCCACCGACGTCCGGAACAACGCCCACGGTCTCCCTACCGCCACGGCCCCCATTTCACACCCGTGACGGGGCCCAACGCTGGTTCATCCTGCGGCGCCTCCTCGCCCTCACGGGAAACCCGGGCATCTGGGCCTTAGTATTCTCCTGTCTCCTGATGCCGCGCCTATCTCACAAGCAAATTGGAACATCAGACTACTTCTTCATGGACCTCCTGAGCGTATTGGGCGTCACCTATCTCGCGGTGCTTTGGTACCTGGAAAACCTGGGCGCCGTGCGGCACCTTCCCATGAATATTTGGACCCGCGCACGGCAACATTGCGAAATTCTTCTCTTGGGACTGGCAGCACTGACCGCGCTGGGTTGGAGTTTCTTGCTGGCCAACGGGGATGTTGGACCAAATCTGTTTTGGGTGCCTTGGGCAATATGGGCGGGTATCTCACTGGCACCCAGCATCGTCGCGGCACTCGTTAGTTTCTTCCTGGTCGCCCCTGGCTATCTCGAATTCGAGACGCTGTTGGCGTTCGTCATCCTTGCCTATCTCCTGACTCTGATCCTCACAAACGACACAATCAACGGCACCCTCCGACTTCGCGCCCTGGCACCGTTGCTTATACCCTTCGCTCTCTGTGGATTGGGACTATGTCTCTTGCCTCGCTTTGATTTCGCAGCCGAATATCGCTGGATGACCCGCGAAGTTCTGGGCGTCGTCATTACACTCGCCTGCCTCCGCTACGCACAGACTACATCTCGCCTACCACAGAGTGCTGCACGGTGGATAGCCTCGGGCCTGATCGTATGTCTGTGCATCTCCATCGGCCAGTTCGCCGTGAGAGGCGTACCAGAAGATCCAAAGGGTCTCCTCACACTCTTCCTGGGCCTCGGAACGGTAGCTCCCATCTTCCTACCCATAACCCTAATCCCCTTCATGATCGAATGGGCGGGTTACGGCAATAAATATAAAGACCCCGCAAAAATGAACGATGGGCAACGCTGGGCCTGGGAGATGATGCGATGAAGGACGAACATATTTTCGATTGCCGCTGTGCCGCCCCTTCAGGGCTATCCATATTGTGGGCACACCCAAACCCAGGGCGTTGCCCTGGGCTAAGCTGCGCTGGCCTTTCAGGCCGAATAGGCGGTAGTCCCCCACGTCGGCTCACCACTCGAACCCAGCGAGGTAGAAGCACCATGCGGGACACAACACAAACACGAACATCAAGGGGGCCAAAGGTCCGCCGTGGCGGATTGGACATTTCCGCCACGGCGGATCTGCGACCTGTCCGACACAAAGCGCACCTGGGTCAAGCCAACGCACGGGAGTCACTGCAAGGGACCTGCAGTCATTTTCCCAGCCGTGCAATCCGTGTAATCCGTGGTCAAATGGAGCGCAACGCCATGACTAACCTCCACCTGCACCACCTTGGGAGCCCCACGCCATGCAACTGACTCGCCCCTTCCACAGCCCGCGCACCGCCCTCGCCTGGCACTTTGTGCGCTATCACCAGATCTCCCTGATTCTCGTATTCCTCGCAGTCACACTCTTCGGTCTCATCTTGGGGGCCGACGCCACGCCTGATTCTCCCAACACGACCTCCTTTTTTCTCCTCATGATGATAATGCTCCCCACCATGTTCAGCGATCTTTCCGAACGCTCCGCCAGTTTTCAACTGCTCCACCGTCTACCTGTCTCTACGACCATGCTTCACCGGAACGAGGCCCTCTGTTTCAGCGGTTGCCTGACACTTGCTGGCATAATCTTTTGGTCCACGTTTCATCTGACTGCCCCCTCATCGGTTGATTTGGGCGTGGCCCCCATCGTCCTCCTCGCCGCCTCGGGACTCTACGTGCAGGCATGGTGCTGGGCCTTGCGCGCGCGCAACAAACTTTTCATTGCCCTCACCATGCTTGCCATGCTCCTCGTGCTGACCCCCGGAGTATTCGTGTACGTTCTGATGAGCGACGTGAATCTGCCAGGACCGATACAGACCATGGGGATATTTGTCGTGGGGGCTTTCTGTGCCTACTTGGTTTCCTTTCGCCTCGCACACCGCGTTCGAACCGGCACGGGCTCGAAGGCAATGCTCATCAAAGCGCCGGCTATCGACGAGGCGAGGCCCGGCGAAAACACGTCTCCCGTGGCGGCGTTCCCATCGACGGCCTCCGCGCAAGTGTGGTTCGAATTTCAGAACAGTCGTCGACCGGGATCCAGCTTCACCCATACTGGCATGGTATATGGTCTGTTGCTCCTGACGATTCCTTCCGCTTTTTACGATGTCTCCTCGGTCGGATTCCGGCTGGCCGACCTCGGCCTGCTATTTGGCGTCACGCTATTAGCAATTCGCACGGATGGAGGGCGCAACTGGCTCGACTACCAGCTCCCCCTCTCCGATTGGACACTCAGCGTCTACTTTTTGCGCTTCGCCCTCGGCTGTCTGATCCTGGTGACACTCGGAGTCGGGATTGGCGCTCAGTCCTGGTCCATACTCACGGGTGGCGACACGTACGCCGGCCTTACCACGCTTCTGCTTATGCTGTGGGCCGGTTGGAGCGGGCTGGGCATGGGAATGGCCTTTGTCCTCCTATTATTTCCATGGATGTATATGGAGGAGGCTTCCTGGCCGGCCCTCGAATTCGCGGCCGTCTGCGTGTTCGGCATTTTTCTGACGGCCGCGATTCTACTCGCTACCTACCCCAATCAGCGCCGCTACACGCCTGGCGTCTGCCTGGCACTGGCGGCGGCACTCGCCGTCGTGGCGGGTAACTTCGCGTTGTTATACGCCGCCACCGGGCCCGCGCCGAACGCCCTAAGCCGGGAAGTGCTTGGAACCATTCTAGTCCTGGCCTTCACTTACCACCACGTGGAACTGGGCCGAATCCCGGCGCGGGCAGGATGGAAACTCGCCGGATTGCTGCTGTTCAGCGCAATGGCCGCATGCGCCTTTCATGCCCTCGCACCGCCGGACAAGACCACCCCGAGTATCGCCGCCGTCCTTTTCACCCTGGGTGTCGTGCCGCCGGTCTTTCTTCCTTTTCTCATCCAGCCCCAGTTTATGGCCTGGCAACGATTCTCTATCGAGTTCCAAAAGAACTGGAAACGGAGCGCCCAATGGCTGAAATAAACACTAGGCGCACAGCTCAAGCAGACGCACACAAGTCATTCTCAGCGACACCCCATGCACACAGGCCAACCAATAGCGCCCCGAAGGGAACGCCAGGGCAACGCCCTGGAAAACATGGACACCCCCACACCGGCAGCCCTGAATGGGCGACACCGCCCGCAATATTTTCGTACTATGCCGCCCCTTCAGGGCTGAACTCTTGTGGGAAACACCCAGACCCAGGGCGTTGCCCTGGGCTAAGCTGCGCTGGCCTTTCAGGCCGAATAGGCGGTAGTCCCCCACGTCGGCTCACCACTCGAACCGAGCGAGGTGTGAGCACCATGCGGGGCAGGACACACAAGCGCAATAACGTGGGGACGGGCATCTCGACCCGACATGAATCACGCGAGGCGCGGCATAAGACACGCACAATCAGGGGGGCAAAGATCCGCCGTGGCGGATTGGGCATACCTGCCCGACACAAAGCGGGCGTCGC
>CAXBPH010000394.1:0-4675 GCA_963977445.1 uncultured bacterium | reverse complement strand
ACCTTTGTCTGTATCGACAAAAAAGGCCGCCCCAAGGTCTTACCCCCCGAGGCGGCCGAATTGGATGATGGGTCGGCGGACTAACGTACCAGCAGTTCGCGCAAGGTGTCCAGATGACGGGGGATTTCGCCCATGGGATCCCCTTCTTCGTATTCCAGCACGATGTAGCCCCGGTAGCCTGCATCCTTCAGGATGCCAATGATACGGGCATAATCGGCGTCTTCTTTGACGCCATTGGGCCGTACCATGACCTTGATCTGGGCGTTGATGGCATAGGGTGCGATGACCGCGAGATCACGATAGGGGTCGTCCGTCGCGAAATTGCCACCGTCGAGGTTAACGCCAAACCAGGGGGAATCCTTCACGCCGTCGATGATGCGCATCATCTGGGCGGGTGTGGCCGTAATGCCACCATGATTTTCCAGGGCGAGGAAAACGCCCTTGGTCGCTGCGTAGTCGAGGGACTCGCTGATACCGGCAATACAGTTCTTCAGGGCCGATGCCTCGTCGCCACCCGACTTGGCCTGTCCGGCGAATATGCGGATGACGGGTGCGCCGACGGTGGCCGCATAATCGATCCACTCACGGGTCATGGCGAGTTGCTCGTCCCGTTCTGCGCCGGGACCGAAGCAGAAATCATTGCCGATGGCGGTGCCGGAAATATCAAGGCCCAGGCGGAAGGACTGTTGCTTCAGATCCATGAGATACTGGTTGCTGACGTCTTTTGGGAAGTAGTAGCTCGTCAGCTCTACCCCATCGAGATTCTGTGCGGCGCAGAAATCCACGACGTCTTCGAGACGCATGCCCGCCTTGGCGATTTCTTCCGGGGTGCCCCGAGTGGCGAGCATTTTGTTGAAGGAATACGCCGCCAGACTCAATTTCATGTGGGACTGCCCGTTGCGGGGCAGGGGGGATGCGGCAAAGCTGGAGGTGGTGGCGGCACCGACAGCGGCACCGAGTCCAAGACCGGCCGTCTTAAAAAATCCACGGCGGGATGATGCGTGATGGGATGACATGGAATGTACTCCTGTGAGATGTGGTTGAAATGTAAGCGGCCATTGTAGGGCGAGGGAGCGCCAAGGCGCAAGGGGTTTTAGAATTTTGAATAGTGAATTTTGAATGGTGAATTTTTAGTTTCACCCCCCTGTTGGCCCTGTAGTCTCAGACTCACTTCATGCCCGCCGGATGCAATTCCACTGCGGCCTCTATCAGCGCATCTTGGAGGGGCCCGCCGCCCAGGGTCCTGGCCGTAATCAGCGTATCCACCAAATCCAATCCGGAAACCCGACACATCGATGCCCGATTGAGTTTGCCGGGATCCGCCAATACCGCCACCTTCGCCGCTTGGGCCATCATGACCCGTTCGCTGGCAGCGGCGTCTTCGTTGGTGTTGTAGATGCCATGGATATCAATGCCGCCGGGGGAGATAAAGGCCCAGTCCGCCCGATATTCCGACAGGGTCCGGGTGCATTGCGGGCCGACCAAGAGCCCTGCTTCGGGGTGGAGCGTACCGCCAGAGAGCACCACGTGGAGGTTGCCCGACTGGGCATGCTGTTCGCCCAGGGCCGCAGCCAGGCGGAGGCTGTTGGTGATGAGGGTCAGGGGAAAATCGGGGATATAGCGTGCAATCTGCTGTGTCGTGGTACCCCCGTCCACAAAGACCACATTGCCGGGTGTGAGCAATCCCATGGCGGCCTGGGCGATGGCGGCTTTCTCGGTGGCAAAGCGCCCAGCCCGAAAGGCATAGGGGAGGGCACCATCTTCCACCTGCTCCAGCCGACGGAGCCCGCCACGGGTCCGCTGGGCGAGCCCTTTGTTGGCCAGGTCGCTGAAATCCCGGCGAATGGTCGCCGCGCTGGCACCCAATAAAGCGTTGGCCTGCTCCACATTGAGGAAGCGGTGGGCGTTCAGATGCTCGAGAATGCGCTCATGGCGCTCCAAAGGAATCATTTTTGACAGAATTTCCTAACAAACTAATAACAAAGACGTTAGATACGTATATCGTCGTCAATAGTGATCGAATTGAGTTGAAAAGTGATTGATTATGACTTATAATAAGCGAAATTGAGCAATTAAGCAAGTCGGATGGCCTGTTGGGACGGGTCGGTGGCTTGAAGGAGATTTTCACATGCGAGCAATGGTTCTTACGGGTATTCGCGCGATGGAAATGCACGAAGTGCCCGACCCGACGATTCAATCGCCTACCGACGTACTCATTAAGATGGGCAGCGTCGGGGTCTGTGGTTCCGATGTCCACTACTACACCACGGGCCGCATCGGCAGCCAGGTGGTGGAATATCCCTTCGCCGTGGGCCATGAGTGTGCCGGTACCATCGCGGCGGTGGGCAATGGCGTCACCCGTTTCAAGGTGGGGGACCGCATCGCAATCGAGCCGGCCATGCCCTGCTGGGAATGTGACCAGTGCAAGGCCGACCGCACCCACACCTGCCGGAAGCTCCGCTTTCTGGGCTGTCCCGGTCAGGCCGAAGGTAGCCTCTCGGAATATATTGTTATGCCGGAGACCAGTTGCTTCCCCTTGAAAGACGAGACCTCCCTCGAAGCAGGCGTGCTCAGTGAGCCCCTCGCGATTGGCGTCTACGCCTGCAAACTCGCTGGTGACCTGAAGGGTAAACGCATTGGTATCCTCGGTAGCGGCCCCATTGGGCTGAGTGTGCTCATGCCTGCCCGCGCGGCCGGGGTGAACAAAATCTATATGACCGACAAGATCGATGCCCGCCTCGCTCTGGCGAAAAAAGCGGGCGCCGACTGGACCGGCAATGTGGACCAGCTCGATGCCGTGAAAGCGATTGAAGAGGCCGAGCCTTTGCTCTTGGATATTGTTTTTGAGTGTTGCGGACAACAGGACGCGGTAGATCAGGCGGTATTGATGCTGAAGCCCGGTGGCAAACTGGTGATGATTGGGATTCCCGAAGTGGACCGCATTTCCTTCCAGATTGACCTTATGCGTCGTAAAGAGATCTGTTTCCAGAATGTGCGTCGACAGAATGAGTGCACGGGCCTCACCCTCGATCAGATCGAAGACGGCACCTTGCCCGCCGAGACCATGGTAACCCATCACTTCCCCTTTGAGCGGACCAAAGAGGCCTTCGATCTGGTGGCGGGCTATCAGGACGGTGTGATGAAAGCCATGATCACCTTTGATTGAGTCATCAATGAAATCGTGGATTGGCGGAAGTAACGATAAGGGTGCCACCCGTACGCGGAGGAGCGGAGCGGGGGAGCTTACGGGTGAGGTGACTCACGCAAGCGAGGCAGCCTTCACGCCGCTCCTGCCCGCCTATGGCGCGTTCGCAAACATGCGGAATTCTTGTGTCCATCAGAATGTAAAAACGTACGGGTAAACCGTAGAAAGTAATTTCATGAAAGCAGCTGTAATCACCGCTCCCGGCGTGATAGAAGTACAAGACGTTGAAAAGCCCAGTCCCCAATCGGGCGAAGTGCTCCTCAAGGTAGACGCCAGTGCCCTCTGCGGCACGGACCAACGTGTATTGCGCGGTGAAAAGCCCGTGTCCGTTTCCATCATCGGCCACGAGCTCGCGGGCACCGTCGAAGCCATCGGTGCAGGCGTCACCGGCATTGAAGTAGGCCAGCGCTACGCCGTGCAGACCGTAATCGGCTGCGGCGAATGTGCGCCCTGCAAGGCCCATCACCAGATACGTTGCATCCACGGCTTCAAGGCCATCGGCTATGCCTGGAATGGCGGCTTCGCCGACTACATGGTCATGCCGAAAGAAGGGGTCGACCAAGGCTGCCTCATTCCCATTCCCGACACCATGAGTGCCGAAGTGGCGACCCTGCTGGAGCCCATCAGTTGTTGCGTCAATGGCCTTCGCTTTTTTCCCTTCGACGAAATTAAGCACGTCGTGATTTTGAGCGGCGGTATCATCGGTGTCTTAAATGGCCTTGTGGCGAAAGCCTGGGGCGCCGAGACGGTCACCATTATGAATCGCTCCCAGGGACGTCTGGACCTTATCAAGGAACTCGGTCTGCCCTTCGAAAACCTCGTAAACACGAGCACCACCGATCCCCTGGCCTGGGTGAAAGAAAACACCGAAGGCGGCCTGGGCGTGGATGGTGTGGTCGTTCCCGCATCGGCGAAGGAACTCGTGCCGCTGGGGATGAATCTGCTGGCTATGGGCGGACACCTTTCCATATTCGCCGGTATGTCGAAACAAGACCCCTGCGAGTCCATCGACCTGAATGCCATTCACTACCGCGAGCTGCACCTCCACGGTGCGAACAGCTCCGTGCGTCGGGACTATGAAGAAGCCATTCGCCTCATCGAGACGGGCAAGATAAACCCCGACCCCTTGATTACCCACCGCTTTGCCCTGGAGCACTTCAACGAGGCCTTCAAGACCCAGGCCGATCCAGACGTGAAGTCCTTGAAGGTGGTCTTGCAGCACTAGGAACAGGCGCTTAGTACTTCTTTGACCCGCCGTGTGTTTTCCCAGCGCGCCCCGAAGGGGCACAACAGGATAGCCCAGGGCAGCGCCCAGGGTTCGGAAAAGGTGGTCTTGCAGCACTAGAAACAGGCGCTCAGTACTTTTTTGACCCGCCGTATGTTTTACCAGCGCGCCCCGAAAGGGCATAACAGCTTAGCCCAGGGCAGCGCCCAGGGTTCGGAAAAGGTGGTCTTGCAGCACTAGAAACA
>CAXBPH010000393.1:0-4725 GCA_963977445.1 uncultured bacterium | reverse complement strand
GAGTTTGTGTTGGTGGAGTGAGTCGTTGTTGGCACCCATTAATTGCCCATGAACCTTATTTTTTGGGCTAATCGGACCATTTTCAGGGGCCTCCCACATGGCTCCTGCGCTGCCCGTGCGGGACACAGCAACATAGAGAGTATATCGCGATGCCTTGCTTTGTTCTTAATGCCATCGTGGAAAATTTTATCGCCCGCTCCCTTAGTGGTCGCGCTCGTTGCCGGCGTAGCCCGTGGTGAATCGAAAGGCGTAGAGGCTGGCATGGTGCAACTCAATCCGCAGGCGGATGGGCGCACCGGCAAGTGCGGTGAGATCCCCGTCTTCCTTCCACAATACGAGGGCATCGACGGAATCACCGGTGATGGCATCACAGTCGTCCGCAGTCTTGCCCGGGATGGCTTCGCCCTGTTCATCGAGAAGTGCGACGCGGAGATAGCCGCCATCCCGTACATCGGCGTTCAGTTTCAGGATATTGCCGGTAAACCGGAGTGGCGGCGTGATAAAGAAACTGTTTTCCTCTTTTGCTTCCACCGAAACGAGACCATCGAGTCGGGAGGTGACCCGGCTGAAGGTTCGGCTGTTTCCGGGGAGGATCAGGTTCTCCAGTTTCGATTCGTTGTGTTTGATGGGGGAGCCCCCATAGTAGTGAAACAATTCATCGCCTACGCGAAGGATTCCCTGGCCCATATAGAGGGAGCCGCTATCAAATTCACCGGGTTTTCCCAGGGGGATGAAGGCATTTCCTTTTTGTGGCCAGGTCCACGTGACCCCGTCGCGGCTTACGGCGAGGTGAATGTCGAGGGTCTCGGTATCGTGCTGAAAGAGGCTGGGAAACATGAAGTAGGCATTGGCGGCATAGGGATACTTGTGGGCGGCGGGGTTGTAGAGATCGCTATTGGGCGGGTCCTGGTCGTCTGTCTCCAGAACGAGTTCCAGGGGTTCAAAAAAAGTGAAGTCCTCACTGGTGCTGCGTCCGAGGGCGCGTCCACGTCCGGCTACCCGACCATAGATGGTGTATTGCTTGGTCTGGTCATCCCAGAAGCCGGAGTACTGGCTGTCGGAAAACACTTCGCAGATGGGCTCGGCGTACCGGGTCCACCGGAGGCCGTCGGCCGAATACATGCCGGCCACGTAGTAGGGTGGGGTGCCCTTTGAGGCGAACATACCCTGGGACACGGCCTTGTAGCGTTCTTCCTTGGGCGCGTTGGGATCCTTGAAGACCGAGGCACCATGGACGCGGGAATGGGCACCTTCGGGGCCGATTTGGCGAAAGAGGATGTTGTTGGTCGTTTTTTCCTGATACGAGGAAAGACCCAGATCGGGTTTGGTCCATTTGATGCCGTCGGTAGACTCGGCATAGCAAAAAGAGGTGTCGTCAGTCGTCGGCCACCCCTCAATGTCGTAGGTCTCGTACCACATGCGGTATTTCGCGCGGGGTGAATTTTCCCCCTTGAGGGTGCCTGCACGATCTTCCATGACGGAAAACCAATTGAGTGTGGCGCTCTCCCAGGGTTGGTCGCGTTGGACATTCAGCTCGCCCGTTTTGTGCGCGGGATTTACCTGGAGCTGGATGCCCTGGGAGGTGGCGAAAAAGAGGTCGTCAATGAAGAGCTGCTTTTCACTGCCCACATCGATGGGCGTATTGTCGGCGGACGCGTTTGAATGAATCGTCAGGCACGCCAGGGTTAAGACCATTGACGTGGTAAGTAGGGTGCACAGATTGGTCGGTGTCATGAAATTCTCCATTGGTTATAACCATAGTAGCCCGCCACGGCGGCTGCTTCAAGGAAAATTTCGACCGAAATGGCCACTAGGATTGGTTCTCTCAAGGGGAAATCGACGGTTGGATTTTTACCGTTTGGAGGCGATGACAACGGTAATTGCTGGTGTTGGGTTACAAAGGGAAGACCGAACGATTGGACCGTCGCAGTGATATATCCCCGTGACGATGAAGTCTATCGTTTCAATGGAGGCATGCTTCAATTTCTCGCGGCGACACTTTGTTCCGAGGCGCACTGGGGGCCGTACGAGTACACGCCCCCTGATGACCTTCCTGTCTTGTTCCAGAGCTACTGAGTTACGCCTACGAGGCATAGAGCGAAGGCGTAAACAGGCGAAGCGGTCCGCCAGAACGAATTCATGCCGGTAAATTTTGTTGAATAGGCTCGGGTGGATCGAGCACTACGCGTAAATCAGGCGACCACGAGGTTCTGGAATCGGGCGGCCCAGTTCCCGCGCCGTCTCTATCCATTCGTCAATGACCACTTGTGCATTTGCGAGGGCCTGTTCATAGGACAGCCCATCCGCCATGCAGCCGGGGAGTTCAGGGACCTCGGCAATGAAGGAACTATCTTCCTCACTCCAGTATATAATGAGTTCATACCTAATCGACATCGATTTCTCCCAATCGGTACCTCACAAGGATACTCCGGACTTGCTTCACTTGATACGGCTTGGCCTTTTTCCCAACGGGTTGCAGGTTGATAATGTCTGGCACGTCGGTGCGTGTGAATATATGGTGGTCGCCCTTTATGCGTTCTTCGAAACCGAGTCGACTGAGCAGATTACACAGCTCGGAGAATTCGATATTTGCGTCGGCGCTGCCAGCTAGAATTCGTTCCCGTACTTTTGCGTGCTTGCCCACGTCGCTATCCCTGTTTTCGTCTGTTGGCAACCTGTTGCGGCATAATTAACAATAACCGTTATTCCTGTCAGGTAATGTTACCACACACGTCCTCGCTGACCACTGGCATACGCGCCACAGCCGATGTCGAGGCCATGTTTCCCAGATACATTCGGGAGCATGGCGAGGAACGCGGGTGTGTTGACCCAGTCTCGGGCCGTATCGTGCCAGGCACGGGCGAGTTGGGTCCACCCTTCAGCGTTGTCATTCCAGTAGCGACCAGCGTCTCGGTGATCCATGTAAACCTCAGGCCGTTGTTTGTTCAAATCAGGATTGATGTTCGGAAAATGCAGCATAGTGAACGGGAACGGGGTAGCGCAAACCTCGTGGGGGCGGAAGTGGCGTCTGGCGTCAGGACGATATGCTTGTGCAGCATTGCATCGTCGATTTCGGACTGCTAGACTCCCTCTCAACCAAAGAGGAGGTCTGCATTTGCGCGCTGTAGTGCAACGAGTACGTCATAGTTCGGTATCGGTCGATGGGCTGGTTGTCGGCGAAATTGGACCGGGATTGATGGTGTTGTTGGCCGTGGATGTGGACGACGAAGCGTCGGATGCCGACTATATCGCGGACAAGATTGTGGGCCTCCGAATCTTTAATGATGACGACGACAAGTTCAATCTCTCCTTGATGGATGTGAGGGGCGCGGTGCTTCTGGTTTCCCAGTTTACCCTCCTTGGCGATTGCCGAAAGGGACGGCGTCCTTCCTTTATCAAGGCGGCACGGCCCGAGAAGGCGGTGCCCCTTTATGAGCGGGTAGGCGAATTGCTTCGGGCGAAGGGGGTGACGGTGGCGACGGGCGTCTTCGGCGCTCATATGGATGTGACACTCCTGAATGATGGTCCCGTGACCTTGATGCTTGATTCTGGAAAGGCTTTTTGATGCGTATTGCCATTGTGGGTACGGGTACCCTCGGCGTCCGTATGCTGACACCGCTGCTCACGTCCGAGCATGAGGTTGTGGCAGTGATTCTGGATGGACGGATAAGTCAGGGCTACAAGCGATGGCTTGGTCCCCGACTGGCCCGGTATTTTCGGGGTTCCTTCAGTCTGGCGGGTCAGGCCCGCAAGTTCGGGATACCCATTTATTACATCGACAAGATGACGGAAACAGAAGTCGCGCCCCTGAAGGCCCTCGACCTGGATCTGATTCTCGTGGGTGGTTTCAGTATCATCCTGAACAAGCCTCTCCTCGAAATTCCGAAGATTGGATGTGTAAACACCCACTCCTCCCTCCTGCCGAGGCACCGGGGGCCCAATCCTTTCTCGGCGGCCATTCTGGCGGGCGATGAGGAGACCGGGGTCAGCTTTCACTGGATGGACGAAGACATTGATACGGGGGAAGTCATCGCCCAGTTCTCCTTGCCGTTAGACGAACGTTCCACGATGTTGGGACTTTATAAGAACGCCTGCGAATTGGCCGGTCATGAAATTGTCGGTGTCCTGGACTCTATCGCTGATGGAACGGCCACCTCGATGCCCCAGGATGAATCCCTGGCCACCTACGAGAAAAAAACACTGGTCGCAGATTCGTGGATCGATTGGGCTGCCACGGCGGAGGCTATTGACCGCCAGGTGCGCGGCATGTCGCCCCAGCCGTGCGTGCGATTTCGCTGGAAGAATGTATTGGTGTTCATTCACCGGGTACTCTACAGCCCGACACCCGTCGACGCGGCACCGGGCACCGTACTCGAGAATCGCCCCCTCATCAAAGTGGCGACCGGCGAAGGCACCATACGGATACGCGTGGCTTTTCGCCAGAAACCCATCCCGTGGCTGTGGCCCGGTTGGGGAAAACGGCCTGAAGTGGGGGAGGTGCTCGATGGACCGCCCCCCGCCCCGTTGGACTGAGCTACGCTCCCCTAGGAGTCTGACTCCGAATTCGCGCGGATGCACGTTTGGCCCCAGTGCGCCGAATGCAAGGCGCAGAAACAACGCGACCTGATGGTCGTTGCGGTTCTGCAACGCAGCAGGCGGTGTGCTGGGGCCAAACCCTTCGGGCGAAACCATTTGCGTCGCATTGCTTTGTCGCTCCTCCTAACA
>CAXBPH010000392.1:0-4837 GCA_963977445.1 uncultured bacterium | reverse complement strand
GGGATTCTGCTTGAATTCGACGGCAGTTACCCCACCATGGTCTGGCCGGAAATCTATTCCAACGGACATATCGGGGGCGGCGTGGCTCTCCTGGCGTTGTGCGCGTTGATCGCCCGAGCCCATCGAAGTGCCTGGCTACTGCTGGGCCTGATCCCAGCCATTCATATCGGACAATGGCCGCCGCTGGCTGCGACCTTTATCGTCTACCTTGCCTACGGCATTTACCTCCGAACGCGAAAAGACAGCGCAGATTCTCCCGACATTCCGCCCTTCCGCGCTTGTCTGGCGCTGCTGAGTCTGGGTGTGGGCCTCTCTTTGCTGTTTTACGCCATTCAACAGCAGTTCGTACTCCCGGTGCCCACGACCGGGCCCTTTGCAAACGCGGGCGATGTCGAAGCGGTCTGGCAAGGGTATACGGCGCTCCATGATCCGCACCGCCAGTTTCCCCCGGGGAACGGGCAGTTGATTCTGGTCGGAACCATCCTGTTGAGCGTGCTGGGTGCCCGCTACAACCGCGATGTGACACTCCGTAAACTATGCACCTGGATTGCTGTTTACACCGGGACGATCGGTATCATCGTCTGGCTTACCATGGCGATTCACGGGTGGTATGGCGATTCCATGCCCTTCCTGCTCATCGCGTGGATGCCCTATCGGCTCATCAACCATTTGCCACCCATTGCACTGGCCCTGATGGCCTCGCTCATTCTCGTGCGGTGGTCTATCCGGGGATGGGTGATTCTCGGTGGCGCGGCCCTGGCAGCCTGTCTTTTACCGTACAGTCACCTGGCATTCCGACCCGCCATCGCCGAACGCTATCTCGCTGACGGCTCCTGGTTAGCCTTCAGTCTCTTTGGCGCTGCCCTGCTTGCCGCTGCACCGACGCGACGAAAAGACCGGCAGACCGTCACCACCATCGTCCTCCTTGCCATCGCGCCCCTGGCCCTCTATCACCACTTCGGGGCAGCGTGTGTCGTGCTGGGCCTTGTTTCGACCTTCCTCTTCACCCGTGGGGCCACCCGGATGCCTATCGTAATTCACCCCATTCTGCTTATCCCCGTCGTCCTGCTGTTCGTCGGATGCGGTACGACGCTCCGTCATCAATGGATACACCGTGCCCCCTTGCCGGTGAGCCCATTTCAGCAGGACGTGGCCCAGGCCCTTGGTACGTCGAAAGACGCACTCCTCCTCGCGCCCCCAGACGCACTGCTCCTCCAGGGAAGCACCGGCGTCGCCGTGCTGGCAGACGTGGCGACCCCTTCCCTCATCAGCTACGTGCCGGAAATTGGCCCGGCCATCGACACCATGTATCAAGACATCTACGGCTATGGTTTTCAACGACCAACGTCGCCGCCCCCCGCAACAACGCCCTGGGAGGTGCTCTGGAAACAACGTACGGCATCAGATTGGGAAACACTGGCGTCCACCTATGGATTTACCCACGTGGTTGTCCCGGCAGACTGGGCGCTGGATCTCCATCGCGAACTTGCCGAAGACGACTACGCCCTGTATGCTGTTCACACACCATGACAATGCAGGAGAATGGGCAATCGCCTCATGATAAATAGCCATTATGGAAAGTGGGACGGCAAACGATGCGCGTAGGAATTATTGGAGCAGGTATCTCAGGATTGAGCACGGCACTGGCCCTTCGCAAGGCCGGCCACGAGGTGGACCTCTTTCAGCGGGAAGCCGACCTGGGTGGACTCATCGCAACCTTCGATTTTGATGGCATCCAACTGGAACATTTCTATCACTTCCTCTGCACGACGGACCTGGGCTATTTCAAACTCTGCCAGGAACTTGAGCTTTCGGAACACCTCCGTTTCCACAAGGCTTCCACGGGGTTTTATTACGCCGGAAAAGCCTATAACTTTTTTACCCCCCTCGATCTCATGCTGTTTCCCGGCATTCCAATCACCCAACGCATCCGCCTGGGACTCTTCGCCCTCGAAGCCCGCAATCGGAAAGAGTGGGTTCAGCTGGATGAACTTACCGCCAAGCCCTGGCTCATCGACCGGCTGGGCGAACAGGCCTACCGGGTTATCTGGGAACCCTTGCTGGAATTGAAGTTTGGTGATTTCCACGACAAGATTTCAGCGGCCTGGGTCTGGCACCGCATCCACCGCGTTGCCAAATGTCGTGGTCGCATGGGGTACCTCGAAGGCGGCACCAAGCGACTCCTCGACGGCCTCCGCGCCCGACTCGACGAGCTGGGAGTCCGCATTCATCCAGAACAACCGGTAAAAGGCATATTGGCGGAAGAGGGAAAGGTCACGGGGCTTTCCTTCGAAAACCATCCAGACCTTCCCTGTGACCGGGTCGTATCCACCGTGCCCCTCTCGGTGCTTTCCAAATTATTGCCCCCCGGCTGGGAAGACTATGCCGCCGATCTGGACCGCGTCGACTACATTGGCGTGGTCTGTGTTTCTTTCAAACTGAAAAAAGCCGTCTCCAAACATTTCTGGTACAACGTCCACGACACGCGCATCCCCTTCAATGGCATCATCGAATACACCAACCTGAATCCCATGCCGGAGCACGATTATCACATCGTCTACGTCCCCTACTATGTAGCGACAGATCACCCGCTCTACACGACCTCCGACGACGACGCCATCAGCCAGTCCTGGGAGGGCATCAAATTGATGAACCCGAAACTCACGGACGATGATCTCGTGGCGAGTCACGTAGCACGCACCCCCTATGCGCAGGCCATTTGCCCGACGGGTTTCTTGAAGATATTGCCCGACCACAAGGCCCCCCTCGAAGGGCTTCGCCTGCTGGACTCCACTTTCCTCTATCCCGAAGACCGCACCCAGGCCGGGCATATTCTCAAGGCCTTCGAGTGCGCCGAGATGATCGAGGAATGACCAAAGAACACAACACAGAAAGCGTTCGCGCCCACTACGCCGCCTTGGCCGCCTCCTACGACGACAAGGCCAACCCCGCCTGCAAACGGGCCTATGAATCGCTCGTGCGCCGCACCCTCGGAGATTGCACCCGCGTTTTGGAACTCGGCGCAGGCTCCAGCCCTACGTTGGACGTGCTCAACAGCCCATTGCAGGTCGCCTGTGACATGTCCTTCCCCATGCTTGCCGCGCGCAATGCCGCACCCGATGCCCCACGGGTCACGGCCGACGGCCAACAGCTCCCCTATAGAGATGGCAGCTTTGACGGCGTCTATACCATCAACGTCCTGGAACACGTTCCCGACCCAAAGGCGTTGGCGAGCGAAGTGGCGCGTATTCTGAAACCGGGCGGACTCTTTCTGTCGCTCACGCCCAATGGCGATGCTGAATGGCTCTTGGACCTGTTGGAGCGACTGAAATTAAAACTCCCCGAAGGCCCCCACAAGTTCCTGACCTATGCCAACACCGCTGCCCTCGCGGGCGATATGTTTGACCTGGTGGAGCACCGGAAGCTACTCGCTTTCCCCGCCGGGCCGGAAAGACTGGTGAATTTCATCGACGGTCTCGGGGGCGGAGATTCGGGCTGGGGTCTCTTTCAGTATATTCTATTGAGAAGAATCAGACAATCCGGCGACTAAAAAAAGTGGACAAAGTGGACGGGGTAGACAAAGTGGACTCGGTTAAGAGTCCACTTCGTCCACAATGTCCACTTTGTCCACAGCGTATTAAGTTTTTCTTCCGAAATCCCTACCCTTCCTGGCCTGTCGGAATCAGCCAGGCATTGTTGTTCAATGACATGAGGAAGGTAAGCAAATCGACAATCTCTTCCCGCGTCAGGGCCGTGTCCAGGCCTTCGGGCATCTTGGAGATGGGCGTGAGGGTCATGGACGTAATATCGGCACGGTTCACATGGACTTCTTCGCCCACACCGGTGCGCAACGTAATGCTGTCCACATCCTGGCGAGCAATCACGCCGTCATAGGTTTCCCACTCCGTCTCGACCACGTAGGTCTCGAAATCCTGCACCAGACTGGCACTCGGAAAGAGCACCGATTCCACAAGATCGTGTCCCGAGCGAATGAGTCCCACCGTCGTCAGATCCGGTCCGAGTATGCCGCCTTCATCACCGATGGAGTGGCAGGTGTAACAGGCCACTTTGTCGCCGAAGAAAATGCGTCGTCCACGGCCTACGTCACCCGTGCTTACCAGGGGCTCCAGTTCCAGGAGCTTGGCAACCCGCACTTCTTCCTCAGCCTTCTGCTGGGCCAGCAGGGGCTCGGCAGCGGCTTTCACGGCATCGGGGAAGGACGCCAGGACGGGATTCAGTGCCGTGGGGCTCAACATATGGGGGGGGATTTCAGGACTTGCGAGCCCGGCGACCAGCGCCTGGCCGAGCGCTTCGTCTTCTTTGCCGGCAAAGGCCCGAAGCACGGCGGGGAGCGTCAGCACGTCGCCTTGAGGAATAACCTCGTTGGCGAGCGCGAGCATCATGGTGTCGCTGAGTTTCGCCGCTGCGCAAATGCGTCCGGCCGACTGCCGAAGTGCAGGCGCACTTTCTTTGTCCTTCAACACGTCAATCACCAAGGCTGCCGAGGCATCGTCCAGCACGGGCAGACGACTGGCAATCGCGGCAAGGGTATGGAGGCGATAGGCAACGTCGAGGGTAGCATCGGCTGCCTGCTGGGCCAACAGGCCATCATGGGCCGCAATACCGCGACTCTGAATCAACGAGACTGCGGGCCAACGCAAGCTGTCGGGACCGTCCGCCACCAAGGTACCCAGGGCGGCCACCCACGCTTCGGGGAGCTTGTCCATAGCGGCCTTTTCGACGACGCCGAGCAGGAAGAGCTTTCGGTCGACATCAAGGGATGGCTCCACAAGCAATTCGGTGATACGGGTCTGTGCTTCGCTCGTACCGGCATAGG
>CAXBPH010000391.1:0-4927 GCA_963977445.1 uncultured bacterium | reverse complement strand
TTGTTTGGAAGCTCGGGGTTCGAATTGAAAACACGATTCATGGACTCCGGTGCCGAGGGGGGGGGCAATGGATGGTCATTCATCGGGGTGGGGATTTTGTTTTGACCAATAGGTCAAATTGCGGTACAATTGGGCTAGGGAAACCAGGTTCTACCGTTATAGGAAGTGTGCTATGCCTTGGGAAAAGACATTCGACGAGTCGGACGTCATCGAGAAGACGATGGCGGTCTTCTGGGAAAAAGGTTATGCCGCCACGTCTATTTCTGATATCACCGCCGCCACCGGAATTAAGCGGGGGAGTCTCTATAATGCCTTTGCGGGTAAAGAGGATCTCTTCCTTCAGTCGTTGCTGAAATATGACAACGAGCGGCGGCGGAAGATGTTGCGGCAATTGGAATCCCTGGATGACCCTCGCGAGGCCCTCTTTCGATTTTTTGACCGTATTGTGGACAGTTCGGTCGATGATCCCCATCGCCGGGGCTGTATGCTGGTGAATACGTCGCTGGACTATGCCCAACACAACGAAGCGGCCCGGAAGGTCGTGACGGATGCCTTCAAGGAGTTGACCGATTTCTTTGAACGGCTCATCGAGCGGGGGCAGACCCGCGGTGATATTCCCCATTCGGTGGAACCCGCCGCTACCGCCAATGCCCTGCTCTCGTTCCTGGTGGGTATTCGTGTGTTGGGACGGGGTGTGGTGGATAGAGCCGCGTTGCAGCAGATGGCCGAAGCGGCGAAAGGTCTGGTGGCCTAGTATTTCTAGGGCAGGGGATGGCGTAGAGAGAAATTTATGAAGCATATTGACCAAGCGTTCAAAACTTGGTAGTATCCCTATGTAGGGGGCAGTACCTCAGGTTGAAGAATAATCAGCGATGAGGAGTTAATCTCCTCGTTTTTTTATGCCTAATTTAGACCGATTGGTCAAAACAATAAGGAGCGCATCGTATGACAGACTTTAAACTACACACCGTAGAGACGGCCGGAGAAAGTAAGGCCCTCTTGGAAAAGAGCTTGAAGAGCCACGGTTTCATTCCCAATCTCCACGCCGTCATGGCGGAATCGCCTGCCGTATTGGAGGCGTATCAAGCGGTTGCTGGGATTTTCGGAAAAACCAAGTTCAGCGAGACCGAGCGTCAAATCATCGCTATGACCAACAACCGCCTCAATGGTTGTGCCTACTGCATGGCCGGGCACACGTCCATCATGCAGGCGGCCAAGGTGCCGGAGGATGTCATCACGGCTCTCCGTGAAGGCACGTCCCTTGCCGACCCGAAGTTGGAAGCCCTCCGGGTGTATGCGGAGAAGGTCAACCTCAGCCGGGGCTGGCCCGAAGCGGCGGACATCGACGCCTTTCTTGCTGCGGGGTACACCAAGGAGAACATGCTTGATGTGGTCCTGGGTACCGCCTTCAAAGTGCTGTCGAACTACACCAATCATGTGACTCAAACGCCCGTGGACTCGGTGTCGGCCAAGAATACCTGGACGCCTAACGCGGAGTAGCCCAATTGCCCCTGGCAGCCCAGGCACCGGGAAAGTTGCCCCTTTCTTTTTCTTCACACGAGCCCACCCGAGGAGAGCTATATGACACACAATCTAAACGATAAAATTGTATTGGTAACCGGAGCAAATCGCGGCATAGGAAAATCGATTCTGGAGGAAGCCCTCCATCGTGGGGCCGCCAAAGTCTATGCGGCGGTGCGTGACGTGGCCTCTGCGAAGTCGCTTGTGGCGGAACACGGCGACCGGGTCGTGCCTCTTCGGGTCGATTTGGATGACCCGACTTCGATAACGGCTGCGGCGGATCTGGCGCGTGACGTCGACATCGTGGTGAACAATGCGGGTGTCATGAAAATGAAGTCCGCCCTTGACCAGGACGCCATTGAGACCTTGCAGTTTGAAATCAACGCCAACGTCTTTGGATTGATTCGTATTGCCCAGGCTTTTGCTCCCGTATTGAAGGCGAATGGGGGCGGCGCACTTGTGCAGCTCAACAGCGTCGCATCGGTAAAAACGTTCGCCAATATGGCCACCTATTGCGCCTCTAAGGCGGCGAGTTACAGCATTACACAAGGGCTGCGCGATTCGTTGCGTGAACAGGGGACCCAAGTCGTCAGCGTGCACCCCGGGCCTATCAAGACCGATATGGGCGACATAGCCGGATTCGGCGACGTAGCGGCACCTGCTTCGGTGGTCGCGGAATCTATATTCGACGCCATCGCCGATGGGAAGTTTCATGCCTGGCCCGATGTGATGGCCCAGCAGATTGGCGGGGCCTATGAAAGCTTCGGCACGAATATCGTGGAGCCTGACATGTCCGAGAGTCTTGGTTAGTTGACGGCCGCTGTCCCATCGGGCTTCACCTTCATGACCGAAGCCCATGGGGAGAACCACCACCATGGAAACAGGAAAATGACTATGAAACGACTATTTACGTTACTATTGACCCTTGCTGTCGCTATGAGTGGCAATTTCGCGATGGCGCAAGAGCGCGTTGCGGGCGGGGAGCCTACGCCGGAACAGGAGACGCCTATGTCCAAGCCCAAGGTGATCATATTTGACGTTAACGAAACCCTGCTCGACCTTGAAGCCCTGAAAAGCTCTGTGGGTAAGGCGCTGGGTGGACGAGAGGATTTACTGCCCCTCTGGTTCTCCACCATGCTCCACTATTCACTCGTCGAGACCCTGAGCGACAACTACCACGGTTTTGGCGAAATCGGTACGGCGGCGCTGATGATGGTCGCGGAGAAGCAGGGGATTGATTTGAGCTACGACGATGCCAAGACGGCCATCGTGACGCCCCTGCGTTCCCTGCCGCCCCATGCTGACGTGGTGTCGAGCCTGAAGGCCCTCGCGCATGACGGCTACCATATTGTCAGCCTCACGAACTCGTCGGCCCAGGGGGTGGAAACTCAGTTTCTAAACGCCGGGCTCACCGACCTGTTTGAGAAGCGCTACACCATCGAGTCCATTAAGAAATATAAGCCCCATCCAGACACCTATCAGATGGTCCTGGACGATCTTGAGGTGAAGGCGGAGGACGTATTGATGGTGGCCGCCCACGCGTGGGATCTGGCGGGGGCGAAGAACGTGGGCCTGCAAACGGCGTTCGTGGCGCGTCCCGGAGCGACGCTCTATCCGAACGTCGGCCGGCCGGACTATGTGGTGAAGGACCTTTCCGAGTTGGTGACACTCCTCGAACAGACCGTTGGGGCGGATGAAAAGAAGTAGTTGGACGTGTCCGACTTATTTCAACGGGTGACCTATCGGTATTAACACGAAACGGCCCGGGAGCTATGTCAGTGCTCCCGGGCCTTTTGTGTTTGTTCGTTTAAGCTTTGCACCACTATTGCTCAGGCGTGGGGACGTCCTTCGCAAGGGGATGGGAAGGCAATCAGCCGCATTTCACCACCACGTTGCCAAAATGTTTTCCGGACTTCTGGTAGTCATAGGTGTCGGCGGCTTCGTCGAAGGGGAAAACCCGATCAACGATTGGGGTGAGTTTGTGTTTGGCGAGTGCGTCGTGGAAACGGGACTGCATGGCGCGGCTGCCCACGTAAATGCCGAAGACCCGCAGGCTTTTCCACAAGATGGGCAAGGGGTTGACCGTGTCACTCACGCCCGTCAGGACGCCAATTAAACTGATGACGCCGCCGGTTTTTACGGCTTTCATGGATTTTTCCAACGTGCCGCCACCGCCGACCTCGAGGACCATGTCGACCCCTTTCTTATCGGTGAGTTCCCACACTTCCTTTTCCCAATCGGGTGTCGTGCGGTAATTAATGGTGTGGGTGGCACCCATTTCTTTGACCCGTGCACGCTTTTCGTCGGAGCTGGAGATCACGATGGTCTTGAGTCCATGGGCCACCGCCAACTGCAGGGCAAAAATGGACACCCCGCCCGTGCCCTGTATCAAGATGGTTTCTCCGGCCTGGGCGGGCTGGTGATGTTCAAAAAGGGCGTGCCAGGCGGTCAATCCGGCGCAGGGCAGGGTGGAGGCTTCCTCATAGCTCAGGTGATCTGGGAAGGGGATGAAGCTCTTTTCATTGCCCACGACTTCTTCGGCCAACATGCCGTCCGTCGAACCGCCACCCCGGGCGATGTCGTTGATGCTTTTTTCAATGACGCCGTCCATCCAGGTGGGGAAGAAGAGGCCTGTCACCCGGTCACCCACCGCGAGACTGTCTACGGCGGTGCCCACTTCGACGACCTCGCCGGCTCCATCGGAGAAGGGGACGATGGCTTCCCGGGCAGACTGGCGATTCAATATATCGCGGTAGTTTAAGGAGGCGGCCTTTACGCGGACCTTGACGTCGTTGGGTCCAAGGTTTTGCGCGGGAATGTCGACGACCTTGATGGTGTTTTTGCCGGGTTCAATTACATATTGTTTCATGGTGTTTCCTCTTGGTGTGAAGCGCTGAGTTATAGACAAGTCGTGGAGAATAGCGGTCGGGAATGATGGCTTGCGGTAGCAGGCGTGCGTAGATTGTTGATGCGAACCGGTAGTGTGCTTTCGCCACGGTGGTTGAAAACACAGTAATCGCACGAACCCTCGTGCCTCGGGATCCCGCGGCACGTCTTTCGTCATAGGGTTTGAGAAAAAACACCCCGTCTCCTTCTTATGCTGAGAACCAACACTGCCGAGCGTCGGACCAGTAGATGATAGTGGTCTTAGGCGCAGTTTTCTTTCGTATACTTAGCCCGCGAAGCCGCCCAGCACGTTCTTGCCGATGACGCGGCCACCCTCTTGCTCTTCGTGGGCTTTCTTCAGCGTCTCTGCATTGAGGGGGCCGAGATTGGCGGTTACGGTGGAAATCAGCGTGCCTTCATCGACCAGGGCCGACACGCGATTTAGGAGTTCCTGTTGTTTTGCCATGTCGTCGGTCTGAAACATGGAACGGGCAAACATGAATTCCCAGCTGAAACTCAG
>CAXBPH010000390.1:0-4933 GCA_963977445.1 uncultured bacterium | reverse complement strand
CCTCTATCCCGGCCGCATCGATCTGGGGCTTGGTCGCGCGCCCGGTACCGACCAGGTCACCCTGCGGGCCTTGCGCCGCAGCCCGGACAACGCAAACCATTTCCCCGAAGACGTGTCGGAATTACAGGCCTATCTGGACGACGCACAGCCCGGGCAGAAGGTCCAGGCGGTCCCCGGCACCGGGCTGAAGGTGCCCCTGTGGATCCTGGGGTCCAGCCTCTTCGGCGCTCAATTTGCCGCGAAGATGGGCTTGCCCTACGCCTTCGCCTCCCATTTCGCACCCCGGGAGTTGCTCCCCGCGCTCGACCTCTATCGCCAACACTTCACCCCCTCGGCCCAGCAGGACACGCCCTATGCTGCGGCGGGCGTCAACGTATTCGCCGCCGACACCGATGCCGAAGCGCAGCGGCTCTTCACCTCGGCCCAGCAACAGTTCACCAATCTCATCCGTGGCACTCCCGGACGTCTTCGGCCGCCCATCGACGACATCGAAGCCTACTGGTCACCTGCGGAGAAAAACCACGTGAACGGCATGCTCGCCTGTTCCTTCGTCGGCTCGTTCGCGAAGGTGCGCGAGGCCGTGAAAGGATTTGTGGACCGGGCGGGTGTTGAAGAGCTCATCGTCGCCTCCGCGATGTACGACCAGGAGGCGCGGCTGCGTTCCTATGAGATCTTGATGGATGCGGTGGGGAAATAGTGGCCATCCAAGTGGTTTCGCTGAAGTCAGGGCCCGCCTTGGCCCGGAACAGCAATGGTGGGCCATGAAAGGGGACCAACGTGGGCCGCAGGTGCGCCGGCGGCGGAAAGGCTAAGCCACTTTGGTGCTTTTGCGGACAGGCATCCCTTTGCGCGGTAGAATCGGCAAATCTAACGACGGGATGGTGCGCGATCACATCAGGGTCTGCACCGTTAACTCACCACGGTGCTGTTCGGCCTGCCACAGGTCGTACTGCATCTGCTGATTCATCCAACTCTCCGCCGTGGTGTTGAACGCGATAGAGAGGCGAATCGCCATTTCGGGGCTGATGCCCGCGCGGCCGTTCAGGATGCTGGAGAGGGTCTTCCGGCTAACGCCGAGGGCCTTGGCTGCATCGGTGACGTTGAGGTCGAGGGGCTCCAGGCAGAGTTCCTTGAGGACTTCGCCGGGGTGGGGGGGATTATGCATGTTCATGGTGTCGCCTCCGTGGTCGTCTTCTACGTGGTGTGGTTCAGGCAAACTAAACGTTTTAGAGCGCACAAAAGGATCGTGGACATTCTTGTCTGCGGCAGCGTTCCCCCCAACGCGCACAAGAGCGCCCTATGACCGACGGGCTCATGCACTGCATTCCAAGAAGCCTAATCGGAACGGGGCTGCCCGTGGAAATTCGGGTGAAAAAAGCTAGAATGAACCTATAGGAGGCACTATGGCGACTGAAGGCGTAAAAATCGTTACGGATTCTGACGGCAATGAAGTGGAGGTCATCGTTCCGATCACGGTCTGGCGTGATCTTGTGGGTTCCCGTGCGGAAGGTGGGGTTCCCCGTGGCGAATCCATGGCGGAAAACGCGCATGCCACGAGCACGCACATCGGTATCGATGAAGTCTCCGGTCTTCCCGTCTTCATCACCCCGCCTGGTTCGCCGACATTGACGATTGAAGATGTAAAGCGGCATGAGGATGACTGGTGAGCGTCGGCCTGCTCGACGTCAACATGCTTGTTGCGTTGGTCCCCAGGGCGGATGGCGTGCTGGCACGAAAGAAGGGATTGGGGTTCTAGACCCACGTATGACTATTGGTGACAAAGAAGAAAGAATACAACACGAGCGAGCGGCACTGGAGCGCCATCCAGAGATATTTTCCATCTTGGGCGACTACATTGATGTTGTAAACAAATGGGTTCATGGCGAAGGCGTCAATTACACGGGCAATTCCGTTCACTACATAAAGACAGGTCTGGCAACGAGAGCTTTGAATCTGATTCGCTCCATTCGGTTGCTGACAGAGAATGACCATTGGGAAGATGGTGCAATTCTCACACGATCACTATTTGAGATTCTAATAAACACTGAAGAGATACTTCGTGATGACGTGAGTGCGGAGGAGCGGGCACAGTGTTATTTGAAATTCGGGGAGCTACAGAAGTATCTGAACCGCAAGAACACCATTGAGTACGATATCCAACGAGGTTCGTTCTCTGGGGATGCGAACTTGTTCAGAGAACTTGATGCGCAGGTACCCTTGCGTTTCAAAGAGTTCCTGCTGAAAAGCAGGAGAGGCAAGAGTAAAAATAATGTGCGATGGGCGAATTCCTGGTGCGGAAAAACGGTCAAGGAGTTGGCCAATGTGTCCAAAAATCCAATGAGGGCGCATCAATACAGGATTATCTACAGTTTTACATCCAACTTTGCACACGGTGGCCCCATCGTCCTTTCAAGTGTTATTTTTCACGGTGAGGATTTCGAGCAAAGCAAGGCCGAGTTTGAATCAAGTGAAGAGAAAAACATAGTAGAGTTCGTGTCGTTGGCAATCAGCTTTTGCACGGAAATATTTTTGCTAGTCGGCGATGTTTTCCCCGAATTCGATCCTGGGGAGATTCTTGCGACTTGGCCGAGGATTCGAGAACTCTTGCTGAAAGACCGGGCTTCCACGCCGCGTTCCGATGAGTAGCGATTCTAGAGGAAAAATAGAGTTTTGTCCTCTCGCCCTGGGGCAAGGCAGTCTTACGGACAAGTCAGAATATCCTAGACTTATACGTCAGATTTACTCTCTCAATTGAGTATGCGAATTGGAAATCGAAAAAGTCAACGGATCGAAATGGACAGCACTAGGCATTCAGCGCTGCGTCGAGCCCCCAATTCTTTTTTACTCGAATCCCGAAGATAAAAAGTCTCCCACGTCGAAGCAGAGCTTCGGGGACTGCATTCCCAAGCAGAGCTTGGGAACGAGGGAGATGGTGAATTTAGAATGGTGAATATTGAATTGAGAATGACGGACGCGAGCGTATTTTTTCTTTAGAATAGTTTTTTCCAACAGGGGGGTGACCAGCCGGGTAGTGAAATGCAAATGGGCGACGTTGCCGCCTTGCAGGCGAGCCTCCTGTGCTCCCAGTTTTGCGCGTTTGTGTGTGGGGGGCGGGTCGTGGCGCCCCTTCAGGGCTGAATTTTGAGGTGGGGTGCGTGATCCCAGGGCGTTGCCTTGGGCTATGCTGCTGTACCCCGTTGGGGTGAGGGGGGAGGCAGAATGGTGAATTTAGAATTTTGAATAGTGAATTAAAACGGGACTCTAGTTTGACTCCGAGGGGTTACGCGAGCGTTCCCAATATAACGTCTCCCCGTACTTCTTCCAATCTCACGTTTCGGCTTAAGTTAGTTAGGTCTTCGTCGCTCTGGGCCGCGACTCGGGTGTAGTTCCCCGTATACCCCGTCCAGAAACCATCTTGCGCCTGCTCAAACAAGACTTCATGAGTTTCGCCGATCTGGTGTTCGAAGAAGAGGCGGGTTTTGTCGGCGCTTAGTTTCCGCAGGCGTGCACCGCGCTCGTTTATTACTTGTGCAGGGACTTTGTCGGCCATCCGCACGGAGGCGGTGCCGGCGCGCTCGGAGTATTTGAATACGTGGGCGTAGAAGAGGGGGCTTTTCCAGAGGGCGTCGCAGGTGTCTTCGAAGTTGGCGTCGGTCTCGCCGGGGAAGCCGACTAAGATGTCCGAGCCGATGCCGATGCCGGGGACGGCGTCGTGGGCCTGGAAGATGAAGTCGAGGAATTCTTCGCGGGTGTATTTGCGGCGCATGGCGGTGAGGACTTCGTTGGACCCGGCCTGCATGGGGATGTGGAGGTAGGGGAGGAGGGCGTGATCGGGGGCGTTCATGCGGTCGAAGAGTTCGAGGGGGATGGTGGTGGGTTCGATGGAACTGATGCGGATGCGGTCGAGTCCGTCGATGGTGTTGAGTCCGTCGACGATTTCGAGGATGCCGCGATTTTCGAGGTCGTAGGTGCCGATGTTGACGCCGGTGAGGATGATTTCCTTGGCACCGCGCTCGACGAGGCTGCGGGCTTCGTCGAGGAGGTTTTGGAAGTCCCGGGCCCGAGCGCGGCCGCGTGCGAAGGGGATGACGCAGAAGGAGCACATGAAGTCGCAGCCGTCTTGCACCTTGAGGTTGGCGCGGCGGCTGAGGGCACCCTCTTCGCCGGCGAAGTCGATGGTGAAGTCGTCGCGGTCGATGCGGTCGCGGACGATGAGGGCCTGGTCGTTCTTGCCGGCCTTCACGTAGTCGAGTACGTTGAGCTTTTCCTGGTTGCCGATGATGAGGTCCACGCCGGGGATGGTGGCGAGGGCGTTGGCACCCATTTGGGCATAGCAGCCGATGACGGCGGTGTAGGCCCCGGGGTTTTTCCGGATAAACTGGCGCACGAGCTTGCGGGATTTGGCGTCGGCTTCGTTGGTGACGGTGCAGGTGTTGACGATGGCGAGGTCGGCCGGTTCGCCAAAGGGCACGAGGTCGTAGCCGTCTTCCCGGAGTTTTTCCTCCAGGATGGCGGATTCGGATTGATTGAGGCGACAGCCGAGGGTGTGAACCGTTGCACGCTTCATGGGAATAGTGAATTTAGAATGTTGAATAGTGAATTTTTCATGGTGATTTTCAGTGGGTTGCTTTGCTTGGCGGTTGCTGGTGAAACGTTTGGGTTCATCGGGGACTGCCTTCGCACTCCGGGTGCTGTGGCTTGGTTTAAAGATATTGGGTCGTATTATTACATGGCAGCGGGCTTGGATGTCGCTACAGTGCGAGGCTGTCCCGGTAGTTTGTGCGATCTTGGGCTTTGTCTGGCTTGTTGCGGTCTATTGACACAGCCGGTACAGTCCCTTTTTCGCCTGGGGCGAATAAGATGACAGTCCCACAACAGCGCTTCATGGGAATAGTGAATTTAGAATGTTGAATAGTGAATTTTTCATGGTGAT
>CAXBPH010000389.1:0-4956 GCA_963977445.1 uncultured bacterium | reverse complement strand
TCGACCTCCATGAGGGGCTGAAAAGACCACCAGGAGCCATCGGCTTTGGATGGTTCCGACAAGACACGACCGGGGGGCCATTGGGCTCCCTCGATGATCCATTGACGGATTGTTTCGACCTCTTCCGGGCTGAGAGGGGCACCTTTTTCCGGCATTTCCGGTGGACTGCCATCGGCGTGGGGGCGAATGACCTTAAATAGACGGCTTTCTTCCGGCTTGCCGGCGACGACCTTGCCACTGGCGAGGAAGTCGGCTTCGGAGGCGAGGGAGAAATCCCCCTTGAGGATGTTGGGATGGTGGCAGGCGATACACCGCGCTTCGAAGATGGACGCGACGTCCGTTTCAAAATCCACGGCGGGTGCGCTGGAGCACGCAAGAATGCAGACCACCATAGAGAGTCTGCGGTGAGTGATGTTTTTGGGGAGGTACTTCATCATCGGGGGCCCTGCCTTTGCGCTAAAGGGCTATGCTACCGACGGATTGACAACGGTGTCAATTTTACGAGGTACCCCGATGACGAAAAAAACGCCCCCGTCTCACGTTATCGATGGGACGGGGGCGATTTTGGACTGAATTATAGTATCTCGGCCTATGCCATGTCGGCTTTGGGGTCGGGACCGTATTTGTTGTCGCCCGACGAGCCTTCCAGGTAAGCACGGGGGTCGACGTGTCGCCTGACGGGTGAAAACACCAGCCCAAACGCCGGGCTTCCAATAGTGTTGTCAATAATTTATTCAGCATAAGCCAATAGAAACGGGATTGCAACCAGATTGGGCAGGCCTTTTTTTGATGGATCCGTGTGGGTACAATAATCCAACGAACGGAACAACGTTTCGATGCGCTGTTGCATCCTTTTTCTGAACATTGTGAGATTAGTATTATGAACGTCAAAGCAGTTGTCGCACCGGTGTGTGCATTTTTACTCGTTGTTGCCCTGGGCGGTTGTGCCACACAGCGAGTCGGCGGGTTGACCGTGTCTCCGGGGACGGCCTACACCTACCAAACCAACACTGGCGAGACCATAGAGGCCACCTACTATCAGCTCTCGGATGACAGTCTTTCTTTCGTGAAAGTGGTGATGCCCGATGGAGAAGAATACACCTTGCCCCAGGTGGTGTCCGCATCGGGGTCGCGTTATACGGATGACCGGGTCCTGGTGTGGTGGTCGAAGGGAGACGAGGCTCTCGTGGAGAAACGTAATGACGGGGGGGAGTGGGATGCCCTCTTCGAGGAAGTGAAGGTAGTTTCGAAGGACAAGTAAACACAAATGGCGGGGACAGTTTTCGATTGCAGGAATGGCGTCGGTAGTGGCGGGGACAGTTTCCGATTGCAGGAATGACATTTGTAATGGAATAGGGACGGCAATCAATCGGTAACTGTACCCAAGGGGTCGAGTTATTTGGGTACAGTCACCCCCTTTTACGTCGTCATTCCACTAACGTGTAAGTTCAATTGTGGTGCGGGGGATACTGTCCCCGGTGGTTTGGGTACAGTCACCCCCTTTTACGTCGCCGTTTCACTAACGTGTAGGGTCAATTGTGGTGCGGGGGATACTGTCCCCGTCTGCTCACATCTCGTCGAAGGCTTCCAGCCGGCCTTCCATGAGGGCGGCCATGGGGCGGGTTACATCGATGCGCCCGAAGATTATCTTGGCACTGGCGGTCATGGGAATGGCCAACAGCATGCCACTGAAACCCCAGAGCATACCCCAGAATATGAGGGACATGAGTACGACGACGGGGTGTAATCCGAGGGTGTCGCCCATGATTTTGGGCTCCAGCACGCTGCCGATACAGAATTGAATGGTGAGGGGCAGGAGGAGGGCCAGCGCAACGGTAATCATGCTCACATCGGGAGTCAGGAGGACAAAGGGCAGGGGCAAGAGGGTGGCCACGATAGAACCAATATTGGGCACAAAGTTCAAAATGAATGCAAAGGCCCCGAAGGAGATGGCGAAGCGGACCCCGAGGAATTGAAGGACCAGATAGACCAGAAATCCGGTGAGCATGGACGACAGGATCTTGATGACGATGTATTTCTGGACCCGGGCCTCGATTTCACCAACGACCCCTTTCCGCGGCGTCGTTCGGGTGGTACTTCCCATGAGGAGGAAGGCGGTGAAGAGCAAAACAAGAAATCCGTTGGACAGGACCGACAATACGCCCGAAGAAAGTCGCCGTGCTATGCCGTTTATGGCCCCTTCCGGCAGCAACAGCGAGGTCTGAAAGCCGTTTGGGCTCTTGGGCATCGCCTCCTCGCCCCCGTCATTTGCTTTTTCTACGGAAGCGTCCTCATTGGGCTTTAAGGGCGCTTTCGTGCCTACGAGGGACACGATGGCCTGTACCGGACGGGATATTTCCGCTTTGTGGATGAGTTTCGTTAATTGCTCTTCGTACTCACCTGCACTGTTTGCGAATTGCCCGACGGAAACGGCGACAAAGGCACCCACACCAATCACCGAAAGAAATCCCAGGAATAAAGTCAGAACTAGCGCAATGGGTCGGCGAATCCGGAGATTCTGCATAAGAAATTTGACGATAGGGAGGAGGACCAGGGCGAGGAAGGCTGCGAGTATGAAGGGGACCAATACGATGCGCAGCAGATAAATGGCGACAGCAACGACCACGATGGTCAGGGTGGCGAGGCACACGGTTTGAATACGAGACTCGTAGGCACCTTTGGTCATTTGCGAAAATCCTGTAACGGTCGTTGACGCTCCGCAGCATCACAAGACGTGGCTGCACCTGCTTGAAACCGCGCCAGTATAGCACAGCTTTGTCTCTGATCGGGGCTAAACAATTGCAATGAAACGTCTTCAACCACTACAATGGGTGGCTTATGTCGTTATGATATTTCTGGCCTTCAGGCCTTCTTCCTACCTATTCAGTAATAACAGGAGCATACCGTGGACAAGCTGGTCAGCCTTTGCAAGCGTAAGGGATTCATTTTTCAATCGAGCGCCATTTATGGCGGTGTGAATGGCTGCTGGGACTTCGGTCCCCTGGGCGTCGAGTTGAAACGGAACCTGAAGGATGACTGGTGGTATAACTTCGTCCAGGTCCGTGATGATATCGTCGGTCTGGATGCCAGCATCATCATGCATCCCGATGTATGGAAAGCGTCCGGACACGTTGATGCCTTCCACGATGTGGTGGTGGATTGTACCGAGTGTAAACACCGCTTTCGGCAGGATCATCTCGAAAAAGAGGTGTGTCCCGATTGCGGCGGTAAACTCACCGAGCCCATGCAGTTCAACAGCATGTTGAAGACCCAGCTGGGTGTAAACGAGGCCACAGCCGTCGACACTTACCTCCGTCCCGAGACGTGCCAGTCCATCTTCGTGAACTTCAAAGAAGTTTATTCCTCCACCCGCTGCCAGGTGCCCTTTGGTATCGCCCAGGTGGGTAAGGCCTTCTGTAACGAAGTAAACCCACGTAACTTTATCTTCCGCAGCCGTGAATTCGAGCAAATGGAAATTGAATTCTTCTGCAAGGAAGAAGACGAAGAGACGTGGTTCGAAAAGTGGCAGGGAGAAATCTGGAGTTGGTATCTACGCCTTGGTCTCGATGAATCCAAGATGCGCTGGTATGAGCACCCAAAAGAATCCCTGGCGCATTACTCCAAGCGTACCGTCGACGTGGAATATGAATTCCCCTTTGGCTGGGGCGAGCTTCAGGGCTTGGCCAATCGTGGAACCTTTGATTTGAAGGCCCACTCCGACGCGTCGGGTAAGGACTTGTCCTTCTTCGACCAGCAGGCCAACGAGCGTTTCGTGCCCACCGTGCTCGAGCCTTCCGCCGGTGCCGACCGGGCGACCCTCGCCGTATTGTGCGCCGCCTACACCGAAGAAGAAGTGAATGGCGAACAGCGTATCGTCATGAAGTTCGCGCCGAAACTCGCGCCCATCAAGGCCGCCGTCCTGCCCCTCGTGAAGAAGGACGGGATTGCCGAGATCGCTCAGGACCTCGAAAAGAAGCTCCGACGCAAGTTCGCCACCTACTACGATCAGGCCGGAGCCATCGGGCGTCGTTACCGTCGTCAGGACGAAATCGGAACGCCCTTCTGCATCTGTGTGGATTACGACACCAAAGAAGACAACACGGTAACCGTCCGTCACCGTGACAGCATGGAACAAGTACGTATGCCCATCGACGAGGTGGCCGCGTTTATTGAACCCCAGGTTTCCTTCGACCACGAAGCATAGCCGGGGATTGCACCACGTGGTCTGTCGGTACTTGTTCGCAGGTGCCGGAAGTCCGTAGGTAGCCAGCAGAAAATTTGTGGTCGGGGCCGTCTTCCTGAGGTCAAACTCTGGGAAGACGGTCCCGGCTTTTTTTGATTTGGGGACTGCACCGACATGGTGATTTGGTGGTAGCGCTGTGTCCGTCTTGGCGCCGGAGCAGGATGTGGGTAGTGTGGAGGGATTTAACAGTCGGGGCCGCCCCCCCCGAGGGTTAATGTCACTCAGGGGGACGGCCCCGACTGTCAAAGGGCCCTTGGGTAGGATGGGTCCGTTTCTTCGGCCACGACGAGTATGTTGAAGGTTTCCGTGGGCGATGTCGGTGCAGTCCCCGGGGACTGCACCGACATGGTGAATTGATGGTGGCGAGGTGTACGTCTTGGTGCCATGGGATAATGGGGGTAGTGTGGAGGAATTAGACAGTCGGGGCCGTCCCCCCGAGGGTAAGTGGCACTCAGGGGGACGGCCCCGACTGTCAAAGGGCACTTGGGTAGGTTGGGTCCGTTTCTTTGGCCACGACGGGCATATTGCAGGTTGCCGTGAGCGATGTCGGTGCAGTCCCCGGTAACCGCCCCGACATGGTGATTTTGTGGTAGCGATGTGTTTTCTTGGTGCCGGAGCAGGATGTGGGTAGTTTGGAGGGATTTAACAGTCGGGGCCGCCCCCCCGAGGGTAAGTGTCACTCAGGGGGACGGCCCCGACTGTCAAAGGGCCCT
>CAXBPH010000388.1:0-4985 GCA_963977445.1 uncultured bacterium | reverse complement strand
CCTCGGGGTGTATCTCCCCTGGGTCTGTTTTACCTTCGTCTACTTTGGTTCCGCCATCCCCCACACGATAATCGCGAAGGGCGTGAGTTTCGGCCTGCCCTGGCTTCGGGAAGATTCACTTAGTTTTTTTTCCATCAAACGCCACACCTGGATGATGCTTTCGGAGCAACTGAACATTCATCTGGGTCCAGCGTTCGAGGGGCACGGCGCTGGTATACACAAATTCTTCACCACGGGTCCGGAAAGCATCATCGCCAACATCATGTTCTGTTTCGCCGTGGTGGGCACCATAACGGTCGTGGTGAAACGGCAATGGGCACTCTGGCCGCTATGCGCCTTTGTGGTCCTTTACAGCGCCTACTACGTCTATCTGGTTCCCATCATATACGGATGGTATAAAGTGCCTTTCACGGTGGCCTTACTCCTGCTCTCCCTGTGGGGCATTCATCAATTATCTCTGCTTATTCCCCGGCACCCGTGGCGAAATCGCCTCCTTGCGGGGTTCGCCGTCGTCTACATGGGGGCCTTCGCCCTCGTGCTGCCCCGATGCTTTTATGCCGAGCGTATGATTCAGTCCCATATAGAAAATGACGTGCGCCGTGAGGCCGGGTTGTATCTGCAGGCCCATATGACACCGGAAGAAACGGTGGGCACGGAAGCCCTCGGCTATATTGCCTACTATTCTCAGGGCCGGGTGTATGATTGGCCGGGCCTTGCGAGTCGGGAGGTCGTGGAATGGAGTCGGGAGCAACCCGCCGAAGCGCGAACCCTTGAGAATATGTGCCGCGCACTGAAACCGGAGTACCTCTTTCTGCGAGATCTGGAAGTGCTCTATAATTTTCACAATCAGCGGTGGCTGGAGCAGGAATACCACGTGGTTGCTGTGTTTGAAGTGGACCCCGACAAGCGAGAGAGCATTCCCTGGATTCGCCGGAGTATTGACCCGATATTTCGCATCTATAAGCGCAATGGGCCGGGCGATGAAGTGCCTTACGACACCCATTTGTTTCCGAGGCGCACGCCATGATGGGGATGGATCGCATGGTGCACGTTTTGGGTCGCTTTCTTGGCCTCGAAGCGGTGGAGCGTGCCGAAAATCGTCTCGTCGTTAAGGCGTCACTGCTCATTGCCGTAGTGGCCATGGTGCTGCGCGTGGTGTTCTGGATTTATACCCAGCGCTACTGGGAAGACGCCCTCATAACCTGCCTCCACTCGGAAAACGTCTTCCGTGGCCTGGGCTTGACCCATATCACCAGTGCGGGCAATCCGCTTCATGGATTTACGAGTCCCCTCAGTGTGCTTGTTCCCCTCCTGGGCGACGCTATTCACATTGGTTTTGGCGTAGAGTTTTTGAAGCTTGTTTCCATACCCGCTTCGGCCCTCTGCGTGTTCTATGTGTTGGGACTCGGGATTCATCCAAAAGTCCGCCTTGCCAGCCCATTGATTGTACTGGCCATGGGCTACGTAGCCGTGGAGCACCATCAAATACTCTGGGGCATGGCCGGGATGGAGACCCAGTTGGTCGTGCTCGCCGTGCTGATGTCCCTCTATTACACCGTGAGTCTACAGACGATCCCCCTCGGACTCTCCCTGGGCCTGTGTATGTTGGCCCGCCCCGATTTGGCGTTCTGGACGGTGATTTCGGGCGTCTATGTGCTGCTTGTCGCTCCCCGTTCATTTCTTAAGGTCGTTGCCATGGCGCTCGTGGTCTATCTGCCCTGGATTGCCTTCACTACCGGATACTATGGCTCGCCCATACCCCACACCATCCATGCGAAAGGGGCGGGTTTTGGTTTGCCCTGGCTGGCGGCGGAGAATTTCGGTTTCTTCTCTATTAAGCGTCACACCTGGATGACCCTTTCGGAGCAATTGTATATCTATCTCGGCCCAACGTTTGGTGGTCATGGCGCGGGGATACACAAGTTTTTTACGTCGGGCCCCGAAAGTCCCATTGCCAACGGCATGTTCTTCTTTGCGGTCGTGGGCACAGTCTGGTTGCTCGTCAAGCGGTCGTGGGCACTTTGGCCACTGGCCGCCTTCGTGGTCGTTTATAGCGTCTACTACGTATACCTCGTGCCCATTATCTACGGCTGGTATAAGGTGCCCTATGCCGCCGTGATGTTGCTTCTCTCGCTCTGGGGTGTTCACTGTCTCGCCCGCTTCATTCCCGCGCCCCGGTGGCGCAACCGTGCCCTCAGCCTTTTCTCCATTATCTATCTTGGCCTCTTCATTGTCGTGCTGCCCCAGACCTTTTATGCGGAGCATATGATTCAGGAGCACGTTGAAAACAGCGTTCGGAAAAAGGCCGCCTTGTTTCTGAAAGAGCAGATGGGCCCCGATGACGTGGTCGGCGCGGAGGCCCTGGGCTACCTCTCCTATTACTCCCAGCACAAGGTCTACGACTGGCCCGGTCTGGCGAGTCGCGACGTATTGGCGTGGAGTCAGTCTCAGCCGCCCGAAGCCCGTAATCTGGAGAACATGTGCAAGGGCCTGGAACCCGACTATCTATTCCTACGGGATCTGGAAGTCTTATATCATTTCAAATCAGACGCATGGCTCCACGAAAAATACCACGTAATTGGGGTGTTTGAAGTGGACCCGGCCATAAAACATGAGATTCCCTGGATCGAGCGAAGCGTGGATTTGCTCTTTCGGGTCTATAAGCGCAATGAACCGGATGACCCGCGCCCCTACGACGACGAACTTTTTCCCAAGCGACCTGTCGCGCCTTGAGGCCCAGGTCGGTCGGGCGGTAGGATGACTGCCGACAACGACAAAATCTAAAGGTAAATGTAATGGATTACGCTATCAGGATGCTTCAGCAGCGGCTGGGGATAGAAGAAATCGATCAGGAAGAGCACCGATTTGTGGTCAAGGCGGCCTTCCTTATCGCTGCCATCGGCATGCTCTTGCGGATTGTCTTCTGGATATATACCCAGCGCTACTGGGAAGACGCCCTGATTACCTGTCTCCACTCGGAGAATATGGCGAGCGGCTTCGGTCTGACCCACGTTCGGCCCGGCGAGCCGCCACTCCACGGATTTACCAGTCCCCTCAGCGTCCTGGTGCCCCTAATAGGCGATTTGATTCATGTGGGCTTTGGCGTAGAGTTTCTGAAGCTGGTCTCCATTCCCGCGAGTGCGCTCACGGTCTTTTTCATGCTGGGGATTTGTATTCACAAGAAGGTGCGCCTGGCACCGCCACTCACCATTGTGGCCATGGGCTTTGTGGCCTTCGAACACCACCAGATTCTCTGGGGCATGGCGGGCATGGAAACCCAGCTTGCCGTACTCATCCTGATTATGTCGGTCTACTACACCATGACCCTGAAGGCGGTGCCCCTGGGGATATCGCTGGGCCTGTGCATGCTGGTTCGCCCGGATTACGCCTTCTGGACGATTATCGCGGGTCTATACGTGCTCGCCAATAGGCCCAAGACCTTCGTGAAGGTAGCGGGCGTGGCGCTGGCGGTGTACCTGCCGTGGATTATTTTTACCACCGCCTATTACGGCTCGCCCTTGCCCAACACCATCGTCGCCAAGGGACTCGGCTACACCAAGTGGTGGGAGAAGGTGGATGTGGTCAATCTGTTCACCATAAAGCGCCACACCTGGCTCGTGCTCTCGGAGCAATTGCACGTCCACCTCGGCCCTATGTTCGCCGGACACGGCGCGAGTCTCCACCTCTTTTTCACCAACGGTCCCGAGAGCCCCATCGCCAATATCATGTTCCTCTTCGCCGTGATAGGCACCCTGGTCATCCTCTTCAAGCGCCAATGGGTCCTGTGGCCCCTCGTCGCCGTGGTGGTGGTCTACAGTGTCTATTACATCTACCTCGTGCCCGTCATTTTTGGCTGGTATAAGATGCCCTATATCGCGACCCTGCTGCTGATTTGCCTCTGTGGCATTCAATACGCCACCAGCTGGATTCGGAATATCAAGGTGCGAAATGCGGTGAATTGGGGCTATGCCTGCGTCTATCTCGGACTCTTCGTCAGTGTCCTGCCCATCAGTTTCTACACGGAGCGGATGATCCAGCACTACATCGAAAACGACGTGCGCAAAGAGGCGGGACTCTACATCCGCGAGCACATAAAGCCCGATGAAGCTGTCGGGTGTGAGCCCCTGGGCTATATGGGTTACTACTCCCGGGCCAACATCTACGACTGGCCGGGCCTGGCGAGCCGCACGGTGGTAGCCTGGAGCAAGGAGCAGCCGCCGGAGCGCCGTTCCCTGGAAAATATGTGCAAAGACCTCCAGCCGGAATACCTATTTCTCCGCGATATGGAGGTGCTCTATCACTTCAAGACCAACGACTGGATAAAAGAGAATTACCACGTGGTAAAGGTCTTTCAGGTGGACCCGGAAAAGGCGAAGTTAATCCCCTGGCTCGATCGTAATGTGGATACCGTATTCCGTATCTACAAGAAGAACGGTCCGGACGACAAGCTGCCTTACGACGCCAATTTGTTTCCCGCTAAGCCCGGGGAGCCGGTGACGGATCTGCCGGCGACCTGGTCCCATAGTACCTGAGGCCGAGTAGGGCCCCCGGCACGAAGATAAGCACCTGGGGCACGAGGAAGAGGCGGGTTTCCGGTGCGTGGGCCAGTGCAAAGTGGACCGGGAACCACACGGGCACCACGGCCCAGAAAAAGCGCCGCAGGGGGGGCGGCCAGGCCTTCCACGAAATCAGGGCCATAAGCGGCAGGAGGCCCAGGGTGGCGAACAGGAATACCCACGTGCGCCACCAGGTCAGGTTGAAGGTGAGGAGGGGCAATATGGGCTCCACTCCGGCGGTGGGCACGATGTAGGGCCGCATGCCATAGACCACGCGGAGTCCCCCCACAATGGCGAGCCACAGCGCAAGGCACCCGACCACAATCCAAAGGATGCCACGGGGCGGCAGCTTGAACGTTGGCCGCAGCGTCATCTGGCTGAAGAGTAACATCATGGGGATGCAGCCGCTGGTCTCCCGATTAAAGGGGG
>CAXBPH010000387.1:0-5026 GCA_963977445.1 uncultured bacterium | reverse complement strand
TGTCGGGCAAGTATGCCCAACCCCCTGTTGGGCCCCATGGGTAGGTTGCAGACATCAAACAGGGTCGGGCAATCGCAGTTTCACGACACCGTCTTTGTTAGGCTCCATCCACCACAGGCACCATGCCCGCGCCCTTCAACCACAGGCCCTCCTTTGGCGCGTCCGAGACCTGCACTCCCATGCTCCCGATCGGGAAGCTGAAAATCGAGCGCGTTAGGCAATGTCCGAAATTAGAGGTTGATTCGCCTGGTCTCCGAAATAGCCCACTCAGCATGGACGTAATCCCGAAAGTCGGTTGCAACGGGCTGCTAGAGGCAGTACACTTGGGCGATGTCACTACATCTCATTGCGGGTCGCGCAATTGAATTACATGAGGAATATATTCCATGACGATGCAGCTGCCACGTGGCGTCTGGTCCGGGCTTTCGCTTTTGTCTCTTCTGCTGATTTTGCTGGGTGGTTGCGAGACCCTGGAACAGCAGTCGGCCACCGAGACCTATGAAGACTTTCGCAACCAGACCGAAAAAGCGCCCTTCAACGTAACCTTCAATTACGACGATGCGGTGGTGGTGGACGACAGCTACGTGGCGACCCAGTATTACGAGGGCACCGTCAAAGTAGGCCGGGCCGAAGTCGCCTTTCAAGCCGGTATGAAAGAGCAGGCCGGCGAGATGGCCATGGAGATGGAGGAGTACATCGCCCACATCGAGCGCCATTTCGGTCGGACCCTGGAAACCCCCGTGCGGGCCTATCTCTTGCGCCGGGACTATATGCCCGGTAGCGTAACCGGTGGTTTTGCACCAACCAATTCAGCCTTCCAGTTTCCCCTCTTTGCTATAGAGGGCAACGAAGACTTTGAGACCATCCGCTCCAGCAATCCCTTCTATCCCTATATGTTCATCCACGAACTCACAAAACTGAGCCTCGTCGATCCGGCGCGGCCTCCCCTGATACTGGCGGACCAGAAAACGGGACCCATGATGAAAACCCACTACTTTACCCGGTGGTTTCGTGAGGGTCTGGCCAACTATGCCGAGCTGCTGGTCTATGAAAAAATGCGGGAGCGGGTCGTGGAGGGCGAAAATTATACGGCCCTGTCTTCCTTTGAAAGTAACCACGTCTTTCAGCAACCCCTGAGTGCGCTGGCCAAGGTGGGCCCGGCGCTCTTCAGCTGGGAAGATTTTGGCGAAAACGCCCAGAACAGGGACTACTACAATGCGGCCATGGGCCTCTTTATCTTGCTGGAACACCGCTACGGCGAGGATGCCATCCGCAAGGTCATGGACCAGTTGGAAACCCAGTATTATGTCGATGGACAGGTTATCCTGAACACCATAAACGCCACCTTGGGCACCAATATTGAACAGGAAGTGCAGGGTTTTGACCTGATGACCGCGGGGGCCCAGGCGAGCCCTCTCAGCCCGGCAACGGCGAAGAACTTCGGTCTGGCGGTGCAAAAGGGACTGTATGTCAACGCCTTGACCGAGACCGGTGCGGCCCAGTCCGCCGGTGTGCAGCGGGGCGATGTGATTATCGGAATCAACCGGCGTACGGTGACGAATAACCTGGACTATGAAATGGCCATGCTGGAAGCCCAGGATCACGGCAACCTTTATTTCACCGTGGACCGCCTGGGCGAACGCCACACTCTGGGCGTCAAAGTGAATGTACCCACGGTAGCGCCCATGGGGGGCATTGGTGGCGGCGGCAGTGGCGTAATATCGGGCGACGTACTTGGATTTACCGGCGGGGAGTGACTGTCAGAAATATGACAGTTGCGCAGAAAGAAAGTTGCGCAATACCCACTTTTTCTGTAATATACTTTCTCAAACGGTGTACTGTATGTTAAGCACGGTGTCGCTCGGTGGCGTCGTGTATTCACAGGACAAAAGCAAATAACAATCTAAGGAGAAAATCATGCCCATCACCAACTTTATCGGCGACGTCTTCGGATGGATCTTTGGCTTTGTTGAAGGTGTCTTCAAGTTCCTTTTCGGCTGGATTTTCTAGTCTGGGATTGACGCAAATTAAAGTTCTGACAGACGCCCTGGCCTCATACCGGGGCGTCTGTTTTATATAGTGGAGCGCCCCGCGCAAATGTTACAGGGTCTGACAGGGTTTCACTGTTTTCAATGCAGCCAGGACAGTGCCCTTGGCCCTATCGCCACCTGCGCGGACTGCGGCACCCCACTGAGTCTCAAACCCGAGACCCTGCCCGACGGGGCATTCCTCGCGTCGCGCCCGAAATCCCTATGGGATTTTCGACCTCTCCTACCTATTCCGCCCGATCAGGACGTAGTGAGCCTGGGTGAAGGTGCTACGCCGGTAATTGCTGCACCTGCCCTGGCGGAAAGCTGCCATCTTGGCGCGGTGGACCTGAAGAATGAAATGGGTAATCCCACGGGTTCCTTCAAAGACCGTCAGGTCGTTGTTGGTCTCAACTGGGCTCGTTCCCTGGGCCACGATACCGTGGCGGTCGTTTCATCGGGCAATGTGGCCTCATCGGCGGCAGCTTACGCGGCCCACGCGGGCATGAAAGCCATTTTGTTCATGCACGGCCAGGCCGATCCTGCCAAGGTTGCCCAGGCCCAGACCTATGGGGCAACGGTCATTGCCGTGGATAATCCCTCATCGAAGGCCGTTTTCGAACTCTGTATTGCCGCCTGTGAGGCCCATGGTTGGTACCACCTTTCCACGGCGGGCATGTATGCGCCCTGGAATGTGGAAGGGGCCAAGACCATCGCCTATGAGCTTTATCAACACTATGGCGCCAACCTGCCCCAATGGCTCATTGCCCCCGTAGGCGGTGGTGGCCTTCTCGGCGGGATCTGGCGCGGCTTCCTCGATCTGAAAGCCATGGGCCTGATAATAGACATCCCAAGACTGGCCGGCGTACAGGCCGAAGGCTGCGCGCCCCTCAAGGAAAGCATCGACAACGATTGGCTCTTTGAGGAGCATCTTGCCCAGCCGTGGGAAGACCCCGACACCATTGCCGGGGCTATTGCGGATGACATTTTGTTCGACGGCCACACAGTCCTGGCCGCCCTTCGACAGAGCTGGGGCGCGGCCATTGTGGTGTCCGATGAAGAAATGATTGCGGCCCAGCGGCGACTCGCGAAATCCACCGGCCTGCTCTGCGAAATTGCCTCCGCAAGTGCCATTGCCGGCCTCAGTAAGCTTCCGGTGGTGGACAGAGACACGCGTGTTTGTTGTATAGTGTCGGGCAGTGGCCTCAAGGATTTGGGTCGCCTGGCCGCATCGGCAGCGCCCGTACCCCGAATTCCGTCGACGATGGACGCGTTAAACGCATTCCTGCACCGCAACGGTATCAGCTAACACCAACGACTTGGGAGATCTCCCGATGAAACACCTTTTCTGGACCCTTGGCCTTTTTCTGGTCGGTTGCTCCTCCTCCGATAAGCTGGTGGTCTACAGCCCCCACGGCGGCGAAATGCTGGGCGACTACGAAGAACTCTTCGAAGCCGCTTACCCGAACGTGGATGTCCAACTGCTGGACATGGGCTCCAAAGACGTCTATAGCCGCATTCGGGCCGAAAAAAACCGGCCCCAGTGTGATGTCTGGTGGGGTGCGCCGTCGACCATGTTTATGCAGGCGGCCGACGAGGGATTGCTTGCGCCCTACACCCCCACGTGGTGCAACGCGGTCGATCTGCAGTTTCGCGACCCCGAGTTTCGCTGGCACGCCACCTATCGGTCGCCCCTGGCCATCATGTTTAACGACCGCCAATACAAGGCCGAAGATATGCCCCAGACCTGGGATGATTTGTTGACGGAGCCCTGGAAAGGCAAAATCAGCCTGCGGAAACCCCTGGAGTCGGGCACCATGCGCACCTTCATCGGGGCCATGATCAGTCGGGCACCTTCCGAAGACGCGGGTATTGCCTGGTTGGCAAAACTCCACGCCGCCACCGGTGAGTACCTGGGCAATCCCAACCTCCTGTTCGACCACATTAAGAAGAACCCCGAAAATATCAGCGTGTGGCTCATGCCCGACGTCGTCATGCAGGCCGTGCGCAATGGATTCCCCTTCGGGTATCACATCCCCAAGGGAACGCCGGTGCTCACCGACGGCATCGCCATCGTCGAAGGCGCCCCCCATCGCGAATGGGCGGAAAAATTCTACGAATTCGTCACCACCAAAGAAGCCCTCGTCCACCAGGCCTCGGCCTATGCAAAACTTCCAGCGCGAAACGATATTGACCCGTCCACCCTGCCCCCCAAACTCATTACGCAACAGGTCGACGCCATGAACATCAACTGGAATGAATTCGCGATTAAAGAAAAAGACTGGTGCAACCGGTGGAAAACCGAAGTGTTTGAGGCCCAATGAGCAACGTTCGATTGACCAATATTACCCGGGTCTATCCCGAGGGCGGTGGTATTCGCGATTTTTCCTGTGACATTCAGGAAGGGGAGTTTTTTGCCCTCCTCGGCCCGTCGGGCTGCGGCAAGACCACGACCCTCCGTAGTATCGCCGGCCTGGAAACCCTCGACGGCGGTACCATTCACTTTGGTGATCGGGATGTGACCCACAGTCCACCGGAACAGCGCAAAGCGGCCATGGTTTTTCAAAGCTATGCCCTCTTTCCCCACATGAACGTTTTTGAGAATGTGGCCTTTGGGCTGCGTGCGCAGAAAATGGAAAAGTCCCTCATTGGCCCGCGGGTCGCCGAATGTCTCACCCTGGTTCAGCTGGAAGGCCTCGACAAACGGCCCGTCACCGATTTAAGCGGCGGCCAGCAACAACGGGTCGCCCTGGCCCGCGCCCTGGCCGTCCATCCGGAAATATTGCTCCTCGACGAGCCCCTGAGTAACCTCGACGCCGAACTACGCTATTCCACCCGGGAACAGTTGGGCACCCTCCAGAAGCGGTTGGGGTTGACCGCGATTTATGTTACCCACGACCAGGAAGAAGCCATCGAGCTCGCGGACCGTATCGCCGTATTAAAGGATGGCACCTGCCATCAAATCGGCACGCCAAAAGAAATCCTCGAATCGCCCGCCA
>CAXBPH010000386.1:0-5041 GCA_963977445.1 uncultured bacterium | reverse complement strand
CCCGCCTGACCCGCCGCGAATCTGCCTTTCAAGTAGGGAGCGTGGTGTCGGAAAGGCGACGATGGGTTCCATTTTTCAGAACCGGTAATATTGCTGGTGACCTTGGCTTGTTACAAGACTCATCGCGTTTGACGGGTCAGGCGGGACGCCCAACCTACGTTAATCGATATCTTTGATTGACGATGACGGTGTAGTCTTACCGATTCTGGTGTGCCGTCAATATCCCAACCGGGCATTGAAACAGAAACGGCCACCCTCTATGATGGGGCGATGAAAACACGACGCCTAGTACACCTGATGCTTGCCCTGCTTTTTTGCGCCCCCGTGACGGCCCAGGTTGGGATGCCCGCTCGGGATACCATCACCCACACCATGCGGATTGCGACGGATTTCATGTTCGACACCCTGGCCAATGAAGGGGGCTTCGTCTGGTTTTACCGCGCCGACGATTTAACCCCCTATGGCGAGCTCAAGGCCCGGGAAAGCATGATCTGGGTCGAGCCGCCGGGGACACCCTCCGTCGGATTGGCCCTGCTGGAAGCCCACAAGGCCACCGGAGATAGCTACTACCTGAAACGGGCGGGTGAAGTCGCCGCCGCCCTGGCCAAAGGACAGCATCCTTCCGGCGGGTGGAACTATTTCATCGACTTCGACCCCGAGGGCCTACCGGCCTACTACGATGAGTTTTTCTCCAAGTGCTGGGGCTGGCAGGAGTATCTCAAGCAACGGGACAATGCCACCTTTGACGATTACAGCACCACCGAGGCCACGCGCTTTTTCCTGCGTCTCTACAAGGCGACGGGTGATCCCAAACACAAAGCGGTCCTCGATAAGGCCCTCGATTTTATACTGGAGGCCCAATATCCCGATGGTGGCTGGCCCCAACGCTTCCCCGGGGCAGAAAAAGACCACGACTATAGTGCCGCCCGGACCTTCAATGATGATGTCAGCTACGATGCCATTCAGGTGCTCCTGGAGGCCCATGAACAATTGGGTGAGGAACGATTTCATGCTGCGGCGATTCGGGGGATGGATTTCTACCTGAAATCACAATTGCCCGCGCCCCAGGCCGGGTGGGCCCAGCAATACAATGGCGACCTGAAACCCGTGTGGGGGCGGCCCTTCGAGATTGATACGGTTTCCAGCACCCAGACCGTCTCCAATATTCTCCAGCTTGTTGAGTTCTATGGCATCACGGGGGACCCACGCTACCTCGCGCCCATACCATCGGCCCTCGATTGGCTTGAGGCCGCTCAGATTCAGGGCGCGAAGGGCTACACCCACACCTGCTTCTATGAGATGGAAACCAATCGTCCCATCTACATCAGGCAAACGGGAACGACCATCGACGATGTGGCGTATTCGCTAACCGATGAAAAAGAGGGGTGCTATCCCTACGCCCACGAAGTGAACATCGATGTGTCTTACTATCGAGACGAATACGCGCGGGTCGCGGCCCGCAGCCCCGAAGAAGCCATGGCCTTCTATCGGGCGACGAAAGAAAAAAAGACCTTGCCCGAGGATATAAAAGGGGGCCACCTGGCCGTAGCGCTCAGCCGGACCCAACAGACCTCCGAAGGTATCGCGGCGATAGTGGGGGGCCTTGATAGCCGTGGCGGATGGCGCGACGAAGTCACCCAGATGAATCCCTTTCAGCCGTTTACGGCACCACCGGAAAAAATGGAGGCCTACATCGTTGGTGGCTATATTGCCCGCATGTACCGTTTAATCAACGCCTTGAATACGGGCTTATGATGGGCGCGCGCGGATTACCCGTAGTCGCAGGAAAAGAGCGCTGATGGAGAGTTGGCTGGAAGTGGCCCTGTTGACCCTGATGGCCGGTATCGCCATGCCGGTGGGCGCACTCGCCGCAAGTAGCGATCATTTCTTTCCCGCCTGGTTGGAAGATGAATTCCACCATAGCGTGATTGCCTTTGGTGGCGGCGCCCTCCTTTCGGCCGTGGCACTCGTCCTGGTGCCCGAAGGCATCAACGGGCTTAGTATTCCGGAGGTCGTATTCTGGTTTTCCTGTGGCGGCTTGGCCTTCATGGTGCTGGATATCCTGCTGGCACGGTCCAACAGTCCCGCGAGTCAGTTGGCCGCCATGCTCTCCGATTTCCTGCCGGAAGCGGCCGCCCTCGGGGCTGCTTTTGCCGTTGGTGGCGAGTCCGGTGTGCTTTTGGCCATATTGATGACGGTGCAGAACGTACCAGAGGCCTTTAACGCCTACCGCGAAATCACCGCAACGGGTAAGCTGACGGGTAGACAGGTTGGCTTCGCGTTTTTCGCCATGTCTTTTCTCGGCCCCACCTTTGGCCTTGTCGGCTACTTTTGGCTTTCGGGTTACCCCGTTGTCATCTCGGCCATTATGCTGGTGGCCTCAGGCGGCATACTTTACGCAATTTTTCAGGACATCGCAGTGCAGGTGCCCTTAAAACAAAACTGGCGACCGCCCCTCGGTGCCCTCGGTGGTTTTTTAGTAGGCCTCATCGGCCAGATGTTACTCACTAGTTAGAAAGTGTAAATGGACGTGCTACGAGCAAATTTAATCGGTACAGGAATCATGGGAACCGCAGTCGCCCAGGTGCTGGCGCGGGAGTCCCGCGTGAAATTGACGGCGGCCTGCAATCGGAGCGAGGCGTCGCTGAATAAACTCGCCGCCCAATTCGAGCTTACGGGCTACGATGATTACCTCACCATGCTGGATGCCGAATCACCCGACCTGGTCTTTATAGCGACCCCCGATTGGGCCCACTTCGAACCCGTCATGGCCTGTCTCGAACGGGGCATCCATGTCTTCGTCGAAAAGCCCCTGACCACCGACGTGGGGGAGGCCGAGGCCATCACGAAGAAAGTGGCCGAGACCGGACTCAAGCTACAGGTCTCCTACAACCACCGGTGGCTCGCGCCCTATTACACCACCTTTAAGAAAATACACGATGGCGAAATCGGTCGACCCCTCGTTGGATACGCCCGAAAAAACAACCCCATCACCGTGCCCACCCAGATGCTCGCCAGTTGGGCCAAAGACAGTTCGCCCATGTGGTTTCAGTCCTCCCACGATATTGACCTCATGCTCTGGTGGTTCGACGATGACCCCCTGGAAGTCACCTGCACGGGCGTTAAGTCCGTGTTGAAGGAAAAATACGGCTGGGACACCTGGGATGCACTCCAGGGACAACTTCGTTTCAAGGGCGGCGGCGTCGCCACGTTTGAAGCGGCCTGGATCTATCCCGAAGGGCACCCGGCCATGCCCGATTCCTTTATGTCGGTCGTGGGGGAGCGGGGCCATCTCCAGGTGGACCGTAAAGACGAGGCCATCGAAATGAGTAGTGAAAGTGGCTTTGCCTGGCCACGCTCACTTCTGAATGCCCAGGTCTTTGACCGCTGGGTAGGGGCCTTTCCATCGAGCATCGAGAGCTTTATTGATGCTATCGAGCAAGACCGTGAGCCCTACGTCACCGCCCGTGACGGCTGGCGGGTAACCGCCGTTCTCGACGCCTTCCACCGTGCCGCGGACTCAGGCGGTGTAGTAAAAGTGGACCTGTAACTATCGGGGGATTGACTAACCCAACCCACCATTCGACTCCTGCTCACGGACACCAAAAATAACGTCTGTGTGGCACGGACAAGTCTGCAAGACTTGCCCGTGGGGTAGCCGTGTCGTCTTCTCTCCCACTATCCTTCGAGGAGGGGCGTGTCCCCGACCTGCAAGACGATGCGGTCGGCTTCAAAAGAAACGACCCGGTCACCGATGGAAACACCTGGATTCGATTCGGTCGGGGCGGTGATTTTTTGCGGTACGTCTCCGTCGTTGAGCAATTGAATCACCGTCGTAAAAGTCGCGTCTTTACCCTGCTGTCGTCTCAGGACCATAGGGATATAGTGGGTGGCCGGTTGGGCCCGTCCTTCGCCAAAAAATACCTCGGAAGTTTCGAGAAAGGTCACATGGAGGGAAGTCCCCTTGCCCGTATCGATAGGAAACTCCGACGGCGCAACGTCCAGGCGAAGGAGGTCCTTCAGGTGTTGATATCCGTTGTCTTCGCCCAGACTGACCGGAGTTCCCGTTCCCAAATCACCGACCGTTCCGTTGACGTGGAGGGGCAGATCGTAGCTATGCTCGCCTTCAGAACGGCACTGAAACTGGTCGACGATTACCCCATCGTGGAAGACGATACTCCGTGTCATGGAAACGCTCTCGTAGGCCGAATCAAGGGAGGCCCGAACCAGTGACGCATTTTCTCCCACCGCAAAGGTGTTGTACACGCCCGAAGCCCGGGCCTGCGTTTTCTGATCCACCACCACCGTATTGTGGGCCAGGGTCTGGGTATACCAACCGCCATGAAGGGGATTCCCATAAGAGAGTCGTCCGGGATCCACAATCCGCTCGTCGCCGTTTGCGTAAAGGATCAGATCGAGCTTGGCGGCATGGGTGTGGCCCCCTTTTTCGGGGTTGTAGTTGAAGAACAAAGCGGCATCCCGTGCGGTATCCCGCAAGATGGCCAGGCCGCCCTCTTTATCGTTGCTGGTGGTCAGTTCGAGTTTCGGCGCGTCGCTTCCCTCCGGGGCATCCTTCCCCCAGAGCAAGGCATAGGGCGACGTGCGGGGTTCCCGCAAGGCCAGATAGTTGGGGTCGGCATAGCGACGGTAGGCGATTTCATAATACAACGATGCACCACGAATGGAACTGCGGGAACTGTCGTTGATGGCGGGATAGGTCATGTCAGGAAACAAGGGCTGTGTGGGGCCATCGAAGAGGGCGTGCACCACGGGCAGCGCATACAAATCGACGCCACTCCGTTCGGCCGCTTCGAGGAGGTACACGTGGGCTTTCAAGGCATACCAATGGTAGGAGGGAGCCCCTTCATACCACATGCCACTGGGCAGTACCGATGCGTTCATCTGATAAAGAAAACCGTGTTTCGGGTCGTTGATGGCAAAATCCACCATGGCCGGGTCACGCAGCAGGAAGCCGGTGGCCGCAATAGCGCCGTTGTGCCACGATTGCCAATTGGATTTGCCCGCCTTGTAACGCAAGATA
>CAXBPH010000385.1:0-5090 GCA_963977445.1 uncultured bacterium | reverse complement strand
GGGTTGTTCTCGGGATCACGGTGGCTACGAAACTCACTGGCCCAACGTTGCCTCCGGTATGGTGGTCGGGAACGACAACGTTGGTCGCGGCCTCTGTGATGAATGGGCATTGAATGTTCTTATCCTATATACGGAGACCTTGGCTCCATAGGAATACAAATTAAGTGTACACCAAGATCCCTTCGATTTCCTTAAACACAATTTTTGTAAAAAATGGACCACCCCCTTTGTTGCGTATGGCTGTCGCCCGTGGGGCGCTTCTGTATCTCTATGCTATCATGGAGCCATGTTTTTTGGTTGCGCTACATGTCGAAGGCAGGACACCGTGTTATGAAGGATTTTCATCCCATTGCGGCGGCGCTTTTCCTGACGGTGTTGCTCTTTTCTGTTGGTGCTCATGGCGGGGCGGAGCTCTCCGGGCTGCCGGGGTATAACCGGGATATTCGGCCTATCCTGGCAGAGAATTGTTTTGCGTGTCATGGTCCGGATCGGGCGGCGCGGAAGGGAGACTTGCGGCTGGATGTTCCCGAAGCGGCCCGGGCGGTCTTGCAGTTGGATGGGGCCTCGCCGAGTGCGGTGTTACGTCGAATTTTTTCGGAGGACGTGGCGGAGCGAATGCCCCCGGCGGATTCGAATAAGTCGTTGACGGCGGAAGAAAAGGAGCAGGTCCGTCGGTGGATTGACGGGGGCGCGGCCTATGAATTGCACTGGGCCTTTATCCCGCCCCAACGTCCGGACGTGCCGACGGTGGCGGATAAGGTCTGGAACAAGAATCCCATTGATGCCTTCATCCTCCAGGCTATGGGCGCGGCGGGTTTGGAGCCGTCACGTCGGGCGGATCGGGCCACGTTGTTGCGCCGGGTTTCGCTGGACCTCACGGGGCTTCCCCCGACGGCGGCGGAACTGGATTATTTCTTGCAGGACCGTGCGGCGGGTGCCTATGAGCGGGTGGTGGATCGTTTGCTGGCCTCCCCCCGTTATGGGGAGCACATGGCCCAGGCCTGGCTCGAAGTGGCGCGCTATGCGGATACGGATGGTTATCAGAATGACCGCCTCCGCTATATGCATGTATGGCGAGATTGGTTGATTCTGACGCTCAATGACAATATGCCCTTTGACGAATTTGTCATTGAGCAGATGGCGGGGGATATGTTGCCCGAGGCGACGTTGCGCCAACAGATTGCCACGGGCTTCAACCGCAACCACCGCATCAACTCGGAAAATGGGGCCATACCGGAAGAGTGGCTGGTGGAGAATGTGGTGGACCGGGTTGATACGCTGGGCACGGCCTTCCTGGGGCTGACGGTGGGGTGCGCCCGGTGTCATGACCATAAATACGACCCCGTTTCCCAGCGGGAGTACTATCAGCTCTTCGCCCAGTTCAACAATGTGCCCGAATGGGGCCTGGGTCCCAACGATGGGAACAGTCCGCCTTTTATCCCCGTGCCCGCGAGCTGGCCGGATATTTCTCCGGAGGAAGATCGACTTATACCGCCCGCCCCCTACAAGCTCGTCGAATTAGAAGGCACAGCCTTGCGGCCGGAACCGGGGAGTCCCGAGACGGTGATGGTTATGGCGGAAATGGCCGAAGCCCGGCCGACCTATCGCCTCAATCGGGGCGTCTACAACGAGGCCGATAAATCCGAGGTGTTGTCGGCCAGCGTGCCCGCTGTTTTGCTGCAGGAGGGAGAGGCGGCACCGACGAATCGCCTGGAGCTGGCCCGTTGGCTGGTGGGACCGAAAAATCCGCTCCTGGCGCGGGTGACGGTGAATCGCTATTGGCAGCAGCTGTTTGGACGGGGTCTGGTGAAGACCTCGGAGAATTTTGGGGTGCAGGGGGCCTTTCCCAGCCATCCTGAATTGCTTGATTGGCTTGCTACGGAATTTATCCGCCTCGATTGGGATGTGAAGGCTTTGCAGAAGCTCCTTGTCATGAGCGCGACCTATCGCCAGTCTTCGGTGATGTCGGCGGCGGGTCTTGCGAAGGATCCGGAGAATGTCTATTTGTCCCGCGCGCCCCGCTTGCGCCTTACGGGGCAACAACTTCGGGATCAGGCCCTCGCAGTGAGTGGGCTGCTCGTGAACAAAATTGGCGGCCCTTCGGTGAAGCCCTATATGCCGCCGGGCATCTGGTCGTCCATGAGTAACGCGGAATATGACCAGGGCACGGGGGAGGACCTTTACCGGCGGAGTCTCTACACCTATTGGCGCCGCACGACACCGCCGCCCATGATGACGGGCTTTAATTCGCCGGATCGGGATGTGTGCACGGTCCGCGCGGAGAAAACGAATTCGCCCTTGCATGCCCTTACCCTGATGAACAATGTGGTCTTTGTGGAGTCGGCGCGCTTGCTTGCGGAGCAGATGCTGGCGGCGAGTGGGGAGCGGGCTATTCAGATTGCGAGTGGCTTTCGTCAGGTGACGATGCGCTATCCGACGGACGACGAGTTGGGGGCCCTGGTATCGACCTTCGACGGGTTGCTGGTGGATTTTGGGGCAGACGTGGGTGCTGCAGAGGCCTTGTTGGGTACGGGGGAGAAAGGGCGGGATATGCGTTGGGATTCGGCGGAGCTGGCCAGCATGACGATGATTGCCTCGGCGATTTTGAATCTGGATGAGGTGGTGGTTAGGAATTGAGAATTTAGAATTGAGAATTTGGAATTTGGAATTTGGAATTTGGAATTTGGGGCGGGGACTGCACCGACCTGGTGTCTGTCGTGGTCGGTGTGGGATGTCTTGGTGCCACGTGAGATGTGGGTATGTACGATGTCTATTCTGGTCGGGGCCGTCCCCCCGAGGGTTCCTATGGATCGGCGCTAAAGCCCTGACCGTCAACATATGCTTCGCTGAGACCTATTGGCGGTTTAGCCACGGGGTCCGTCTCGTCAACGACGGGACGGCCACGCCGGTATGCGATGACTTCGCCCATCGTCGACAATAGACGGACTTCCCGTCGTTTGCGCCCCGTGCCATCTCCTGGCGAGGCAGTCCCCGAAAATACCGAAAACTGGCGTGGTTCGTTATTCCCGCGTTTGCGGGCAACCAGTGGGTCTTTTGGTTTCTGTGTTCGCGTTGCTGGATCCCCGCGTTTCCACCACGGCGGATCTACGACGCGAGGATGACGGCCTTGGGCCTTATTGTGTATTTGCCACAGGCACACTCATCTTGGGGTGTTGGAGGAAGTGGCCACGGATGGTACGGATTGGCCGCCATTGCGTGGGGGTGGTGTTGGGTTTAGAATAGATTGATGAGTCCCACCGATTGAGGTACTGCGTATGAAGCACGACGACATTCCGATTTCCCCGATGGACCGCCGGACCTTTCTGGGTCGCACGGCGACGGGGATGGCGGCTACCGCACTGGCGACCCTTCTGGGACGCGATGGGGCTGCTGCTTCGACGTTGCCGGCTTCGCCTCACTTTGCTCCCCGGGCGCGACGCATCATCTATCTCTTCCAATCGGGTGGTCCTGCGCAAATGGATCTCTTCGACTATAAGCCGGGCCTTCGTGAACGTCGGGGCGAGGCGGTGCCTACGTCGGTTTATCCCGATGACCGGAAGACCACCATGTCTTCGGGCCAATCGGAATTTCCGGTGGCCCCCAGCATTTACGATTTTAAACAGCGTGGTCAGTCGGGCATGTGGATGAGCGAGTTGCTGCCCCACACCGCCGAGATTGCCGACGAAATATGCCTGGTGAAATCCCTCTATACCGAGGCCATCAACCACGACCCTGCCATTACCTTTCTGCAGACAGGCTCCCAGATTCCGGGACGTCCGAGCATGGGGGCGTGGATGGCTTATGGGCTGGGTTCGGAAAACGATGATTTGCCTTCCTTTGTGGCGATGAATTCGCGGAGTGGCGAAAAAGGGGGCCAACCCCTTTATGATCGCTTGTGGGGGAGTGGATTTCTTCCGGCGAAATACCAGGGCGTAAAATTTCGTAATCAGGGTGATGTGGTCTTGGATATCGCCAATCCGGCCGGGGTCGACCGGGCTACCCGACGGCGCATGCTCGATTTGGTCAAACATATCAACGAAGGGCGCTACCAGGAAATCGGTGATCCAAAAATACCCGAGCGCGTTTCCCAATATGAAATGGCCTACCGCATGCAGATGTCGGTGCCGGAACTGACGGACCTCTCTGACGAGCCCCAGTCTACCTTTGACCTCTATGGTGAAGAGGCGCGGACGCCAGGCAACTACGCATTTAATTGTCTTATGTCACGACGCCTTGCGGAGCGGGGTGTGCGCTTTGTACAGCTCTATCACCAGGGTTGGGACCACCACGGTTCCTTGCCCAAGCGATTGCCCGAGCTGTGTCGGGATACCGATCGGGCGAGCGCGGCGTTGGTGTTGGACCTGAAGCAGCGGGGCATGCTCGACGATACGCTGGTGGTGTGGGGCGGTGAATTCGGCCGCACGGTGTATTGCCAGGGCAAACTCACGGAAGCCACCTACGGGCGCGACCACCATCCGTCCTGCTTTTCCATGTGGCTGGCTGGCGGCGGCGTTAAGGGCGGGATGACCTACGGCGAGACGGATGACTACAGCGTTAATGTGGTCGAAAATGGTGTCCACGTGCATGACCTTCACGCGACCATTCTTCATCTCATGGGTATTGACCACAAGCGCCTGATTTATAAGTATCAAGGTCGAGACTTTCGTTTGACCGATGTCCACGGCAGGTTGGTGGGGGATATTATCGTATAGGGTGGCGATGGTTTATTTTTGTGCTCGGTTGGAGTGATTGGGATGGCGATGGGGTGGGTGTTGCTACCTTCGCACGAATCCTCCTGCGGCGCATCTTCGACAGTAATAGCGGATCGCGCGGCACGACTGTTTTTCTGGAGTTTTTTGTGGCGACGATGTGGTATGCGTTGCTACTCACGCACGAATCCTCCTGCGGCGCATCTTCGACAGGAATACCGGATCGCGCGGCACGACTGTTTTTCTGGAGTTTTTTGTGGCGACGATGTGGTATGCGTTGCTACTCACGCACGAATCCTCCTGCGGCGCATCTTCGACAGGAATACCGGATCGCGCGGCACGACTGTTTTTCTGGAGTTTTTTGTGGCGACGATGTGGTAT
>CAXBPH010000384.1:0-5168 GCA_963977445.1 uncultured bacterium | reverse complement strand
CCTCCCCGCGCCCCACACCCCCTCGGCACCAGACACGGTCGCCTATGCGAGCAACGAGGCCGACAAGACGGTATCACCACCCGACGCAGCCTTTCTGTTGGCCCTGGAAGACGGCATGGTAACGGCGGCACGGGACGCCGTCGCTCAGGCCGTACCGGCAGAACTCCTTTTCGCTATCGCCGATGGCAGCTGCGTGGGCGGTAATCGGCGAGACCCGGAAGGTCCGGCCATTCCCGAAGTGCCCCTGTGGCTTGTTCGCAACAAGGAAACCCAACGGGCCCTGGGCCTCATGTTGATTTGCTCCATGCACCCCACGGTGCTTCATGAAGACTCCACCGTCTATAGTGGCGACTTCCCGGGCTTTACCCGAAAACACCTGCAGGACAACCTCCTGGGCGGGGGCTGCCCCGTCATCTACCACACAGGCGCTTGCGGCAACCAGAGTCCCCGCCACGTGGTAAAGGGCAATACCTTGCCCGAGGCAGAGCGCCTGGGCGTGGCCCTGGCGGAAGAAATAATGACCGCCCTGAAAAACCCGAAGCCCGTGAAGGAAACTACTTTGGGCCATGCGACGGCGAGCGACACCCTCCCCCTGCGCACCTTTCCAAGTGAAGCCATGGCCTCCTCGACCCTCGATTCGGCCACCCACCGCTTTGAATCCCTTAAACAGTCGAATCCGGGCAGTCCGGAAACCCGCACGGCCGAATGTGATCTCTTTGGTGCCCAGGAGACCCTGACCCTGTCGATTCTCGCCCACAAAGGGAAATTACGAGCATTTGTGGCATCCTGTTTGCCCGCAGAGGTCCAATGTTTCCTCATTGGCGACCAACGTATCGTGGCGTTGCCCGGAGAAATATTCGTCGAGTTTATCCACACCCTGCAAGTCGAATTCCCCGACACCCACGTCATTACCATGGCGAACGGTGAGCTCCAGGGCTACCTCGTGACCGAAGAAGCCCTCGCCGAAGGGGGTTATGAAGCCTCCAACGCCCTGTTCAAAAGCCCCGAAGGCGGCGAACTCCTCATGGACCTGGCCGCCGAATTGCTCTGCGACCCCGCCGTGGAAGCGAAGTAGCATGGCCCGCAGGTCGACCAAAGAGCACCCAGCCCACCCGTCGTTCCACGCGATCCGGTACGCCGGTTCGTGCGAGAGGATAGCCCGAACACCACACGGCCAACGTCTGGGTGCCACCCTTACGCGGAGGAGCAAAGCGGAGGAGCTTGCGGGTGCGGGATCTCCAGGTCGCGCTACCCCTACGCAAGATCCCTGCAACAGGTCAAGTTCCTTCTCCGTACCCGCACCCGTAAAGCCGCTCGTGCCTTACGTCTGTAAGGGTGACACCCTCTGTGAAGCATATAGCGGACCTGGCGGAAACCTCACATGAGCCCCGCAACCGCCACCCTACTCGTCTTCGACTTGGGCACCTCCTATTTCAAGGGCACCCTCTTCGACACGGACGGACAACTGCTGGCCCTCGACCGCATACCCACACCCTTCACTCGAAGCTCCGGGGACTACAGTGAAGTATCCGTCTCGGCCTTTGACGACGGACTCCTCGCCCTCGCCCAGAAACTTCGCCAACAGGCACCCGAAGCCTATGGCACCATTGCTGCGGTGACCTTTTCCACCCAGACCAACAGTTTTGTCTTGCTCGATGCTGACAACGAGGCCTTGACCCCATTCGTCATCTGGAACGACCGGCGGGCCAAAACCTATACCGCCGCCTTGGACCGACTCATGGCCCTGCCGGATTTCTATGAGACCACCGGCGTCCCCGGGCTCTCCCCCGAATTCATGGTGGCGAAACTCCAGTGGTATCAGACGGAAACCCCGGAACTCTGGGAACGGGTCGCCCGCATTGCCCTCATCAGCGATTACCTCACGGAACGCTTCACCGGCCAATTTGTCACCGAAGCGGGTGCCGCAGGGCTGACCGGACTCGTCAACATCCACACCCTCGCGTGGTGGCCGGAAGCCCTGGACATCGCGGGCATCGAAGAAGACAGCCTCCCGGACATCGTACGTGCAGGAAGCAACCTGGGCCCCATCTCTGCCGATGCCGCAGAACGCTTTGGACTCGCCCCGACTTGTATCTTTGTCGTGGGCTGTCTCGACCAATATGCCGGGGCCATCGGCGCGGGCAACATCGCCCCCGGCATTGTCTCCGAGACGACCGGCACCGTGTTGGCCACCGTGCGCTGCGCAGACTCTTTTTCCGTCACCCCGGACAGCCCCGTCTTCTGGGGACCTTCGGCGGAAGCAGGCCGCTACTATCAAATGGTATTTGGCGATGTTTCCGCCAACCTGCTGGAAGCCTTCCGCAATGCCCTGCCGGAACCCGTAGATTTTGACACCCTCGGGGCGTTGGCGGTAGCTGCTACCGGTACCAAACTCACCTTGCCCCGCGATCTGGACACCCCCGAATTACTGGACCACGTTCGCATCTGGGCGACATCCGAAAGCACCGGCGATGCGGTCCGTGCTATCTTTCTGGGTGTGGCTGAGACCCTGCGCGATCAGGTCACGGAGCTTTGTGGGGCCGATCGCCCCCCGGCCATTCACAGCGTCGGAGGTGCCGCAAAAAGTGGCGTTTGGATGAAGATTAAAGCGGATACCCTCGACGTCCCTTTTCGCGCCGTAGCCTGCGACGAACCGACCAGTCTCGGTGCGGCCCTGCTGGCCCTCCATGGTATTGCGGGCACATCCCTTATCGACCTTGTGGCCCGATGTGTCCACCTGGAAGCGCCCATTGCGCCACAATGAAGATCGCCCGTGCTAATCTTGCGTTGAGAAATACAGCTTGCTTTGCTACCACACACGAACCGGCGTTGCCGGATCGCGTGGCACAATTTGTTTAGTCAAAACACCGGTATTAAGGAACAGGACACATGGCCAACGTACATAAAGATTTCCATGGTGCCTTCAGCTATGGCATCCAATTTATCATGCAGAACTATGGAATGGATGGCCTCAAGGCCTATCTGGAGAAGCTGGCCGATACGGTCTATACGCCCCTGGTGAAGGGACTCCGCGATGAAGGACTCTCCTCTCTTCGCGCCCATTGGGATAATATATTCACCCTCGAAGGCGGCAAGTTTGAGCAGCGCGAAGAAGAGGGCGTCCTTATCCTCGAAGTCCATGAATGCCCGGCCATCGCCCACATGAAGAAACAGGGCTACACCATCGACCCGAATTTCTGCGAGCACACGCGCCTCCTCAACGAGGCCATTTGCAGCCGCGCCGGCTACAAGAGTAGCGTGGACTACGATCAGGAAGCAGGCAGCTGCGTACAGAAATTTTGGAAGTAGAAAACTACACCGACATCACAAACCAAAATTAAATCCAGAGCACGTCGTGGCCAGAAAGGCCACCACGCAAAAACAACTATAGATAAGACAGTCGGGGCCGTCCCCCTGAGGGCAACCCCTCCACACATAAAGGAAGACTCCATGATTTCCTGCACAGAATTTATCTGGTGCTATAGCGAGATGTTCCGCTTTCTAGAAGAAAAAGATGGCGAAGAAAAAGTCGTCGAATTCTGGAAAGGCATCTCCGACAATTTCCTGGGCAACCTCCGTGAGTACATCGAAAAAGATGGCCTCGAAGGCATGCACAAATACTGGACCCACACCCTCACCGAAGAAGGCGGACGCCACCAGCTCACCCTCTATGAGGACATGTTCGTTATCGATATGCAGGACTGCCCCTCGGCGCGTCTGGTTCACCAGTCGGGCCGTATCGAGCCCTACAAAAAGTACTGCGACCACTGCGGCGTGCTCTACCCGCCGATTATCAAAGAATACGGATACGAAGTGGACTACGACGTTATCAGTTGTGAAAAGGGCCGGTGCCGCCTGACGGTGACCAAACCCGAAGGCATGGCTAAATAAATCAACGTCCCCACACCCTGGCATCTTACACCGAGGAAAATCCATGCGCACCATCACCCTCACCGACGTGGACCGCAACATCTACGAGACGGAAATCAAGCCTACCTTGCCGGCCCGTCTCTTCGACGCCCACACCCACATGTTTATCAATGAGTGCCACCCCAATCTGGAAGAAAGCATTTTTCTCGGCGACGACCCCTTGATGACGGACGTGGATCTCCCCTGGCTCCAGCAATGGTGGAACACCCTGCTCCCCGATATCAACATTCGCGGCATGGTCATGGGCTACCCCCACATAGACACGAAGGTTCCGGAAGAAAACCGCATCGTAGCGGCCCAGTGCGCCCCCGAACGCTATCCCTTCGCCTGGCTCGTGAAACCCCAGGATGACCTCGGCCAACTGGAAGCGGATATCCAGCAATACAAGCCGGCGGTCTTAAAGCCTTATATGTGCTGGGTCACCGGCAAGCCCGTGAACGACTCCACCGTCACCGACCTCATCCCCGAGGGCCAGCTCGCCCTGGCCGACAAATACGGTCTGGCCATCATGCTCCACGTCGCCAAGCCCCAGGGCATGGGCGACGCCGAAAACCTCGCGGACATCAATCGCCTTGCCGCCAAGTATCCCAAGTGCCAGTTTGTTCTGGCCCACTGTGGCCGCTGCTTTATTTCGCCCAACGCCGAACTCATGGTGGAAACCCTCAACCGGGCCGACAACATCTGGATGGATACCTCGGCGGTCTGCGACGCGGGTGTTTTTCTTACCGTGTTGAAGCACTATGACCGCAAGAAAATCCTCTTTGGCACCGACCTCGTCTCACCCGTTGCCTTCCGGGGCAACTACATCCGCATGGGCTTGAGCTGGCATGTGTGCACCGATGAGATGGTCCATCGCCAGGGCGGAACGGCCCACCGGAGCACCTTCGCCCTCTATGAAGGCATGGCCGCCCTCTGCTTCGCCATGCGCTTTCTCGACATACCCGAAACCGAACGGAATGATATCTTTTATGGTAACGGTGAAGGCCTGTACCAACGATTCCTGGAGCCCAACACCCCATGAGCCTCGTACCCAATCCCAACAAAATCCGCCTCGCCATGCTCGGCATGGTCGACGGCAACGGCCATCCGTATAGCTGGTCGGCCATCATCAATGGCCGCTACGACGCCGACGTCATGGCTGAATGTGGCTACCCGGTCATCCCTCAATACCTCGGCGCCGCGCCCGAAGGGGCCCTGGGCATTCCCGGTGCGGAAGTCACCCACATCTGGTGCGACGA
>CAXBPH010000383.1:0-5233 GCA_963977445.1 uncultured bacterium | reverse complement strand
AAAGGAAGCGACCTTTCGCCATCGCTATCTCACCGTTTATGACGATGTGAACATGCGTATTGAGAAATTGGGGGCAGCAGGGCTGACTTCCTCGATCGAAGTGCTGAATCACCAATTGGGTTATGCCGAGGCCGAGCGGGACGCGGCCCTGGCCGACGAAGCGCACAAAATGTCGAAGCTATCGCTCAGTCGTCTCGATGCCGAGCACGGTCAGGACCTGAAACGGATGGAGAGTGAATCCTCGAAGTTGACGGTGCGCATTGCAGGTATTTCTGGCCAACTGAAGCAGGCAACGGGGGATTTGGCCTTTCTGGCGGCCCCCTATGATGGCACCATCGTATCTGTAGACCGTAAGCGAGTGGGGGATGTCGTTGGTGTCGGCCAGGAACTCTGCCAGATTGCGCCGGGTGGAGCACCGCCTCGTGCCCATCTCCAATTGGAAGAGCGCGGCATGGCCCGACTCCGAGAAGGACAGCCCGTCAAATTACTCTTTGAGGCCTTCCCCTATCAGCGTTATGGCGTCGTCGATGCGTCCCTCGTGTGGCTGAGCCCGGCCGCTATCTTGTCCGATGGGGAAGAGCGCTTTATCGCCCACGTGGTGCCCGAGGCCCTCGAAATTGGCGCGGGCGAAAATGCCCAGCCTCTGCGCGCTGGCATGCGTGGCGAAGCCCGGATTCAGGTGGGACGTCGCACGTTGATTGAGTTCGCCTTCCAGCCTATCCGACAACTTAGAGAAAACATGCGGAATCAGGGGGGAAGTGAGGTCGAAGAGCCCGGAATGGTCGAAGGAATACTCAATGCCATCCGTGAGCGCGTTACTGGTGAATAGATGCTACGTGGTCACGAATGGGCAACGGGCAGACCATTGAAGCTAACGTACCTTGCCCTCGATTTCGACCTTAAGGGCCTGGCCAGCAGCGGGGGAAATGAACCCCCGGGAAGCGGGCGAAGAAGCGTCTCGGACTTTTTGCACGGCAGGCAAAAGGAGGCCAACTCCGCCCTTGACGTGGGTTATCTCGTCCTCGGTAAGTGTGTTTTCTTCGTTGAGGTCGTCTATTTCAATCTTTTTCATGACGGGTAGTCTCCAAGGGTTACTGCGTCGGTTAAAGCAGGTTCAACGACCTTTACCCGGCCCTTTGAAGATGCCGGAGAAGGGTGAAATAGATTCGGGCTGTTCGCCGAAGAATAGTTTTTCCTCGGCACCACCGACGACATCAATTTCGCCGTCCAGGTCTTCAAGACGGATGACGCGTTTCGCGGGGGTGCGATCGTTGGCGATTACCGGAATGTCTTTTGATTTATCCATGTTTGTACCTCCATACAACTTCTATTAAGCGAGAATCGCGCCAAAAAGTATGTTGTTGTTAAGCTGCTTATATAAAACGGGTTACCTTGTTTGTCAAATTGGCCCTTATTGCAAAAGGTACTGAAACGAGACTTGTGGCGGCCTTAAAACACCACCATAGTCACGAAATGGAGCGTTGGGTCAGTCCTCCACCCGTTCCAGCAGTCCAAAATCATACAACCGTCGTACCAGCTTTGGATCCAGTCGTATTTGTGTCTGTTCGCGGATCGATTCGAGCGTTTCCTCGGTATCGTCTCCGACAAAATGCGGCAGGAGGGGCAGTAACGCGGCCGGTGCTTCGATGGGCTCTGTACCGCTCTTTGCCTGGAGGGTCGCACGCTTCGGGTTCGCCCGTAATATGGAATAGGGTGCAACGCGGAGACGCTCGGGAAGGTCCACTTCGTGCAGTTCCTCAAAGCGGCTTTTCAAGGCCATCTGGGTTAACTGGGCGTCGATACCGCCGATGGCGATCGCTTCTTCCATCGACAGGTCTTCCACGGCCTCGGCGCAGGATTCGTAAAAGGACCGACGGCTTCCCGGCCATAGTTTCCAGGCGTCGGGTCGGAGGGCAAGCCTGATCCGAAGGTCGGCTTCGGGGGTTCCGGCGCTGATAGCGTCCCCCGGGCGGACAAGAACCTGCGTGATGGCCCACCAGGATAGCGACCACTCGAGTCGGGTGAAGAAACCCTGAAGAGTTTGCCAGAAGCGTACACCCGTCATGCCTTTTCCGTGTTTGCAGAACCAGGTGGAGCACACGGCGTTTCGCTGTTTCCAGATACCGCACCGGGGTCCGGTGGGGCCGTCGGCGTCAATGACATAGGGACACAGCATTTCGGGGTCCCGCCCAAAGCCCGACTTGCTGTGATGGGCGTAGAGGGTGGCAATTTTCGCATTGGACTGCACCGAGCGGAGGGTTGCCCCGCCCCGTATTTCGCGCGGGTCCTCCACAATGGCGCGTAGTGCAGCGGCACCGGGGTTGTCGTTTGCCATGGCACGGCCCGCGAGGAAATTGGGAAGCTCGGGGAAATAGGTGCAGCATTTTGTGGCAGGATTATAATAGCCGAAATCTGCGTCGACTACTTCGTCATGGCCGGCACACATGGCACAATCCAGACAGGTCGCTTCCCGTTCGCGTGGGATGCCTGCGGGAAGCAGCTGTTCCACCCAACGTTGATAAAGGTCGGGTAGACGTTCAAACTCGGGTTCTTCCTGGAGGGTCGCCATAAGTTACCTTTCCGAAATTGAGCCGTATATATTTCGCCAGGGCTAACGTAGCGTCTGGAAGAACAAGCTTGCATTGACGTGGTCGTTCATCATCTCAATCCTGACGCAGCTAAGCAAATTATGAAATTCTGGTGCTTTCATTCTCACTATTGTGATGGCCCTTGCGCCGTGATAGGGCTCGACATTCGAGTCACTATTCCCGGGCCCCGGAGAACATGGATATGTCCGAATTGTGCAACTTCGATTTTTGTGGGGTCTTCGGCTACACTGATATGGGTCCCCTGGGATTGGGGCGATGGTGCGGAGTCGTGTGGATTGGAGTTACGTCGTGTTGTTGCAGACCGGAAGTTATTGGGGTTTAGGTGAGAATGTCGTTGGTCGACTTCTAGTTGGGTTAGGTATGCTGAGCCTGATTTTCGGGCCGGCCAACGTGACCGCAGAAGGTATACTGTCTCTCGAGGGGGATTCCCATCATTGGAATCTGGTGCCTTACCTGGACTATGTCGCGGAAGGTGACGAGGAGATTTCAATTGCCGACGTGGTTACCCCGTCCCTTTCCCATGCCTTCGCGAAGCTCGGTGGAGAAACCGTAAATCTGGGTATCCGGGAGGAGGCGTACTGGTTTCGGGCGACGATTTCGAATCCTCGGGAGGAGCGGCGCACGTTTTACGTAGAGATCGACAATGCCCGGTTTAAACGGGTCGATTTTCATGGGCCGGACCTCTCAAATTCTCCCGTGCACCAAAAAGCGGGCACGTTGACGGCGTACCAGGATCGTAGCCTGCCCTATCGCTACCCGGTGTTTGAAATCTCCCTGGAGCCGGGGGCCAGTCAGACCATTTATTTTCGGGCGTTCCATCGCGGTTCTTTTCGCTTCAATGCCAACGTCTATGATGTGAATTCGTATATCAAGCATGATGCGCTACGATCCGGACTTTTCGGTATGTTCTATGGAGCTTTGCTGATAATGTTCTCCTACAACTTCATCCTTTTTATGTTGTTCAGGGATCGAAGTTTTCTGTTTCTCTCGTGCCTCATTCTCGCCACGGGATTTTACATGTTGCTCTATCAGCGCGTAGCCGGCCAATTCCTATGGCCGGGTCTTTCTGCCTTCCTGGCACCCCGGCTCAACCTGGTGGTGGGGCTGGGGCTCTGCTCCGGTATTCTGTTCAGCCGGGAATTCCTCGGAACGGCAACCAGCGCACCGCGATGGGACCTCGTACTTCGGGTTTATGCGGTAGTGAGCCTGATGCTCTGTTTAGATTTTTCAAGTGCGGGCGTCTGGGGAGAGTGGATAGTGCAAGTGGTCGGGGGCTTGGCTTCGATACTATTTGTCATAAGCGGTGTTATCGCTATTCGCAATGGAAACCGCTATGCCTGGTGCTATTTGATTGCCTGGGGCGCCATGTTTGGCTCCATGATTCCATTTGCGCTCTTGGGCGCGGGGGTGCTTCCCCAGAACTTCTTATTTGAGCATTGTCTGAAGCTGGCCTTTCCGCTCGGGCTCGCCTTAAACTCAACAGCACTGTGGCTCCGCTTCCGGGAATTGCAGGAAAAACATACCGCCCACCTGGACGAACAGGTGCGATTGCGTACGGCGGCGTTGACCGAAGCCCTTGAAAATGTGAAGACCCTCCGGGGCTTGATTCCCATCTGTACGTCCTGCAAGAGTATCCGCGATGACAGTGGATTCTGGCACCGGGTAGAGAGCTATCTTGAGAGTCGCTCCGGGGCAGATGTTGTCCAGGGCATGTGTCCGGAATGTATGAAGTTACTCTATAACTATAACGCAGGCCGTGAGACCGAGTCGTGAGTGTAGAAAGTCTCCCGATGAACACATCACGCGACGCCGGACCAGCATCATGGAGTGACTCATGCCCCGATTTGGCGTAACGCCACAAAAAGAAGCGGAACTGGCCCGCCGCATGACGGCGTGTGAGATTCGGGAAGAGGACCTCGTCGAATCGTTCATTCGGGGAAGTGGATCGGGGGGACAAAAGATCAACAAGACCGCTTCCTGTGTTCAATTGATGCACACGCCCTCCGGCCTGGAGGTTAAGGTTCAGGAAGCACGCTCCCAGGCCCTGAATCGTTTTTTTGCCCGTCGTCGTCTTTGTGAACTCGTGGAAGAAGAGACGCTGGGCAAGAAAAGTCCCGAAGCTCTCCGCCAGGAAAAAATACGGAAGCAGAAGAAGCGTCGTAAGCGGCGACAAAGTGACGGCGAAGGCGAAGGCTGAGCGCTCTGGTCGCATAGTATCGACCGGGGTCAACGTGCTCGTTGTGGTATCAAATTGGCGAAGATTTACGTCGACATCATAAGGGTGCCACCTATACGCGGAGGAGCGCAGCGGGGGAGCTTATGGGTGCATTTGTGCTCGGCAAAATCGGCTGCACCGTTCCCTGAGTAGTGAATGAAAGCAGGCTGTTCATGGAAGAGCCTGCTCAGTTTTTTTGGGGAGCGTTCTCGAGGATTACGTCGGCAGCACGCTGGGCACCTGGGGTTTCTTCGATGCGCTTCGCAAAACCACGCGCCGATTCGGCGAAGCCGTCCTCGTTGAGGATACGATCCAGTGCCTGGACGAGCCTTGGGCCAACCGCCTGACTCGGCTTGAGGCGTATGCCAAAACCGTGGGTGTCACAAAGGCGCGCGTTGATATCCTGTTC
>CAXBPH010000382.1:0-5257 GCA_963977445.1 uncultured bacterium | reverse complement strand
CTGGTACAACGTGCTGAATCAGTTCATGATTCAGCGGGTACTGGGCGCGCGCAGCACCTACGACGCCCGCATGGGTATCGTCTTCGCCGGATTGCTTAAGGTGCTCATGCCGGTTATCGTTGTGTTGCCGGGATTGATTCTGTTCGCGAAATACCCGGAAGTCCTGTTGGGACCCTGGGAAGACGTGCCCGGGCAGGCGGACAAGGGCTATGTCCATATGTTGCAAACGCTGGTGCCCATTGGGCTGCGGGGTCTGTTCCTGGCTGCTCTTTTTGGTGCCATTCAATCCACGGTAAACTCGGTGCTGAATTCTTCGGCCACCATCGTGACGCTGGATTTCTACAAACGCATTTTCGTGCCCGACGCTGACCAACAACGACTGGTGCGGGTGGGTGTCATTGTCTCGGCCTCGCTTCTTGTGTTGGCCATGGTGCTGGCCTGTTTCATTGGCAAACTGGGCGGCGGACTTTTTGTCTATATTCAATCGCTGTATGCCTTCTTCGCACCACCCTTTTCTGCGGTCTTCCTGCTGGGTATTCTCTTCAAGCGAATCAATGCCAAGGGCGCGACCACGGCCGTGTTTTCAGGTTTTGCGCTGGGTATTTTGATGAAGATTTACGTCCAGTATGTTCCGAGTCACCCGGCGTGGATTGAGCCCTTTCCGAATCAGGCCATACTCAACTGGCTCTTTTGTACGGTGGTCTGCGTTGTGGTGAGCCTGATGACGGCACCGCCCCGACCGGAGCAGGTCGATCAGAGCCTGATGATTGACTGGAAATCCCTGCGTCTCGGCGAGGATCTGGGTACGCGCTGGTATAACAGCGTGATCACCTGGTGGCTTGTTTTTGCGGGCCTGATTGTTGCTTTGGCCATCGCCTTTTCGGGACTGGTCTTTTGATGATGGGTGAAGGGACTACAGGGACACGGCGCGGTAAACTGCCGGTACGAGAAACTTGAACCACGAATGGACACAAATGTACACGAATGAAATAATACTCTGAATTGTCGCGGACGATTTGGCCACCTAAAGCAAAAAAAGTAGAATAAAATAGGTGGCCGTCATCCTCGCGAACGCGGGGATCCAGCAACGCGAACACAGCAATCGAGGGTACCCTCTGGATTCCCGCGTGCGCGGGAATGACGTGCCGCCAAGATTAGCAAGGTAAAACAGTTCTTTGTCGTGCGGTTGGCCTAAATCAATAGTCCCGCACGGAGGGAGCCAGGGTTGGCTCGCAGACATGAAAGTAATGCACTGGTTTCCCGCGTTTGCGGGGATGACGATACCCAGATTAATTTGGTTGCGGCAGAAGGTCGCGCCAGGAGCATTGTTCCCCGAAAGACAACGCAACAAATCACGCAGGAGCAATAATGACTGACATTCCCATACACCACGTATATACCTATACCGATGTTGACCGGGCCTTCTGGGCCGAGCACCTGGAGGACTGGGTGCCCCGGAAGATTATCGACGGCCATGTCCATAGTGCGGACCCGCGTTTTAAGATTGAGACCATCACGGAAGAGATGCGGCGTGACTATTGGGTCAACGAACTTTCCCATGGAGAGGAGGCCCAATCCCTGCAGGAAAGCTATGCCACCGTCTACCCCGATCGCGATGTAAGCTGTGTTGCCTTTGTTGTACCCAGCCTGAGTTGGGAAATTGAGGGCGCCAACGAAGACCTCATGGTGAAAGCGGCTGCGCGGGGTTGGAAGACTCTGGCGGTGATTCGTCCCACGTGGTGCGCGGAACAGGTTGCCTGGTGGCTCGATCACCCCGGTTGTATCGGCGTAAAGATTTACTATTCCCTCATCGGCTATGACGCCCTCTCCCGTGACCGCTATATCGAGGCGAGCATTTTCGATTTCCTACCCCATCATCAGTTGGAAGTCATCAACGATCGCGGTGGCTGGGTGACGTTGCACGTGCCCAAAGCGGGACGTCTGGCCCATCCCGATAATATCCGTGAAATCCAGGAGATTCGGAAGCGCTACCCCGACATAAAGCTGGTCATCGCCCATTTCGGTCGAAGCTATACCTTGCCCCACGCGGAAGAGGGGCTCGCGCCGCTGGCGGAAGACGAGGGGCTCTATTTCGACAATTCGGCGGTGCTCAATCCGGCGGTACACAAATACGCGCTGGAGCACATTGGCCCGGATCGCATTCTCTATGGCACGGACAACCCCATTTTTTATATGCGGGGACGTCGCCAGTGGGAAGGGCGGACCTATACGAACCGGACAAGCCACGACTTCTTTTTCAATAAGGAACGGGAGTCGCCAGAAATTGAAGCAGGGTATACACTGTATATGTATGAAGCGTTGCGGGCCTTGAAAGATGCCTGCGCGGAAGTGGGTGTCGGTGCGGATGGCGTAGAGAAGATGTTTTACGGTAACAGTGCCCGATTGATTGCGGGGATTGAGGGTGCCCGTTCTTAGAAATAACTATGGGAGGGCGGGTTTTCTTACCCGGCACAAGGCGCACCGTCTTGAAAGAAGACGCGCGAGTCACGAGGTGTGACCTGCGTGACCAATCGGTCTTGGGCCGGTATTGTTGCGGACAGGAAAGTCCGCACTCCTAAAGTAATAGCGACTATACAACGTAACGAGGAGCACGAATACGATGGCACAAAATTCACGACGTGGTTTCCTACGACAAATGTCCATGGGCGCAGGGCTGGTTGGCGCTGGTACTATGGCGTTCGCGGCAGATAAACCCATTCAGGGCTTTGACGAGACGAAGACCAATGTCCAGGACGGGGCGCAGTGGCAGCCTGTGTCCGACCGCAAGGTGCGCGTTGGTATCGTGGGCTATGGGGTGTGTCGATTCGGCGCGGCCTTTGGTTTTCAGGATCACCCCAACGTGGAAATCGTCGCCGTCAGTGACCTCTTTCCCGATCGTTGTGCCGCGCTCGCCAAGGCCTGCCGTTGCGAGAAGACCTATCCGTCGTTGGAAGAGATGGTCAAAGACGATAGTATCGAAGCTATTTTCTGCGCCACCGATGCGGCCCACCACGCCCAACACTGTATTGAAGTGCTCAATCACGGAAAGCACGTGGCCGTTGCGGTGCCCGCTACGTGGGGTTCGCTGGAAGATGGTGATGCCCTCTTTGAGGCGGTGAAGAATTCTGGCAAGAACTACATGATGTTTGAAACGTCTACCTTTCGCGACGATTGTTATGCCATGCGGAAGCTCTACAACGCCGGAAAATTCGGGCGCATGGTCTACACGGAAGGGGAGTATTACCACTACGTCGATACGGCCATCGACTCCTACAAAGGCTGGCGTATTGGATGTCCGCCCCTCTGGTACCCGACCCATTCGACGGCCTACCACATCGGCGTTACGGGGGAGCACTATACGGAAGTCTCCTGCATGGGCATTCCCAGCACCCGCCCTGATTTGTTGCCGGGCGAGAATACCTATGACAACCGCTTTGGCACGGAGATCGCGTTGTTTCGCACCAGTGGTGGCGGCATGTCCCGCATGCTGATGAGCAAAGATACGCCTGGTTTTCACGGCGAAGTGGGCCGTGTGCGCGGAGACAAAGGGTCTATGACCGGTACGAAATACGAGGGGCTGGAAGATATCACCGGCATCGAATTGGCCAAGCCGCCCCTTCCTCCCGGCGTGCCCGCAGGTGGCCACGGTGGTTCCCACGGCTATTTGATGGATGAGTTTGTGACGTCCATTCTCCAGGAGCGTCAGCCCCTGGTGGATATCGCCTGGAGTCTCAATATGACCGTGTGCGGCATTGTGGCCCACGAGTCAGCGAAGAAAGACGGGGAGTTATTAAAGATTCCTCATTACACCTTCGGGTGATGCAATTCCTGTCATGTACACCGCGACGAGCGGCCTTAATCTTATCAAGGAGTATTCATAATGGCTAGCAATTCACGGCGCGGTTTTCTGCGTCAACTTTCCATGGGCGCGGGTATTCTGGGTGCCCACAGTTCCTTCGGTGCAGACCAGCCGATCCAGGGCTTTGATGATACGAAGACGACGGTACAAGAAAACGCCGTATGGCAACCGGTGTCGGACAGAAAGATCCGCTTTGGTATCGTGGGCTATGGTGTGTGTCGTTTCGGCGCCGCCTTTGGCTACCAGGATCACCCGAATGTAGAAGTCGTGGCGGTAAGTGATCTGTTTCCTGATCGCTGCGCGGAACTGGCGAAGGCGTGTCGGTGTGAGAAGACCTATCCTTCGCTTGAGGAGTTGGTCAAGGACGATAGCATTGAGGCGGTGTATGTGGCGACGGATGCGCCCAGCCACTTCAAGCATTGCATGGAAGTGCTTAAGCACGGCAAGCACGTCGTCTGTGCCGTGCCTTCCGTATTTGGGTCCCTCGAAGATGCGGACGCCCTGTACGAGATGGTGAAGACGACCGGGCTGACCTACCAGCTCAACGAGACCTCTGCCTTCAAGGACGACTGCTTCGCCATGCGGAAAGCCTATGAGGGGGGCAATCTGGGCCGTCTCGTTTATTCGGAAGGGGAGTACTACCACTACTTCGGTACCCCCCTTGATGCGTATAAGGAATGGCGCACGGGGTTGCCACCCCAGTGGTATCCGACCCACTCCAACGCCTACCACGTCTGCGTGACGGGCGAAAGCTTCACCGAGGTTTCCTGCATGGGCATCCCGAGTGTGGTCGATCACCTGAAGCCGGAAAACAACGTCTTTAAAAATCCCTTTGGCACGGAAGTCGCCTTGTTCCGCACCAGTGGTGGTGGCATGTCCCGCATGACCGTAAGTTGGGATACGCCCGGCTTTGGTGGTGAAATGGGTCGGGTGCGCGGCGATAAGGGTTCTATGACCGGTACGGCCTTTCAGGGACTCAGTGAGTTGGACGCCAACGCCTTGAAAAAAGCCCCCCTGCCTCCCGGTATGAGTGCGGGCGGTCATGGCGGATCGCACGGGTACCTGACGGAAGAGTTCGTACACGCCATTCTGGAAAATCGCAAACCCCTGGTGGATATCGCCTGGGGATTGAATATGACGGTCGCTGGCGTCGTGGCGCATCAGTCGGCCTTGAAAGACGGCGAAACCCTGAAGATCCCCCAGTATAAATCGGTGTGAACGCCCCTGCGGCTCGAATAGCATTGGGCCAGGCGATTCATTGACGAAAAAATTAAGGAGTGCAATCAAGATGCAATCGAATTCACGACGCGGTTTCCTGCGTCAACTTTCTATAGGCGCGGGTGTGCTGGGTGCCAGCAGCGCCTTTTCCGCCGACAAGACCATCCAGGGCTTTGACGA
>CAXBPH010000381.1:0-5264 GCA_963977445.1 uncultured bacterium | reverse complement strand
CCCAGCAGGTCCGTATTTGGTGCCCAATAGATGCCCGCCCGGAAACTGGAGAAGGTAGTGTTGTTACGCACAACGAGTGAGCCACCGGCTGCGGAACGGATACCGAAGGTGGTCCGGGCACCCTCCAACTCGTTCAGGGACTCGAACGCACAGTCATCCACAGTAACGTTGGCACCCTCTTCCATCCATACCGTCGCCGACTGCCAACTGTACCCAGCATTATTCCAGTAGCTGCTCGAATAACCGCTGACCTCCTTGGCCAACACCGTACACCCGGTCAGCGAAAGACTCGCCCCGTTCTGAACACGGATTCCGGGAAAGACGACGCTGAAGTTGTCGGCATATTGGTTCAACTGTGTGTTGAGGATGAACGTTGCTCCGTCTGCCACCAATGTCCCAATTGTATTGATCGCAACATTCCCCGAAGGACCTAGCACAATCGTGCCTGGTCCTATCGTCAGAGTAACGTCTTCTGGCACCACAACGGTTGAGCTCAGTTCATACACCCGCGTGGTGTCATTCCAAAACGTGTCTTCTGTCAGGGTTCCGCCAACGAGGATACGGTTGTCGTTGTCCAATTCGTGGATGTCAAATTGCAATTCAGGGAATGTAGTACCATTCGTCTGGCGTATGGCGAAGGTGCGCGTTCCTGACAGGCTGTCGCCATCCTCCGCCGCGGCAATACGTACCGTGGCCACAGAGGCCGCCCCACCGGCCGGAAAGCTAAACGGCGAGCCAGACTGCACCGTTAAGTTTGCGTCCCCGGTGAGGGCAACGAGCTCTGCATCGATAAGGCTCTCTGGGGCCAACGTCAATGAAACCTGGATATCCCGGAAGGAGCCCTCCGGCACATAGATGGTCGAAGGGGATACCGAGAATGCGGGATCAGGCAAGACATCGTTGTCCTTCACCGTGACGGAGAAAGCGCAGGGAATTATCGACGTATCATCCGCCACCACACTAAACTCAGCTAGCCCATCCTCCATGTCATCATCTTCACGTGCACGAAGCAAGACATCGATTCCGTCCCGCCAGTTTTCCGGTGTGATCGTAAATTCTTCTCCTTTCGCGATCACGACACTTGAGTCGCCTGATTCGAGTAGCAGCCGCCCCGTCACGGGTGCGACCGGGGGATCACTCAGGTATATCTTCAACGAGAGTCGTTTGCCTTCCTCCAATTCTCCTGACAGGATTGAAGCTTGGAGAAAACTTACCTCGGGCACATTAAAAAGCGTCCCATCGATTTCGATCGTCCCCCATGACGTTTCCAGGGTTACTGTCCCACCCACACTACTGGTAATCACTTCGAGGAAGTGCGGATCGCCGCCCGCTTCTATAATTGCCTCGGTCTCTCCGAATCGAGCCGCTTGCACCAGGTTTAGATTCATGCCCCGGAGCCGGTAGCGCAACTCCGTGCCGCTAGCGCCTACAACGCGAATGACTTCAAGCACCTCTGGTGCAGGCGGATTATCAAAATTGCCGGGTTGAATACCCCCGAGAGAAAAGGACTCAAGGGAATCTAACCGTGTGGTCGTCTCGTCGGCGAAAAGCGTAACGTCTTTCAGAATCCACGGCCCATGTTCACCTGCAGACACAAAAGGCATCAAATCAACCAGGAGCATTGAAGAAAAATCTTCCGAGGCTTCATGTATGGTGAACCCGTGATTGATGTGGTCCAGCACATCGCCTGCATCGTTGGTAAGGTTCATCGACAGCATGAACTCACCGGCCCGGTCGCTTGATACCTGGAAGGTCAGTTCCATGCCATCCGACTTCCCGCTGTTATCGGTGTCCACGAAAACGGGCGCATCGATACTTTGCAGCGCTGCCTCACTGTTCTCTATAAGCAGATCCTGCTTGAAGCCCCGTTGAAACGTCTGCCCACCCAATGTAAACGTACCCAGGCCGAGCATCTCGAAGGTGCCTGATTGACTCACCCCAGGCACCGCCGCGCCAAAGATACCGTCCTGGGCAACCCCATCGCCGCTCAATCCGTCGTCAAGCAGCGTGATATTGAATTCCTCATCGATGGCGCGGTTGATAGCAACGACCTCGATGCTTCCACTCTCGGGCACCAGGGTCGCGCCCTCCTCCCCTACCAACACCGCCCGAAGCCCAAGGCTCGTATCGCCATCTTCATAGGGTTTCAAACCGGGCAGAAGATACCTCGGGTCTGACAAAACGACTGCAATTTCGCACCCGAGAATCTCACCGTTCCCAGGAGTTACCTCGATCGAGTAAGACCCGGCGGCAATGTCATCGTACTGCAATGCGACAACATGCAGCCCGACATCACTCGTGCCGCTTTCTGAAGGTGTTGTGACTTCCCCTTCAGCATTCCTCATTATCACTGAAATCGCGCCCTCGGTGGCCAGACCAACCACGTGAATCTTCTCACTCGCATCCACTGTAAGAGGTATGGGTACAGTAGTTCCGCCAGAAAGGTCAATCCGGTAATAAATCGAGCCGGTGAGGGTTGGCTGCTCGTCTAACTCCGCCGGGCCCGTAGCCTTGGACTGCAGAAATTCTAGTCGCCCGTATTCCGGATGATAGATCAGATCCAGGTCTGGACTCGCAGGCAACGTCCCTCCGGGTCGGTTGCCCGATGCCATATATATACCGGTATCAATAATAGTTTGAACATCATTCTGAATCGAGTGTCCGACCGAAATCTCGGAAGGATCTTCGGCGGAAAACACCTTCCCTTCATAGCCAGCCGTCACACGAATCCGAGGGCCGTCCGGAGTCACCAGAAATCCAGATGCCCAATTCAATACGGCATTCAGTTTCAGGAGCTTCTTTGGGTCCGTCGTCAGGTCCCCCAACAGTTGAGCAGCGGAAATGGCATCCGGGATGCCGCCATGCCAATTGGGCCCTACCAGTGTTTTTCTACCAACACCCAATGCACTGAAGTTTGGATAAACAAGATCGAGCTGATCGAACACGTCCCTCCGTGTGGAAGTAAGAAACAATGCCTGAGACGAAGCGTAATAGCGGGCGTCGTTCCAGCCGGGCCCACTTGCCAATTCTCGATCGAAGAAGTTAATTACAGACCCATTCATTCGCTGTTCGCTGAAGCCGCCAACAAAGACACTGAGAATCCCCATCTTAATAAGGTCAGGAACTATCAAAGACAGCACTTCCGATTTGAATTCTGTACCGCAGTGGACTCCGTCATAGGAAATGTAGGAATTCACCAGGTTGCCGTCATGTTTTACCAGCCACGAACGGGTGATCGGGCCACCCATGCTATGTGCGAGCAAATTGACAGGAACTCGAGATGCCTCGGCCGGGGTGACCAATGCTCGTAGTGTATTTCTTGTGCGGGCCATGAGCCCATCCAAAAGGGTTGCGTTTAAGTCGTGCCTGGATGGAAATAGCGGAAGCCCGTGCTTATATCCCCATTCAACACGCTCCCCGGAAATAGAGCTGGACGGCATCGTAAATGTCATGAAAGGAGGAAGCTTTTGATCGTACTTTGTTTCGGAATAGGCGAGCACTGTCCCGTCTACGACATGAGGATCGGCCGGATCTGGTTCGGTCTCAAACTCCACCGGAGCGCTCAATCGTAGGAAGTCTCCCATACGCTCCCAACCGCCAACACCAGAAAAGACACCAGCTTGAAGGACGACGGGATACGGTACGATTATAGTCTCGGTCCCAGTGATGCTCTCCTTTCGGGGCAGCAGTGGGTCGTTCTCGGGAAAGTAAGTGAGTATCTCGGGATAATAGGCCTCTCCATTTTGGATGGCGACGGCTTCACGGCCAGGGTCCCGATAGACTACCTGTGCCAGAACGCCGATATCTCGATCAGCGTAATTCGGATCGCCTTCCAGCTTCTTCCGAAGCTCTTCCGGTATTGCGTAGGTGCCATTGCGGCCCAACCGCTGCGCCTGTCCAAGCTTTCCGATGGTCAGGTTGTCGTCCCGCACTTCGTATGCAAAAACTTCAATGCGCGGATCCCTCGACTCTGTTTCGTTTTCCGAATAGGTGAGATTTCCGGTCATGGGAATCCCCCCTTCCATCACCACCCGACCCAGCCCGGAGAGATCGGTGCTGAGCCGGACAATCGCTTTCTCTCCGGTTCTGGTCTCTACATAGAGGGCAACCTGTCCTTGCTCAGTTACGGGATCACCCGCCACGATTCTATTGACAAGACCTTCCATGCCCGGAAGAAAATCACCCTCGTTCAAGATCGAATTATAGGTCTGTGAGACTAAGGCCGTCGCTAATCCCCCCTCTGTACCCGGCACACGCTGCACTCGAATACGGATGTTTTGAAATCCATAGCTCCGGGGCTGGCGGCGTTCGCCAAAAAAATACACGTCGAAAATAGTGTCTGTTTCAAAGAGAGCTTCAACGAGAAATACCGGTTTGGTGGAGTCGAAACTAACGAATGGCCCCTGATCTATGAGTTCGCCCGGTTCGCTCGGGTTCGGAACAAGAGATTCGCCGGGCTCAAGCAGCCCATTGCCAGAGATCCCGGCAATCTTGATGGGGGCATCATCCATGTACGAAAAATAGAGGCCCTCTTGGTCTGCCCCGGTCAGTGGAACTGGAGTACCGAAAAAACCCACGCCAGTCCCGGTCGGCGCAATGCCGGGCTGGGCTCCAAGCGTTGAAAACTGACCGGGCTCCTCTCCATAGAAGGCCACCACGCCGCCCTGAAAACCGAGCGAAGCCTTCCAGATGCCAGTAACGCCTGAAGAACCCCCGTTGAAAACGAAGTGGCCCGTGTTTGAAAGCTGGCAATTAAGCCGATTACCCCCCCCCGTTCCATCAAGCACATTGCCGTCCAACGGGGCAATAAGATTGTTGCCTGGGCTGGAAGACATTACGAAGCTGTCTTGTCCCTCGTATTGCACATGAAAAACGGATTGTCCGAGATCATTGGCCGCGAAAAAGTCTGGGTAAACCAGTGCAAAACCGGATTCGAATACGGTCAAGCCTGCAAAAGGAGACGGAAGATTGGTGAGGTCCTCGTCATAGAATCCATATGTGGGGCCAGCCCATAGTGGACCCAGGAAATAGGTGAGTCCTGCCGGTGAAGTTGCATTGCCCATGGCAATCTGACTGCAACGCCGGTTGACGGTGGTGGGGATAGGTATGGCCCGGTAGTCCCATCGCTCCAGATACGTAAACGGAGCGGTCAAGATATCTCCGAAGAGCCCGCCAATTTGAACGAGTGCGTTTAGGTATCGATGGGCTGTAACGCCCGAATCTGTAATCTGTACTTCATTGCCAAAAACTTGTGTAGTCGTGTC